>NZ_JAKDLO010000060.1 GCF_030452765.1 Intrasporangium sp.
GGCACGATCAAGATCGAGATGAACTTCCTGCCCGACGTCTACGTCCCCTGCGAGGAGTGCCACGGCGCCCGCTACAACCGCGAGACGCTCGAGGTCCACTTCAAGGGCCGGACGATCGCCGATGTCCTCGACATGCCCATCGAGGAGGCGGCCGAGTTCTTCGAGGCCGTGCCCGCGATCTCGCGACACCTGAGCACCCTCAACGACGTCGGGCTCGGCTATGTCCGGCTCGGCCAGCCGGCGCCGACCCTCTCCGGCGGGGAGGCGCAGCGCGTCAAGCTCTCGAGCGAGCTGCAGAAGCGCTCCTCCGGACGCACCGTCTACGTCCTGGACGAGCCGACGACCGGCCTGCACTTCGAGGACATCCGCAAGCTCCTGGCGGTGCTCCAGGGCTTGGTCGACAAGGGCAACACCGTCATCGTCATCGAGCACAACCTCGACGTCATCAAGAACGCCGACTGGATCATCGACCTCGGGCCCGAGGGCGGCTCCCGCGGCGGCACGGTGGTCGCGACCGGCACGCCCGAGGACGTCGCCGCGATCGAGGCGAGCCACACGGGCCGCTTCCTCGCCCCGATCCTCGCCCGTACGGCTCGGTCTCCCGAGCGGGCGGCCCGGTCCGGGGCGCGCAAGGCCGGCTCGTCGACCCGCCCGTCGGCCCGGTCCACCAACCGGAAGGCGAGTGCATGAGCGCCGACCGACGTGAGGAAACGAGCGAGGTGTCTTGTCGACGACAGACCGAGGACCCGACCGAGCGCCAGCGAGGAAGGCCCGGAGCGGCGGGAAGAGGCGCGGCAGTGGGCATGAGCAGCGGCATGTCCTACCGCCTCGCGTCCGGGCAGGACCGGCAGGACGAGACGGGGTCGACCCGGCGGGTGGTCCTCGGGGCCGCGGGGGTTGCGGCGGCAGCGGCTGCTCTCGCCGCGTGCTCCACCTCGAGCGGCGGCGGAGATGCCACCCCGAGTCCGGTGAGCGGCATACCGACCTCCGAGATCCCCCTCGACGGCGGGAAGGTCATCGCCGGCGCCCGGGTCGTGATCACGCAGCCCGCCGAAGGGACGTTCAAGGCGTTCGACGCGATCTGCCCGCACCAGGGGTGTGAGGTCACCGACATCGTCGACAACGTCATCCGCTGCCCGTGCCACGGCAGCACGTTCGACGCGACGACCGGCGAGCGCATCGCCGGTCCTGCTCCGCGCGGGCTGACGACCCTGCCGGTCACCCTCACCGGGTCGACCATCTCCGTGCGGTGACGCGACCCGCGTCCTGGGAGAGTCCGCGACCTGACAGAACCTAGAGTGGGGGTGTGCCGGACCCGTCGACCTACCGTCCCAGACCGGGCGAGATCCCGCTCGAGCCCGGCGTGTACCGCTTCCGCGACCGGCACGACCGGGTCATCTACGTCGGCAAGGCCAAGTCGCTCCGGCCCCGGCTGTCGTCGTACTTCCAGGACGTCGCCGCGCTGCACCCGCGGACCACCACGATGGTCACGACGGCCGCCTCCGTCGAGTGGACGGTGGTCCGGACCGAGGTCGAGGCCCTCGCGCTCGAGTACTCGTGGATCAAGGAGTTCGACCCGCGGTTCAACGTCAAGTACCGGGACGACAAGTCCTATCCCTACCTCGCGGTCACCATGGGGGAGGAGTTCCCCCGGGCGCAGGTGATGCGCGGGGCGAAGCGGAAGGGCACCCGCTACTTCGGCCCCTACGGCCATGCGTGGGCGATCCGCGAGACGCTCGACCTGCTGTTGCGGGTCTTCCCCGTCCGCACCTGCTCGAGCGGGGTCTTCCGCCGTGCCCACGCCAGTGGGCGCCCGTGCCTGCTCGGCTACATCGACAAGTGCTCGGCACCGTGCGTCGGCCGGGTGACCGCCGAGGAACACCGGGCCATCGCCGAGGAGTTCTGCGACTTCATGGCCGGCAACACGAGCCGCTTCGTCCGGCGCCTCGAGACCCGGATGCGCGAGGCCGCGGCCGAGCTCGACTTCGAACGGGCCGCGCGGCTGCGCGACGACATCGTGGCCCTGACGAAAGCTCTCGAGAAGCAGACCGTCGTGCTCGGCGACGCCACCGACGCAGACGTCTTCGGTCTCGCCGACGACCCTCTCGAGGCGGCCGTCCAGGTCTTCCACGTCCGCGGTGGCCGCATCCGGGGGCAGCGCGGCTGGGTCGTCGAGAAGGAGAGCGAGCAGGTGCCCACCCTCGTGGGGCACCTGCTCCAACAGGTGTATGGCGACGCCGACACGGTTCCCAAGGAGGTGCTGCTGCCGGTCCTGCCCTCCGACGCCGATGCCACCCAGGAGTGGCTCTCGGGCCTGCGCGGTGCGCGGGTCGACCTCCGGGTTCCCCGGCGCGGCGACAAGAAGACCCTCATGGAGACGGTGACCCGCAACGCCCAGCAGTCCCTCGCCCGGCACAAGGTCGCCAGGGCCGGTGACCTGACCCTGCGCAGCCGGGCCCTGCAGGAGCTGCAGGAGGCGCTCGCCCTCGACGAGGCGCCCCTGCGGATCGAGTGCTACGACGTCAGCCACGTCCAGGGCACGAACGTCGTGGCCAGCATGGTCGTCTTCGAGGACGGACTGCCCCGCAAGAGCGAGTATCGCCGGTTCATCGTCCGCGGGGGCGTCGACGATGCCGGTGACGGCGCCGTGACGGTCGACGACACGGCCGCGATGCGCGAGGTGCTCGGGCGCAGGTTCCGCCGCTACCTCGAGGAGGCCGAGGGCTCCGGAGACCTCGACCTGCAGGCCGCCGCCATGGGCGGTGGCGAGGAGCAGCCGGGCGCGGCGGGGCGCAGCGGGCCGATCGACCCCGAGACCGGCCGGCCCCGCCGCTTCGCCTATCCACCGAGCCTGGTCGTCGTCGACGGCGGCCTGCCCCAGGTGGGCGCCGCGCAGGCCGTCCTCGACGAGCTCGGGATCGAGGAGGTCGCCCTGGCCGGGCTCGCCAAGCGCCTCGAGGAGGTCTGGCTGCCCCGGCACGACTATCCGGTCATCCTGCCCCGGACGAGCGAGGGGCTCTACCTCCTGCAGCGGCTGCGCGACGAGGCGCACCGCTTCGCGATCACCTTCCACCGGCAACGACGCTCGAAGGCCATGACCAGCTCGGCCCTCGACGGCATCCCCGGCCTGGGACCAGGACGGCAGAAGGCGCTGCTGCGTCACTTCGGCTCGGTCAAGCGTCTGCGTGTGGCGAGCGCAGCCGACATGATGACAGTCCGGGGCATCGGTCCCGCGCTCGCCGAGACCATCGCCACCCACCTCGCCGGGTCGACACCGCAGCCCGCAGTCAACCTCACGACGGGAGAGGTCCTCGAATGACCGCACCGACCAGCCCGACGCACGTCGCCCTGTCCGACTCGCCGATCGTCATCGTGACCGGGATGAGCGGTGCCGGGCGGACGACGACGGCGAACGTCCTCGAGGACCTCGGCTGGCTCGTCGTCGACAACCTGCCGCCGCAGATGCTCTCCGGTCTCGCCGCCCTGCGGGACCAGGCGATCGCCCGTAACCCCGAGGCCGCGCTGCGCAAGGTGGCCGTCGTCGTGGACGTCCGCTCCCGGCTCTGGTTCACCCACCTCGCGGCCGCGATCGATGCCATGAAGACGCACGGCGAGGACCCGAGCGTGGTCTTCCTCGACGCGACGGACGAGACCCTCGTCCGCCGTTTCGAGAGTGTCCGTCGGCCCCACCCACTCCAGGGCGACGGCCGGCTCCTCGACGGCATCCAGAAGGAACGCGCCATGCTCGTCGATCTCCGCTCCGCCGCAGACGTCGTCATCGACAGCTCCGGGCTCAACGTCCACCAGTTGTCGGCGAAGGTGAACTCGCTCTTCTCCGGGGAGCAGACGGCGCAGCTGCGGATCGCCGTCATGTCGTTCGGCTTCAAGTACGGTCTGCCGCTCGACGCCGACATCGTCCTCGACATGCGCTTCCTGCCCAACCCGCACTGGATCCCGGAGCTGCGCCCGCTCACGGGACGCGACGAACGGGTGTCGGGATACGTCATGGACCAGGAGGGGGCGCTCGAGTTCCTCGACCGTGCGGACGCCCTCCTCGAGACGATGGTGGGCGGCTATGTCCGCGAGGGACGCCGCTACGTGACCGTCGCCGTCGGCTGCACCGGCGGCAAGCACCGCTCCGTCGCGATGGCCGAGGCGCTGGCCGACCGGCTCGACCGCGAGCTGGTCGACACCTTCGTCGTCCACCGCGACCTGGGTCGGGAATGAGCCAGTCGTCGACCCACGGTGGGCAGCGGCACCATCAGCCGGGCCGTCCTGCGACCAACCCCGCCGGACGGGCCCTCAGCCCGATACCGGCCCACCAGCGGCGCATCGTAGCCCTCGGCGGGGGACACGGGCTCTCGGCCACCCTGTCCGCCCTGCGCCTGCTGACCGACAACGTCACGGCCATCGCCACCGTCGCCGACGACGGCGGCTCGAGCGGCCGGCTCAGGCGCGACTTCGACGTCCTGCCGCCAGGCGACCTGAGGATGGCCCTCGCCGCCCTGTGCGACGACTCCGAGTGGGGGCACACGTGGCGGGACGTCCTGCAGCACCGGTTCGCCGGGGAGGGGGACCTGCGTGGGCACGCACTCGGCAACCTCATGATCGTCTCGCTCTGGGAGCTGCTCGGCGACACCGTCGACGGCCTCGACCTCGTCGGGCGCCTGCTCGGTGTGCACGGGCGGGTCCTGCCCATGGCGGCCGAGCCCCTCGAGATCGTCGCCGAGGTCGCCGGCCACGACCCGGCCCATCCGGACGAGGTCGTCGAGGTGCGGGGCCAGCACCTCGTCGCGTCGTCGCCCGGGCGGGTCCTGTCCATCGGCATCGTCCCGACGTGCCCCAGACCGTGCACGGAGGCGCTCGAGGCGGTGGCCGATGCCGACTGGGTCGTCCTCGGCCCCGGGTCCTGGTTCACCTCGGTCATGCCGCACCTGCTCGTCCCCGACCTCGCCGACGCCCTGGGCGACACCGGGGCCCAGAGGCTGCTCGCCCTCAACCTCGAGATCGACCGGGACGAGACCCGCGACTTCCGCGCCGAGGACCACCTGGCCTCGCTCGCGGCGAACGCGCCGGAGCTGCGTATCGACGTCGTGCTCGCCGACCCGTCCGTGGTGCTCGACGCCGCATCCCTGCGTTCGGCTGCCGAGGACCTGGGGGCCGAGCTCGTCGTGACACCGGTCGCCGTGCCGGGCAACCCGGCAGTCCACGACCCGCTCCGACTGGCGGCAGCGTTCCGCGATGTGATCGGTTGACCCTGCTGGGCTCACGGCGCCGACGGCCCGCGCGCCCGGCTGCCTCGAGACCGCAACCGATTTCCGGCTCGGCCGAGCCCGGGTCTCGGATGAGCCGAGTGCCCAGCCGAGTGGCAGGATGTCGGCATGGCGATGACAGCGAAGGTGAAGGACGAGCTCTCGCGGCTGGACATCACCAAGACCTGCTGCCGTAAGGCCGAGGTGTCGACCATGCTGCGCTTCGCAGGGGGTCTGCACCTGATCGGGGGGCAGATCGTCGTCGAGGCCGAGCTCGACACCGCAAACGCCGCTCGGCGGCTCCGACAGAACCTGACCGAGGTGTACGGCCACCGAAGTGACGTCCTCGTGCTCGCCGCGGGGGGGCTACGCCGTGGGTCACGCTACGTGGTGCGGGTTGTCGAGGACGGTGCCGCGCTCGCCCGCCAGACCGGCTTGGTCGACCCGCGCGGACGTCCCGTGCGCGGCCTGCCGCCCAAGGTCGTCAGCGCGGCCACCTGCGACTCCGAGGCCGCCTGGCGCGGAGCGTTCCTCGCTCACGGGTCGCTCACCGAGCCGGGACGCTCCGCTGCGCTCGAGGTCACCTGCCCCGGTCCCGAGGCAGCTCTGGCGCTCGTCGGCGCCGGTCGCCGCATCGGGGTCCCGGCCAAGGCCCGCGAGGTCCGGGGTGTCGACCGGGTCGTGATCCGCGACGGCGACGCGATCGGGGCGATGCTGACCCGGCTCGGCGCGCACGACGCCGTCCTCGCCTGGGAGGAGCGCCGGATGCGCCGCGAGGTCCGGGCCACGGCAAACCGGCTGGCCAACTTCGACGACGCGAACCTGCGCCGCTCGGCCCGCGCCGCGGTGGCGGCAGGCGCTCGGGTGGAGCGGGCCATGGAGCTGCTCGGCGACGACATCCCCGACCACCTGAGGCAGGCCGGGCTGCTGCGGCTCGCACACAAGGAGGCGAGCCTCGAGGAGCTGGGACAGCTCGCGGACCCACCGATGACCAAGGACGCCGTGGCCGGCCGGATCCGGCGGCTCCTGGCGATGGCTGACCGGCGTGCCGACGAGCTCGGGGTGCCCGGGACCGAGGCCAACCTCGGCGCGGACCTGCTCGACTGACCGGCCCGCCGGCGTCGGCGCCCGGTCGAACGGGATGCAGCGGTGGCCCGGTCGCAGAGCTGGTCGGCCAACGAATGTGCCACTTCGGCTGCCCCCAAGTCATCCGGGTTGTCCGGCCCGGCGATCTAGTGTCGGTCTTGTGTCGCGAACTACGAAGTCGGCACACGTCACCACGTTTCGCAACGAGAGGCTGGTGCCCAGGCCCCCGCCGAGGGCCAGTCGCAGCAGGTCGAGCTGTTCGCGCAGGGAGCCTCCGTCGGCTGGCTCGGGCAGGACAGCGGCCAATGGTGCGTCGTCACGAGCCAGGCCGCCGCGGTATCCGTCCAGCCCTACGTGTGGAAGGGCGTCCTCTACTACCGCAACGCGGCAGACTCCTCCCGCTACCTGTCCGTCAGCGACGGCTACCACTACGTCGGCTTCTACAACTGGATCGGCGCCCGCGGCTGGACCCTCAACGGTGACGTCCTCACCTCGCTCTACTCCAACGCCCAACTGTCCTACTGGTCGAGCGACAACGGCTACGTCTACGCCAACTCGGGCAGTGGCTACACACCCTGACCGTGGCGTTCCACTGAGCGCACGCAGCATGGCTCGGCGAGTTGTGGGGGGGCCCCCCCGCGGGGGGGGGGCCCCCCACGCCCCGCGCCCGCCCTCCGGGCCCAAGCCCCCGCCCCCGCCGGGCGGGGGGTGTGGGGGCGCCCCACCTGGGGGGGGGCCCGCCACCGTTCCAAGGAGGACGCAATGCGCGACAAGATCGACCACGTCGTCGTGGTGATGATGGAGAACCGATCACTCGACAGCGTGCTGGGCTGGCTCTACCCGGACGGCGAGCCGCCGCACATCGTGGGCGCAGACACGACCTCGGTGTACCAGGGCCTGCAGACCGGGGACTACTCCAACTCCTACGACGGGAGGGCCCTTCCGGCCACCAAGGGCACCGTCGGCGCGACCGGTCACGACGGCGTGCCGCCGCAGCCGCTGCGCGTGCCGGGCTTTGATCCCGGCGAGGAGTACGAGCACGTCACCCAACAGCTCTTCGGGTCGCCGGAGCACCCGACCAAGACCAACCCACCCAACGGGACCCCGGCGGCGATGGCCGGATTCGCCTACGACTACGACGCCTTCTACGAGACGTGGGAGCAGCTGGCCCAGGTCATGGAGGCGTACTCACCTGCGCAGCTGCCCGTCCTCAACGGGCTCGCCCGTGCGTATGCCCTCAGCGACGCCTGGTTCTCGTCCGTTCCCACACAGACGAACCCCAATCGTGCCTTCTCCCTCTGTGGCACCTCCCTCGGCCGCGTCAACAACACCTGGGACGCCGTAGAGCAGTTCGACACGAAGACGATCTGGAACGCCTTGCCGAAGGGCACGACCTGGGGCATCTACTACCACGACATCTGGAAGGACGGGCAGTGCTACACGCAGTACACCTTCCCGCGCTGCTCGGACGTGCTCGCCGAGGGTGAGATCGCCCCGATCGACACGTTCTACACCAAGGCGCGCTCCGGTGGGCTGCCCAGGTTCACCTATCTGGAGCCCAAGTGGGGTTACGGCATGGGCGACAAGGACGGATCCGGCTTCCTGTGCGGAGAGATCTTCGGCAGGATCTACGGTTCCCAGGGCAATGACTACCACCCGCCCACCTGGATGGGACCGGGCGAGGCCTTCCTCAACGAGATCTACGAGGCCCTCATCGCGAACAACGCTGCCTGGCAGCGCACGTTGCTGGTCGTCATGTTCGACGAGCACGGTGGGACTTACGACCACGTCGACCCCGGGTGGGGTGCTGTGACGCCGGACGGGCACCGCGGGCCCGACGGGTTCGCCTTCGACCGCTATGGCGTCCGCGTGCCAGCACTCCTCGTGTCACCGTGGATCGCGGCCGGCACCGTCTTCCGCTCGCCGAAGGCGGACGTCAAGCTCGACCACACGTCGATGATCTCCACGGTCCTGTCGTGGTGCGGCGTAGACCCAGTCACGGCCGGGCTCGGCGACCGGGTCGCGGCGGCTCCGCCCTTCGACTGGGTGCTCTCCGATGCACCTCGCTCCGACGTGCCGACCTTCACCGTGCCGACCGGATACGCCGAGCAGGGCAAGGACTGCTGGCTCACCCAGGAGACCGGGCACCTGCCCGTCGGCGTGATGCGTGGGCTCGTCTCCCGGAGCACGACCTTGGAGCAACTCGAGGAACACATGAAGGCCGCCCTCGACGACGGGTGATCCGGCGGCGTGGTGACACGGATTGTCGCGCCGACGCGAAGCCCCATTAGGGTTGGGGTGGAGGACGAGGTCCCCACAACAACGACACAACCCGTCTCGGAGGTTGACCGCAGTGACTGTTCGCGTTGGTATCAACGGCTTCGGCCGTATCGGTCGCAACTTCTACCGGGCCGTGAAGGAAGCGGGCGCCGACATCGAGGTCGTCGCGTTCAACGACCTCGGTGACGACGACACGCAGGCGCACCTGCTCAAGTACGACTCCATCCTCGGGCGTTTCCCGGGCGAGGTCAGGGTCGTCGAGGGCGGCATCGAGGTCGACGGCAAGGTCATCAGGTCCCTCGCCGAGAGAGACCCGGCCAAGCTGCCCTGGGGTGAGCTCGGCGCGGACATCGTCCTCGAGTCGACCGGGTTGTTCACCGACGCGACGAAGGCGAAGGCGCACCTCGATGCCGGTGCCAAGAAGGTCGTCATCTCCGCCCCGGCGAAGAACGAGGACATCACCATCGTGATGGGCGTCAACGACGACCTGTACGACGGTGCGAAGCACACGATCATCAGCAACGCATCCTGCACGACGAACTGTCTTGCCCCGATGGCGAAGGCGCTCAACGACGGCCTCGGCATCGTCCGGGGCCTGATGACGACGATCCACGCCTACACCCAGGACCAGAACCTCCAGGACGGGCCGCACAAGGACCTGCGCCGGGCACGCGCGGCCGCGATCAACATCGTCCCGACGACGACCGGGGCCGCCAAGGCCGTCGCGCTCGTGCTGCCCGAGCTCAAGGGCAGGCTCGACGGCTATGCGCTGCGGGTGCCGGTCCCGACCGGCTCCGCGACCGACCTGACCTTCGAGGCGCCACGCGAGACCTCGGTCGAGGAGGTCAACCAGATCGTGCGCGCCGCCGCGGAGGGGCCGCTCAAGGGCTACCTCGTCTACACCGAGGACCCCATCGTCTCGAGTGACATCGTCACCGATCCCGCCTCCTGCATCTTCGACTCGGGCCTGACGAAGGTCAGCGGCAACCAGGTCAAGGTCGTCGGCTGGTACGACAACGAGTGGGGCTACTCGAACCGCCTCCTCGACCTCATCCGGCTCGTCGGTCAAAGTCTCTGACCCGCCGGCCGCGGACCCGCGGCCTCTGACCCGACCACTGCTGACCTGACCGACGACCGAAGGGACGACGTGAAGACGATCGCCGACCTCGGGGACGTGCGCGGCAGACGCGTCCTCGTCCGCTCCGACCTCAACGTCCCGCTGGACGGTACGGCCATCACCGACGACGGCCGGATCCGGGCATCTGCGCCGACGATCCTCCAGCTGGCCGAGCGGGGGGCACGCGTCATCGTGTGCGCCCACCTCGGACGGCCCAAGGGGGCGCCCGATCCCGCATACTCGCTCGCCCCCGTGGCGAAGCGGCTCGGCGAGGTCCTGGGCCGGCCGGTGGCCTTCGCCGACGACACCGTCGGGCCGAGCGCTCGCGCCGCCGTCGAGGCCATGCCGGAAGGTGGGGTCGTGCTGCTCGAGAACCTCCGGTTCAACCCTGGCGAGACCGCCAAGAAGGACGACGAGCGGGCCGAGTTCGCCGCGCAGCTCGCCGCTCTGGCCGACGCCTTCGTCTCGGACGGCTTCGGCGTGGTGCACCGCGCCCAGGCCTCCGTCTACGACGTCGCGAAGCTGCTGCCGCACGCGACCGGGGGCCTCGTCGCGACCGAGGTCGAGGTGCTGCGACGGCTGACCCACCAGCCGGACCGGCCGTATGCCGTCGTCCTCGGTGGGGCCAAGGTCTCGGACAAGCTCGGCGTCATCGGCAGTCTCCTCGGCACCGCCGACCGCCTCCTCATCGGTGGCGGCATGGTCTTCACGTTCCTCAAGGCGCAAGGCCTCGAGGTCGGCACGAGCCTGCTCGAGGCGGACCAGGTCGAGACCGTCCGTGGCTACCTCGACGAGGCGAAGGCGAAGGGCGTCGAGATCGTCCTGCCCGTCGACATCGTCGTCGCCGGTGCCTTCAGCGCCGAGGCCGCTCACCGGGTCGTGCCGACCGACCAGATCCCGCCCGACGAGATGGGTCTCGACATCGGGCCCGAGTCGGCCCGGCTCTTCGCGGATCGGCTGGCCGACTGCCGCACCGTCTTCTGGAACGGCCCGATGGGAGCCTTCGAGATGGCACCGTTCGCGGCCGGCACGAGGGCGATCGCGCAGTCTCTGGCCGACGTCACGGCCAAGGGCGCCCTCACCGTCGTCGGTGGCGGCGACAGCGCGGCGGCGGTGCGCCAGCTCGGCTTCGCCGACAGCGACTTCGGCCACATCTCGACGGGGGGAGGGGCAAGCCTCGAGTTCCTCGAGGGCAAGGACCTGCCCGGCCTGCACGTTCTCGAGGAAGGTGACACCTGATGGCACGCACCGAGCCCGCTGACCCCATGACGCGCATCCCGCTGATGGCGGGCAACTGGAAGATGAACCTCGACCACCTACAGGCGACCCACCTCGTCCAGAAGCTCGACTGGACTCTGCGGGACGCCAGGCACGACTACGCGGCCGTCGAGGTCGCCGTCCTGCCGCCGTTCACCGACCTGCGATCGGTCCAGACCCTCGTCGAGGGAGACCGGCTCGAGCTGCGCTACGGCGGCCAGGACCTCTCACCGCAGACCTCCGGCGCCTACACCGGCGACATCTCGGGCGCGTTCCTGCGCAAGCTCGGCTGCACCTACGTCGTCGTCGGTCACAGTGAGCGCCGCGAGGGCCACCACGAGACCGACGAGGTCGTCGCGGCCAAGGTGCGCGCGGCATACAGCCATGATCTCGTCCCCATCCTGTGCTGCGGCGAGGCCCTCGGCATCCGTCAGGCGGGCGGTCAGGTGGCGCACGTGACCGGGCAGCTGCGCGCCGCGCTGGCAGGGCTCCCGGCCGACCAGTCGTCCTCGATCGTCATCGCGTACGAGCCGATCTGGGCGATCGGCACCGGCGAGGTCGCCACACCGGACGATGCGCAGGCGGTGTGCGGAGCGATCCGGGCCCTGCTGGGTGAGCTCTACTCGACCGAGCTCGCGGACGGCGTCCGGATCCTCTACGGCGGCAGCGTCAAGGCCGCCAACATCGCGGCCATCATGGCGCAGGACGACGTCGACGGTGCTCTCGTCGGCGGTGCCTCGCTCGACCCGGCCGAGTTCGCCTCGATCTGCCGCTACCGGGACCACGTGACCGCGACCTGAAGGATGGGCAGGTATCCTGTCGGAGTGCTCGGCACCCACCGAGCCCGGTGATCGATCGAGATGGAGTGACGCTGGTGGATGCGGTTCGCATCGTGCTCCAGGTCCTGCTGGTGGTCTCCAGCGCGGTCCTGACGCTGTTCATCCTGTTGCACAAGGGCAAGGGTGGCGGCCTGTCCGACATGTTCGGCGGCGGCATGTCGACGTCCCTCGGTGGGTCGTCCGTGGCCGAGCGCAACCTCGACCGCTTCACGGTCGCCATCGCGGTCATCTGGGTCGCGGCGATCATCGGTCTGGGCCTGTTGGCCCGGTTCGCGAGCTGAGAGAGGGCGACGACAATGGCGAGTGGCAACGCGATCCGAGGCAGCCGTGTCGGGGCCGGTCCCATGGGTGAGGCCGAGCGCGGCGAGGCAGCGCCGCGGGTGCACATCTCCTACTGGTGCTCCAACGGGCACGAGACCCGGCCCAGCTTCGCGGAAGAGCCCGGCATGGTGCTCCCGGACCAGTGGGACTGCCCGCGCTGCGGCTTCCCGGCTGGGCAGGACCAGCACAACCCCCCCGCTCCACCCAGGGTCGAGCCGTACAAGACGCACCTGGCCTACGTGAAGGAGCGCCGCAGCGATGCCGACGGCGCCGCCATCCTCGACGAGGCGTTGACGGCGCTACGAGAGCGCGGCCTCATCCAGTGAGCCCGTGGACGTCCGGACCACTGACGACGGATACCGACGACGTATACCGCTGAGCGGGCCTCCGCTGAGCGGCATACCCATCCGTGGCCGGCTGACAGGTCACGGGGTCTGCTCGGAGTTCGCCGGGGGCGCGGTGACCATGGCGGAGGCGTCCTCGGCATCGGCGGAGTGCAGCAGTCGCGCGGCAAGGCGCTTCGCGGCGGCGATGTCCGGGCCGGCGCCGGTCCGGGCGGCCTCCTCGGCGGTGAGGCGCACCGGGGTCAGCTGGCTCAGGCCGTCCAGGAGCGCCTCGGCGTAGGTGTCGTCCTGGTCGAGGCGCCGCAGCTCGTCGGCGAGGCACTCCGCCTCGTCACGGCGGGGCAGTGCGATGCGCCGGTCCGGCTGGCCGGGCTGGCAGAGCGTGGCGACCTTGTCTCCGGGGCGGACGAGGTCGATCGGGCCGGATCTGCGCTCGAGCCGGACAGCACTGATGCCGGAGCCACGAGCGGTCGAGACCCGGCGGATCGGCACCCGCAGCCGGATGGTCAGCCAGGCGGCGAGCAGGTCGGTCGAGGGGGAGTCGGGGGCGCCGGCGACGACCCCGCCGGTGACCGGTTCGAACGGCGGCTGGTCGAGCGTCGCGGCGAGCAGGCCGCGCCACCGGGTGAGCCGGGTCCACGAGACGTCGGTGTCTCCGGGGCGGTATGTCTCGGCGCGCTTCTTGAGGACCTTCCGGGGGTTGCGGTGCTGCGCGGCATCGGTGATCCGGCGTTTGGCCATCCGGCCGATCGGGTCTTCGGCGACGTCGGAGGGTGCCTCGCCGGGCCACCACGCGACGATGGGCGAGTCGGGCAGCAGGAGCGGCACGACGACGCTCGGGCCGTGGTTGGCCAGCGGGCCGTAGAGGCGCAGCACGACGACCTCGCTCGCGCCGGCGTCACCTCCGAGCCGGATCTGCGCGTCGAGACGCTTGCGGCCACGGCGGTCGCCGGCGATGACGACGATGATCCGGCACGGGTGCTGGCGACTCGCCTGGTTGGCGATCTCGATCGCCTCGCTCGCGTCGGTGTCGTCGATGACCGTGACGAGGGTGAGGACCCGGCCGAGGGCCATCGCCCCGACGTTGTTGCGCAGGCGGATGAGGGTCTTGCTGACGTCCGTCGTGGTCGTGTCGCTGAGGTCTCGGATCACGGCAGCCTCCAGCCTCGCCCGTCGCGTTCGAGGATGGCGTGAGCGGACTCCGGGCCCCACCGGCCGGGGGAGTACTGCTCGGGGGAGCCGGTCTTCTCCCAGTGACGCAGCAGCGGGTCGATGATCTTCCAGGACAGCTCGACCTCCTCGTGGCGGGGGAAGAGCGGTGGGTCGCCGAGCAGGACGTCGAGGATGAGTCGTTCGTACGCCTCCGGGGAGGCCTCGGTGAAGGACCGGCCGTAGCCGAAGTCCATCGTCACGTCGCGGATGTCCATCTGGCCGCCGGGAACCTTGGCGCCGAACCGGAGGGTGATTCCCTCGTCCGGCTGGATCCGGATGACGATGGCGTTCTGGCCGAGCTCCTCCGTGGCGGTGTGCTCGAACGGCAGGTGCGGCGCCCGCTTGAAGACGACGGCGATCTCGGTGACGCGCTTGCCGAGCCGCTTGCCGGTGCGCAGGTAGAACGGGACACTCGCCCAACGGCGGGTGTCGACCACGAGCTTGACCGCCGCGAAGGTCTCGGTGCGGGAGCCGTCCGGCACGCCGTCCTCCTCGAGATAGCCGGGCACCTCGTCCGCGCCCTGCCAGCCCGACGTGTACTGTCCGCGGGCGGCAACCTTCTCGAGGTCGCCGCCCAGACGGACCGCGGAGAGGACCTTCTCCTTCTCGGCCCGCAGGTCGCGTGCCTCGAAGGAGACGGGCTCCTCCATCGCGGTGAGCGCGAGGAGCTGGAAGAGGTGGTTCTGCAGGACGTCGCGGGCGGCGCCGATCCCGTCGTAGTACCCGGCCCGGCCGCCGATCCCGATGTCCTCGGCCATCGTGATCTGCACGTGGTCGACGTAGTTCGCGTTCCAGACGGGCTCGAAGAGCTGGTTGGCGAACCGGACGGCGAGCAGGTTCTGCACCGTCTCCTTGCCGAGATAGTGGTCGATCCGGAAGACCGAGTCCGGTGGGAAGACTCCTTCGACGATCGAGTTGAGCTCCTGCGCGCTCTGCAGGTCGTGCCCGAAGGGCTTCTCGATGATGACCCGGCGCCAGCTGCTGCCCTCTGCCTTCGCCAGGCCGCACCGTTCGAGCTGCTCGCAGACCTGGGCGAAGAACCCCGGGGGGATGGACAGGTAGAAGGCGTGGTTGCCGCCGGTGCCGCGCTCGCGGTCCAGATCGGCGATGGTCTCGGCCAGCAGGTCGAAGGCGGCGGGGTCGTCGAAGGTGCCGGGAACGAAGCGGAAGCCCTCGGACAGGTTGCGCCACACGTCCTCGGAGAAGGGCGTGCGGGACCACTGGCGCACCGCGTCGTGGACGACCTGACCGAACTGTTCGGCGGCCCAGTCCCGACGGGCGAAGCCGACGAGGGAGAACCCCGGAGGCAGCAGGCCACGGTTGGCGAGGTCGTAGATGGCCGGCATGAGCTTCTTGCGGGCAAGATCGCCGGTCACCCCGAACATGACGAGCCCACAGGGCCCGGCGATCCGGGGGAGGCGCTTGTCCTCGGCGTCTCGCAGCGGGTTGACCCCCGGGGCGACCTTGGCTGAGCTCATCTGCTCCCACCGCCGAGCGCGGAGCGCACCTCGGCGAGTCCGCGGTCGTGCTCGGTGAGGTGCAGGCGAAGAACCGGTCGGCCGTGGTCGGCCAGGACGTTCGCGTCGCCGGCTGCCTGGGCCGCGATGAACTGGCCGAAGCTGAAGTCGCGGCCCGGCACGTCGAGGTCGTCGCGGGGCTCGGCGGTGACCTGGAGGTAGACGCCGACCGCGGGGCCGCCCTTGTGGAACTGTCCCGTCGAGTGGAGGAACCGGGGTCCCCAGCCGAACGTGGTCGGGCGGCCGGTCCGCTCGGCGATCCACTGGCGGCACTGTGCGAGGTCGGCGTCCACGAGACGGTCGAGGTAGGCCATGACCGCGACGTAGCCGCTGGACTCGTCGAGCTGCGAGAGCAGCGCCGAGACGGCGTCCTCGACCGTGACGGCGGTGCCGAGCCAGTCGCCGCCGAGCGCCCGGATCTCGACGGCTCCGTCGGTCGCGTCGGGGGCGGACCCGGAGCCGGCGGCCTGGCCGAGCAGGTCGCGGGCCGCCTGCTTGGCACTCTCGACATCGGGCTGGTCGAACGGGTTGATGCCGAGCAGCCGTCCGGCGACCGCCGTCGCGACCTCCCAGAGAAGCATCTGGGTGGCGAGCGTCCCGGACACCCGGACCTCCGACGCGACCGTGCCGGTGGGGCGGACGTCGTCGTCGGCGGCGACGAGCCGGGCGATGGTGACGTCGGGCTGCGGGCTGCGCACCTCGGGGGCGTCGTCTCCCGCGACGACCACCGGCAACAGACCGGTGCCCTGCTTGCCGGTGGACTCGGCGATGAGCTGTTCGGCCCAGTCGGGGAACCCGACGATCCCGGAACCGTCTTCGAGCAGCACGATCTTGTCGCGCAGCGGTTGCGTGCCGGCCAGTGCGGCGCCGAGGCGCAGGCCAGGGTTCGCCTCGTCGTCGACAGCGAGCAGGTCGGCCACGGACTCGGCGTCGTCGAGCAGTGCCTCGACGTCGACCCCGGCGAGCCCGCTCGGCACGAGGCCGAAGGCGGTGAGCGCCGAGTAGCGGCCGCCGACGTCCGGGTCGGCGTTGACCACGTGGTAGCCGCGGCTGCGGGCCTCACGGTCGAGGGGGCTGCCGGGGTCGGTCACGACGACGATCCGCTGGGAAGGGTCGATCCCGGCGTCCTGGAACGCCTGCTCGTAGGCGCGTCGCTGCGAGTCGGTCTCGACGGTCGAGCCCGACTTGGACGAGACGACGACGATGGTCCGGTCCAGCCGTTCCGCCAGGGCGGAGCGGACGTAGTCCGGGTCGGAGGAGTCGAGGATGACGATGTCCTTGCCGGCGCTCGCGCAGATGACCTCCGGGGCGAGCGAGGAGCCTCCCATTCCGCACAGGACGACGTGGTCGAGACCGCGCCCGCTCAGGGTGTCGTGCAGGGCCGCGATCTCGCCGACGAGCGGACGTGAGGACCTGGGGAGCCCGACCCAGGAGAGCCGCTTGCCCGCCTCGTCCTCCGCGTCCGGGCCCCAGAGGGTGGAGTCCTGCGCGAAGAGCCTGCTCGCGACGGAGTCGCTCACGAGTGTCGCGACGTGTCTCGAGACCGCGTCGGCAGCGGCGCCGGATGCGATAACGGACAGGCTGCTCATGCGCCCGCCTTGGCCATCTCGGCCTTGACGCCCTCGCCCAGCTCGTCCCAGGCCTTCTCGAACTTCGCCACGCCCTCGTCCTCGAGCAGATCGACGACGGAGGTGTAGGAGATGCCGAGATGCTCGAGGGAGTCGAGGACCGCGCGTGACTCGTCGTACGTGCCGGTGACGGTGTCGCCGTGGATGTCGCCGTGGTCGGCGGCGGCCTCGAGGGTCTTCTCCGGCATGGTGTTGACGACGTCGGGTGCGACCAGCTCGGTCACGTACAGGGTGTCGGGGAAGGCGGGGTCCTTGACACCGGTCGAGGCCCACAGCGGTCGCTGCACGCGGGCCCCCTCCGCCTCCAGCGACTTCCATCGCGGCGTGGCGAAGACCTCCTCGAAGGCCTCGTAGGCGAGGCGTGCGTTGGCCAGCCCCGCCTTGCCCCGCAGCGCCGTCGCCTCGTCCGTGCCGAGCGCGTCGAGGCGCTTGTCGACCTCCGTGTCGACGCGCGAGACGAAGAACGACGCGACCGACGTGATGGTCCTCAGGTCCTTGCCGGCCCGGTGGGCCCGCTCGAGGCCCTCGAGGAAGGCGTTCATGACGCCGCGGTAGCGCTCGAGCGAGAAGATCAGCGTGACGTTGACGCTGATCCCCTGGGCCAGCGTCGCTGCGATGGCCGGCAGCCCTGCCTTCGTCGCCGGGATCTTGATGTAGACGTTGGGCCGGTCGACGGCCGCGTAGAGGTGCTGGGCCTCCTGCACCGTCGGGTCCGTCTCGTGCGCGATCCGGGGGTCGACCTCGATCGAGACGCGCCCGTCGATGCCGTCGGTCGACTCGAAGATCGGTAGGAACAGGTCGCACGCGTCCCGCACGTCCGACGTGGTCAGGTCGAAGACGATCTCCTCGACCGACTTGCCTGCCTTCGTCAGGGCGGTCAGATCAGCGTTGTACCGTTCGCCCTTCGACAGGGCAGCCTGGAAGATCGAGGGGTTGCTGGTCACGCCCACGACGCAGCTGTCCTCGATGAGCTCCTTGAGGTTGCCGGTCTCGAGACGGTCACGCGAGAGGTCGTCGAGCCAGATCGAGACTCCGGCGTCGGTGAGGGCCTGCAGGTTCGGGTTGCTCATGCTGGTCACTTTCTCTTGCGGGCGGCCCGCTTGCGTGTAGCGGTGGGTGGCGGGGTGGACAGGTCGGTGCCGCCATGGGCGGAGCGCCGGTCGGGGTTCGTCTCGGTGATGCCCGGTGCGTGGACGGGAGCGGCGGCCGCCTTGATCGACTCCCGAGCCGCCTTGACGACGGCGTCGGCGGTGAGGCCGAACTCGCGGAAGATCGTCTTGTAGTCGGCGGAGGCACCGAAGTGCTCGATGCTGATGGTGCGGCCGGCGTCTCCGACGATGTCGTGCCAGCCGAAGGAGACGCCGGCCTCCACGGAGACCCTGGCCCGGACGTCTGGCGGGAGCACCTTCTGCTGGTAGGAGCGCGGCTGCTGCTCGAACCACTCCCGGCACGGCATCGAGACGACTCGGGTCGCGGTGCCGCGCCGCTCCAGGCGCTGCGCCGCCTCGACGGCGAGCTGCACCTCGGAGCCGGTAGCGACGAGGATGACGTCGGGGCTGCCGGCCCGGGACTCCTCGACGAGCACGTAGGCGCCCTTGGCGACGCCGGACGCCTTGCCCATCTGTGACCGGTCGAACGTCGGCACGGCCTGACGGGTCAGGGCCAGGCCGGCGGGCCTGGTCGGGTTGCGCAGGATGGCCCCCCAGGCGACCGCCGTCTCGTTGGCGTCGGCCGGTCGGACGACGTCGAGTCCCGGGATGGCGCGCAGGGCCGCGAGGTGCTCGACCGGTTGGTGGGTCGGGCCGTCCTCGCCGAGACCGACGGAGTCGTGGGTCCACACGAAGATGACCGGCACCGCCTGGAGCGCGGCGAGCCGGACCGCCGGGCGCATGTAGTCGGAGAAGATGAGGAAAGTGCCGCCATACGGACGGTTGAGGCCCTCGAGCGCCATCCCGTTGAGGATCATCCCCATGCCGTTCTCGCGGATGCCGAAGTGCAGGGTGCGCCCGTAGGGGCCGCCCTTCCACTCGCGGGTCTGCCGCTCGGTGGGGATGAAGGAGGGCTGGCCCTCCATCGTCGTGTTGTTCGACTCGGCCAGGTCGGCCGAGCCGCCCCAGAGCTCGGGCATGACGTCGGCCAGTGCACTGAGCACCTTGCCCGAGGCGGCGCGCGTGGCGATGCCCTTCTCGTCGGCGGGGAACTTCGGCAGGGCACGCCGCAGACCCGCCGGTGGTCGTCCCGCCACGACGCGGTCGAGCAGCTCGGCCCGGTCGGGGTTGGCCTTGCGCCAGGTGCGGTAGCCCTTGGTCCAGTCACGATGCAGAGCCTTGCCACGCTTGGCGACGTCGCGGGCCCGCTTGAGGACGGCCGGCTCGACCACGAAGGACTTGCTCGGGTCGAAGCCGAGAACCTCCTTGGTCGCGGCGACCTCGTCGCCGCCGAGGGCCGAGCCATGGGACTTGCCGGTGTCCTGCTTGCTCGGGGCCGGCCACGCGATGATCGTACGAAGTACGACGAGAGTGGGCTGGTCGGGGTACTCCTCGCCCGAGCGGATCGCGCCGAGGAGTGCGTCGACGTCCTCGACATAGGCCGCGCCGTTGCCCGAGCCGCGCCAGTCGACCGTCTCGACGTGCCAACCGTAGGCCTCGAAGCGCGCCCCGACGTCCTCGGAGAAGGCGATGTCGGTGTCGTCCTCGATGGAGATCTGGTTCGCGTCGTAGACGACGGTGAGGTTGCCGAGCTGCTGGTGGCCTGCGAGCGAGCAGGCCTCGTGGGTGACGCCCTCCTGCATGTCGCCGTCGGAGGCGATGACGTAGATGTGGTGGTCGAACGGGCTCGTCCCCGGCTTTGCGTCCGGGTCGAACATGCCGCGCTGGCGACGTTGCGCCATCGCCATGCCGACCGCGGAGGCCAGGCCCGAGCCGAGCGGGCCGGTCGTGATCTCCACCCCGGCGGTGTGGTGCACCTCGGGGTGCCCGGGGGTCAGGGAGCCCCAGGTCCGCAGTGCCTTGAGATCCTCGATCGTCAGGCCGTAGCCGGACAGGTACAGCTGGATGTACTCGGTCAGGCTCGAGTGCCCGCAGGACAGCACGAAGCGGTCGCGGCCCAGCCAGGCCGGGTCCGACGGGTCGTGGCGCATGAAGTTCTGGTAGAGCAGGTAGGCGAGCGGCGCGAGGGACATGGCCGTGCCCGGGTGCCCGTTGCCGACCTTCTGCACCGCATCGGCGGCGAGGACGCGGGCGGTGTCGACGGCACGGATGTCGAGGTCGTCCCATCCCGCTTGGCTGCTCACGGGAAGTGCAAGTGACGGGTCCCGTTGAGCCAGGGGATCCGTCGCCGTTCGCGTCGTCTGCCTCGGGGAGCGGGCACTTGCTTTCGTCGGGGTGCTGGTCACGGACGGGTCTCCTTCGGACAAGGGGATGCACGTATGTGACCGAGACTATCCCTCGGTGTGTCGCAGAGCACATGAGGCACCGAGGCAGTGTGGTGTCCGCTACCTCGGGTCCCGCGAAGGCCTCCTGTCAATCATCTGTCCGCTGAGCCACGGGCTAGACTTCCGACGGAGCGCCGCGTGGGCGGTGCCCATCGCCGAGACAGCAATCGAGGACTGTGCAGTGACAACCGTGGACCCGCGCGAGGACCTCTCGGTACTGCGAGGCCCGGGCGGCAGTGGCTTGCGGTTCATGGCCGGGCAGTACCTCGCCCTGACCAAGCCGCGGATCATCGAGCTGCTGCTCATCACGACGATCCCGGTCATGTTCCTCGCCGAGGGAGGGGTCCCGGACCTGTGGCTCGTCGTCGCGACGCTCGTCGGCGGCTCCCTCTCGGCCGGCTCGGCGAACACTCTCAACTGCTACATCGACCGTGACATCGACGCGGTCATGCACCGCACGAGCAAGCGGCCGCTCGTCACCGGCACGATCAGCCCGGCCGGGGCTCTCACCTTCGGGATCGTGCTCGGTGTCGTGTCGACGCTGTGGCTCGGCTTCTTCGTCAACTCGCTCAGTGCGGGCCTCTCCGTGCTCGCCATCCTCGGCTATGTCGTCGGCTACACCTTGCTGCTCAAGCGCCGTACCAAGCAGAACATCGTGTGGGGTGGGGCGGCCGGGTGCATGCCGGTGCTCATCGGCTGGTCGGCCGTCACCGGCACCGTCAGCTGGTCGGCGTTCATCCTCTTCATGGTCGTCTTCTTCTGGACGCCGCCGCACTACTGGCCGCTCTCGATGCGTTTCCGGCGCGACTACGCGTCGGTCCACGTGCCGATGCTGCCGGTCGTCGAGCGGTTCGTCGTGGTCGCGAGGCAGATCGTCCTCTACTCCTGGGCGATGGTGCTGACCTCGCTGGCGCTCGTCGTGGTCCAGCCGATGGGCTGGATCTACACCGTCGCTGCCCTGGCATCCGGCGGCCTCTTCCTCGTCGAGGCACACCGACTGTCTGCCAAGGCTCGGGCCGACGCCCCGGAGAAGGTGCTACGCCCGATGCGCCTGTTCCACTACTCGATCACCTACCTGACGGTGCTCTTCGTCGGCGTCGCGCTCGATCCGATCTGGCACCTGGCCCTCCCCGGTCTGCACTGACTCGCGCCCACCGTCAGCGGGCCGCCACTGTCCGAGGGCCGCCACTGTCTGTCGAGATGTGTTCAAGAGTGCGCGGCCGTTCGCGCGACACTGTGCACAGATCGGCGCCTGCGGCGACGTAAACATTCAGCCGGGGTTCCGGGTGAGGGCATGATTTGTGGCCGCCGGTGAC
>NZ_JAKDLO010000234.1 GCF_030452765.1 Intrasporangium sp.
ACCAAGCCGCCGCCGTCACCCGGCCGGGACGTCACTCCAGCGGAGCCGCACCCAACTCGAACCGCGCACGTTGACAGCATGGGGCACCCCAGCCACACTAAGCAAGCGCTTACCTGACGTCTGGAGGTTGCCCATGAACGCACGTCGTCACGAGGGCGCGGTCGCGATCGTCACCGGCGCGAGTCGCGGCATCGGCCTCGCCATCGCCCGGCGGCTGGTCGACGAGGGCGCCCGCGTTGTCGTCACGGCCCGCAAACCCGAAGCCCTCGCCGAGGCAGTCGCGCAGCTCGGCGGACCGGCCTGTGCCCTCGGCGTGCCCGGCAACGCCGCCGACGAAGCGCACCAGGCGCAGGTCGTCGAGGTGGCCCGGGCGACCTTCGGCGGCCTGCACTGCCTCGTCAACAACACCGGCATCAACCCGATCTACGGACCGATGCTCGACAGCGAGGCGGGGGTGGCTCGCAAGGTCCTCGACGTCAACGTCGTCGCGGCGTTCTGCTGGATCCAGCATGCCGTCGCGGCGGGACTCGGGGACGCGGACCACCCGGGGGCGATCGTCAACCTCGCCTCGGTCGCGGGCCTTGGGGCGTCCGGGAAGATCGGCTGGTACGGCGTCTCGAAGGCGGCGCTCATCCACCTGACCACGGAGCTGGGCTACGAGCTGGGGCCCGGCGTGCGCGTCAACGCCGTCGCTCCGGCCATCGTCAAGACGCGGTTCGCGACGGCGCTCTACGAGGGCCGTGAGGCGGAGGTTGCCGCGGCGTACCCGATGAAGCGTCTCGGGGTGCCCGATGATGTCGCCGGAGCGGTCAGCTTCCTGCTCAGCCGCGACGCCGGGTGGATCACCGGCCAGACCCTGACGATCGACGGTGGCGTCACGCTCGGGGGAGCGCTCTGACCGAGGCGGTCGTATGCCGCCGAGCTGGGACCGCACCGATGGCGCGGTCCCAGCGCAGTATCGCCTGCTGCTCAGGAGTTGAGAACTGACTCGAAGGCGTTCTTGACGGGGTCGGACACCGCGGCCGTGCCGCCCAGGACGACGCCGACCTCGACTGTCCTCGGGTCCTGCGCGGTGACGATGGCACTGACCGCGCTCTTGGTCGTCGTGGTGAACCTGGTCGGCTGAGTGAGCAGGAGCGGCCCCCAGGACGCGATGAGCGCACCGCCGGCGAGGGCATCCGGCCAGTTCTCACCCGTCGCGAGGGCGAGAGCGGTCGGGTCGTCGTCGGTCGTTGCGCCGTCGCCCCAGAATGCCTTGGCCAGCTCTGCCGCAGTCTCGTACCGGTCCTTGCCAACCAGGGCATCGGTCCAGTTGAAGGGGGCTTTCGCGCTGGCTCCACCGATGGCATAGATCTCGGTGCCCGCGGACCGCTCGGCAATGAGGTAGCTCTTGACGGAGGTCGGCAGGAGGCTGTCCCTCGTCAGGACGACTGCGGCCGTGTACCCACCGGCCGTGGCTCCGGCCGCGAGTCCGTCCGGGAAGTTCTGCCCGGTCGTGGCGAAGATGAACTGTGGGTGTCCGCCATTCGCGAACTTGCCCACCTCTGTGGCCACCTTGACCGACGTCTCGAAGCGATCCGCGCCCGCAAGGCGCACGATCGAGTAGCCCTTCTTGGTCAGGCTCTCTTGGGCCTGGCCCGAGATCGCACCAGTCCCGCCGAGCAGGTAGACGATCCCCTCGCCGCCGAGGATGCGGTTGACCTCATTCATGGTGATGCTGTCGATGGAGGTCGTGTGAGTCAGCAGAAGCGGCCCCCCGGCGGCTCCGGCGAGTGCCGAGCCGCCGAGGGCATCCGCGTACTGGTCGTGCCGGCTCAGGACGACTGCCTGGGCAATGGCGCCATCTGTCGTGCCGGCGTCGTCCCAGACGAACTGGGAGGCCTGGACAGCGGTCGCGACCCGGTCTGCGCCGGCGACGCGGTAGGCGGACACGGTGGCTGGGGCGGCGACGGCAGCGGTGAGGGACGTCGTGGCGAGGGCCGCAACAGTCGCGACGACGGTCGCCGCGATGGAGGCGACACGGAGGCTTCGGCTCATGGATGCTCTTTCGTGAGGGTGCCGTTTGGCACCGGTCGCGGTCAGGGTAGCCTGATCAGGCCGACTGGACTCGTGAACCGCCAGAAGGCTCCACTAGCGACGAGAACGATCACAGAAGGGTGACGAAACGGTGACGGAATGGGGAGAACCGGCATGTTGACTCGCCCGCCTCAGCCACATGCATCACTCTAGTCACATGGTGCTCCTCATCTTCTTGATGCTGGTCGCCACCGGTCTCGGTGTGGCGGTCGTCGGTTCCGTTGCCCTGCCCGCACACCGCGACGGCAAGGGCATGCTCACCAAACGCGGCGCAGCGCGGATCGACTCGGTCCGCCGTCGCCGCTCCGCGACCCCCTGACGCGCACCGCCGAGACGGACCCAGGCGGGCCGTCCGGCCCGGTCGGGTGAGGTCGACGGCGCGTGGTTGGATGATCGCGTGGACAACCTCTGGATCTACGTCATCATCGCCTTGGTCGTCGTCGTGCTCGTCGCGGCGGTCGTCTTCGGCCTGATCCGGGGACGGGGGAGTGCCGCGCGGACAGTCGAGCACGACGAGACCGCTCACCCGTCATCCGGCGCGCCGGACGAGGTTCTCGACAGCGGCGGACCCGGCGCAGCCACCGCGGCAGCGCCGCCCGTCGCGCACCCGGCCGCGGCGGCGGAAGGCCCCGCCGACATCGGAGTCGAGGAGATCATCCCGGCGCCGTCGATCGAACGGCCCGAGTCCGCACGTGGCCGCCTGCAGCGGCTCCGGGCTCGCCTGGCCCGCTCGAACTCCGCCATCGGCAAGGGCCTGCTCGCGCTGCTCTCGCGTGACCGGCTCGACGAGGAGGCGTGGGAGGAGGTCGAGGACACCCTCATCGCGTCCGACCTGGGGGTCGAGGCGACGACCGAGCTCGTGGAGTCCCTGCGTAGGCAGGTCAAGATCGACGGCGCGGCCGACGAGGCGACCGTTCGGGGCTGGCTCCGCAAGGACCTGCTGACGCTCGTCCAGCCCGAGATGGACCGCCGGATCGCCTCGTCCCGGGTCGGCATCCGGCCGGCCGTGATCCTCGTCGTCGGCGTCAACGGCACGGGCAAGACGACGACGGTGGGCAAGCTCGCGCGGGTCCTCGTCGCCGAGGACCGCGAGGTCCTGCTCGGGGCGGCCGACACCTTCCGTGCGGCTGCGGCCGACCAGCTCGAGACGTGGGGCGGCCGCGTCGGGGTTGTGACGGTCCGGTCCGACAAGGAGGGCGCCGACCCTGCCGCCGTCGCCTTCGATGCGGTCAAGGCCGGGATCGAGCAGGAGGTCGATGTCGTCATCATCGACACGGCCGGCCGGCTGCACACCAAGGTCGGGCTCATGGACGAGCTCGGCAAGATCAAGCGCGTCATCGAGAAGCAGAGCGAGATCGACGAGGTGCTGCTCGTTCTCGACGCGACGACCGGCCAGAACGGCCTGCAGCAGGCAAAGGTCTTCGCCGAGGCTGTCGACGTCAGCGGGATCGTCCTGACCAAGCTGGACGGCACGGCCAAGGGCGGCATCGTCGTGTCGGTGCAGCGTCAGCTCGGCGTCCCGGTCAAGCTCGTCGGCCTGGGCGAGGGCCCCGACGACCTCGCCCCGTTCGATCCGGAGGCCTTCGTCGACGCCATCGTGGAGTGACGCAGGGGCTGAGGACCCGACCGAGGGCGTGGCGACCAGCCACCGCCAGGCCCGAAACGAGAACGTCACATTGAATCGGATCTGTTGACGCGGCTGTAACGTTCGGGGGCGCCTGACGAAATGCGCGATCCCGAGACTGCTCGACATGAACCACGCACTCAACAGCGGGGACACCGCCTGGATGCTCATCAGCGCCTCGATGGTGCTGCTCATGACCCCAGGCCTGGCGCTCTTCTACGGCGGCATGGTCCGGGGCAGGTCGGTCCTCAACATGATGATGATGTCGTTCGGCGCGATGGGTGTCGTGGGCATCGTCTACGTCCTCTGGGGCTATTCGATGTCCTATGGGCCACGCTCGATCGCGGGACTGTTCGCGAACCCTTTCGACCTGTTCGGCCTGAACGGTGCCATCACCGACAGCGCTGGTGACTACGTCATGAGCGGCAGCTTCCCGACCGTGGTCAACGTCGCGTTCCAGCTGACCTTCGCGATCATCACGGTCGCGCTCATCAGCGGGGCGATCGCCGACCGGGTCAAGTTCAGCACCTGGCTCGTCTTCTCGGGCATCTGGGTGACGCTCGCCTACTTCCCGCTTGCCCACCAGGTCTGGGGCGGGGGCCTGCTGTCCGGCTCGGCCGACGGCTTGGCGGCGCGGATCTTCGGCGTGACCGGTGCTGGTGCCGACGCAACCGCCGCCGTCGCCCCGATCGACTTCGCCGGGGGGACGGTCGTGCACATCAACGCCGGTATGGCCGGCCTCGTCCTCGCCCTCGTCGTCGGCAAGCGTCTCGGCTTCGGGCGGGTCGCCACTCGACCGCACAACTTGCCGTTCGTCATGCTCGGGGCCGCCCTGCTGTGGTTCGGCTGGTTCGGCTTCAACGCCGGGTCGGCGCTGTCCGCCAACGGCACCGCGGGGCTCGCCTGGGTCAACACGACGGCGGCGACGTGTGCGGCGATGCTCGGTTGGCTGCTCACCGAGCGGATCCGGGACGGTCACCCCACCTCGCTCGGCGCCGCATCCGGGGTCGTCGCCGGACTCGTCGCCATCACCCCGGCCGCCGGGGCCCTGTCGCCCGTCGGTTCACTGGTTCTCGGTGGGGTCGCCGGTGCGCTCTGCGCCGTGGCGGTGGGCCTGAAGTACCGGCTCGGCTTCGACGACTCCCTCGACGTCGTCGGTGTGCACCTCGTTGCCGGGCTGTGGGGCACGGTCGGGATCGGGCTGCTCGGCGCGCAGACGGGTCTGTTCTACGGTGGCGGCGTTCGCCAGCTCGTGGTCCAGATCATGATTGCCCTGGCTGCGGTGCTGCTGTCCGGAGTCGTGACGACAGTCGTCGCGCTCACCCTCAAGGCGGTCATGGGTTGGCGGGTCGACTCCGATGCCGAGAGTGCCGGGATCGACCAGCAGCAGCACGCCGAAGCCGCATACGACTGGGGCAACCTCGCCGGCGGTGTTGCCACCGCGTTCGCAGGCACCGCCGGCAAGGCGATCCCCTCCGGGAACCCGGTTCCCGCCAGGGTCCCCCTCACCGGCGCAGCCGCGCCCGAGGACAGCATTCACTCCATCCGAACGGAGGCTCACCGATGAAGCTCATCACCGCGATCATCAAGCCGCACCGGCTCGAGGACGTCAAGGAGGCCCTGGAGGCGTTCGGTGTCTCGGGAATGACCGTCAGCGAGGCCAGCGGCTACGGTCGGCAGCGGGGGCACAGCGAGGTCTACCGAGGCGCCGAGTACACGGTCGAGTTCGTCCCCAAGGTGCGCCTGGAGGTCATCGTCGACAGCATCGACGCCACCGACGTCATGGAGGTCATCCTCAAGGCGGCTCAGACGGGCCGGATCGGGGACGGCAAGATCTGGGCCGTCCCGGTCGACGACGTCATCCGGGTGCGCACGGGTGAACATGGCCCGGCAGCGCTCTAGCGGCCCGGTCGTGACGAGCGGGGCGATGGAGCCGACTGATCCCCCCAACTT
>NZ_JAKDLO010000235.1 GCF_030452765.1 Intrasporangium sp.
CCGTGCGGCCGCCGAGCTCGGCGCCGCACTCGCCGTCCTCGCCTCCGCCTTCGCCGCGGACGAGCGCGCAGCACCCTTGTCCGCCATGGCGACTCGACTCGCCGGACGGGACCGTTGAGAGGACCTCGGGATGACCATGCAAGCTGACCGGGACGCCCCGACCGAGCCGTCCGGCGCGTCGGCCGACCGCGCCGCACTCGACCGGGCGGTGGCCCGGCTGCGGGCCCTGCAGCACCCCGACGGGTGGTGGAAGGGCGAGCTCGAGACGAACGTCACGATGGAGGCCGAGGACCTGCTCATGCGAGAGTTCCTCGGCATCCGCGGCGAGCGCGAGACGGAGTGGACCGCGCGCTGGATCCGCAGCAGGCAACGACCGGACGGGTCGTGGGCCACCTTCCATGGCGGGCCGCCCGATCTGTCGACGACCGTCGAGGCCTACCTCGCGCTGCGCCTGGCCGGCGATCTCGCCGAGGCACCGCACCTGCTCCGCGCCCGCGAGGTCATCCGGGCCCTCGGCGGCCTCGAACGTTCCCGCGTCTTCACCCGGATCTGGCTCGCCCTCGTCGGACTCTGGCCGTGGGACCGGCTGCCCGCCGTGCCCGTCGAGCAGATCCTGCTACCGGACCGGTTCCCGTTGTCCGTCTACGACTTCGCGTGCTGGGCGCGCCAGACCATCGTGCCCATCGCGGTGCTGGTCGCCTTGCGTCCCCAGGTCCCGGTCGCCTTCACCATCGACGAGCTGTATGCCGCCCACCCGGCCGCGTCGGGCCGGTCGGCTCCCTCCGTGGCGGGCTCAGCGGCATACGAACCCTCGAGACGGGAGCGGACGCGGGCGCTGTTCGGCACCGGGCTGGGCCGCGCACTGCGCAGCTTCGACCAGCACCACCCGCACCGCCTGCGCCGGCGCGCGTTGCGCCGCGCCGAGGCGTGGATCATCGAGCGGCAGGAGGCCGACGGCTCCTGGGGCGGGATCCAGCCGCCCTGGGTCTACTCGCTCATGGCGCTGCATGCGCTCGGACGGCCGGTCGACGACCCGGTCATCCGGCTCGGGCTCGAGGGCTGGCAGCGGTTCACCGTCGAGCAGCCCGGACCGGACGGCCCGGTCCGTCGCCTCGAGGCGTGCCAGTCCCCCGTCTGGGACACCGCCCTGGCGCTCGTCGCGCTCGGTGACGCCGGGTTGACGGGTGAGGACCCGATGGTCGCGCGCGCGGTGGACTGGATCGCCCGCGAGGAGATCGGTGCCCGCGGCGACTGGGCCGTGCGCCGGCCCGACCTCGCCGCGGGCGGCTGGGCGTTCGAGTTCGACAACGACCTGTACCCCGATGTCGACGACACCGCCGAGGTGGTGCTCGGTCTGCACCGGGTCGGCGCGGGAGGCACCCCGGGTGCGGAGCGTGGGATCGCCTGGGTCCTGGGGATGCAGTGCCGGGACGGCGGCTGGGCGGCGTTCGACGCGGAGAACACCAGCACCCTGCCCCTTGCTCTGCCGTTCTGCGACTTCGGGGCCGTCACCGACCCACCGAGCGCCGACGTCACGGCCCACGTCGTCGAGATGCTGGCCCTGACCGGGCGCGGGCACACCGAGGCCGCGCTCGCGGGACGGGACTGGTTGCTGCGTGAGCAGGAGGCGGACGGCTCGTGGTTCGGGCGGTGGGGCGCCAACCACGTCTACGGCACGGGGGCGGTCCTGCCGGCGCTCATCGCCGTCGGCGTGCGCCGCTACGAGCAGCCGATCCGCCGCGCCGTCGCCTGGCTGGAGGAGGCCCAGAACGCCGACGGCGGCTGGGGCGAGGACCTGCGCTCCTACCGCGACGAGTCACAGCGGGGGCGGGGCACCTCGACCGCCTCGCAGACCGCGTGGGCCCTGCTCGCGCTGCTCGCCGCCGGGGAGGCCGGCTCCAGTGCAGTCGGTCGCGGCATCCGGTGGCTGGTCGAGCACCAGCGGGACGACGGCGGCTGGGACGAGCCCGAGTACACCGGCACCGGCTTCCCGGGGGACTTCTACATCAACTACCACCTGTACCGGCTGGTCTTCCCGGTCAGCGCGCTGGCGCGCTACCTGCGGAGCGCGTCATGACGGCACCCCTGCTCGTCTGCGTCCCGTCCGGGCGGGAGGCCGCGCACCTGCGTCGCGCCCCCAGCGCACCGCCGGTGGCCCGCACCGGGGTCGGGCCGCTGGCCTCGGCCCGCGCCGCGGCCAGCCCGCGGGTCCGTCATGCGGACGCCCTGGCGGTCGTCGGCATCGGCGCGGGCGTGGCGCCCGAGCTGGCTCCCGGTGACGTCGTCGTCGCATCGGAGGTCCGGCCTCCCCACGGCGCGCCGCTACGCTGCCCGAGTGCCCCCCTGTTGGCCGGGGCCCTGCGCGGGCAGGGCCTGCCGGTCCGCGTCGGGCCGGTCGCGAGTGTGGCGCATGTGGTGACCAGCCGGGACCGCCGGTCGCTCGCGGCAGCCGGGGTGCTGGCGGCCGACATGGAGTCGGCCTGGCTGCTGCGTCCGGCGCAGGCCGGGGCGCAGGCGGTCATCCGGGTGGTCGCGGACCCGGCCGGCGAGCCGCTACTGCGTCCGGGGACCCTCGGACACATCCGCCGGGCGCTGCGAACACTGCCGGAGCTTGCGGTGGCGCTCAACTCGTGGGGTGGCGCCGCTGGCCCCCACCGGGTCCTACTGGCCGGGCCCCGGTCCTTCTGCGCCGGAGTGGTCCGAGCCATCGAGGTCGTCGACCGGGCCCTGGACCAACGTGGCGCTCCGATCTACGTCCGCCGACAGATCGTGCACAACAGTCACGTCGTGCGCAGGCTCGAGGACCGCGGTGCGATCTTCGTCGAGGAGCTCGACGAGGTGCCGAGCGGCGCCACGGTGATCTTCTCGGCGCACGGCGTCGCGCCGCAGGTCCGGGCGCAGGCACACCGACGCGGGCTCGAGGTCATCGACGCGACCTGCCCGCTCGTGGCGAAGGTGCACGCCGAGGTCCGCCGCTTCGCCGATGACGGGGACACGGTCATCTTCATCGGCCACCACGGACACGAGGAGGCCGTCGGCACGATGGGCGAGCGGCCGGGCTCCGCCGTGCTCGTACAGGACGTCGAGGAGGCCGAGCGCGTCGAGGTGCCCGACCCTGCGCGGGTCAGCTACCTCGTCCAGACCACCCTCGCGGCCGACGAGGTGGGCGGCATCGTCGAGGTGCTGCGGCGGCGCTTCCCGAAGCTGCAGGCGCCGCCCTCCGACGACATCTGCTACGCGACGACGAACCGGCAGCTCGCCCTGCGCGAGGTGAGCCGCGAGGCGCAGCTCGTCCTGGTCGTGGGATCGGCGAACTCCTCGAACTCACAGCGACTGGTGGAGACGGCACAGCGACTCGGCGTGCCCGCCCACCTCATCGACGACGTCGACGGCCTCGACCTGGGGTGGCTCGCCGACGTGAGGACCGTCGGTCTCACGGCCGGCGCCTCGGCCCCCCAGGAACTCGTCGACGAGGTCGTCACCGCGATCGGGGGCCTGGGCCCCCTCGAGGTGACCGAGGCACGTCTCGTCGAGGAGAACGTCCATTTCAACGTGCCCAAGGAGGTCCGAACGTCATGACGATGCCATTTCGGCAGAGCGTCAGAATCGCCGCCTATCTCGCGGCCCAGAAGCTGCACCACCGGGACAAGTTCCCGCTCCTGCTGGAGCTGGAGCCCCTCTTCGCCTGCAACCTGGCGTGTGCCGGCTGCGGCAAGATCCAGCAACCGGCCGACCAGCTGCGGCGCCGGATGCCGGTCGAGCAGGCCCTCGCGGCCGTCGAGGAGTGCGGCGCCCCGATGGTCTCGATCGCCGGCGGCGAACCGCTCATGCACCCTCAGATCGACAAGATCGCGAACGAGCTCGTGGCCCGCAAGAAGTTCGTCTTCCTGTGCACCAACGCGCTCCTGCTGCGCAAGTGGTGGGACCGCTTCGACTTCAAGCCCTCGCCCTACTTCGCCTTCACGGTCCACATCGACGGACTGCGGGAGCGCCATGACGCCTCGGTGCAGCAGGAGGGAGTCTTCGACGAGGCCATCGAGGCCGTCCACTGGCTCAAGGAGCGCGGGTTCCGGGTCACCTCGAACAGCACGTTCTTCACGACCGACTCTCCGCAGTCGGTCATCGACGTGCTCAACTACCTCAACGACGACCTCCAGGTCGACCAGATGATGATCTCGCCGGCCTACGCCTACGAGAAGGCTCCCGACCAGGAGCACTTCCTCGGCGTGCAGGAGACCCGCGAGCTGTTCCGCAAGGTCTTCGCCGACGGCAACCGGAAGAAGTGGCGCCTGAACCACTCTCCCCTCTTCCTCGACTTCCTCGAGGGCAAGGTGGACTTCCCGTGCACGGCGTGGGGCATCCCCAGCTACTCGCTCTACGGGTGGCAGCGTCCGTGCTACCTGATGAACGACGGCTACACGAAGACCTACCAGGAGCTCGTCGAGACGACCGACTGGGACAAGTACGGCCGCGGTCGCGACCCGCGCTGCGCGAACTGCATGGCGCACTGCGGCTACGAGCCGACGGCGGTCCTGGCGACGATGGGCTCGCTCAAGCAGTCACTTCGCGCAATGCGTCCCTGACCCCGTCGAGTGGGCACGACTTTCCCTCGACCGGGCACGACTTTCCCTCGACCGAGCACCACCTGCCAGTCGATGGGCAGGGACTGCGGCTATGTCGGCGCCGTAGCCGGTCTCAGAAGGTAGCGACCCCACAGCGGTGGCGGAGCGACTGCCTGAAGGGGCCGGTCTGGGCGACAATGTGGGATGGCAGCCGAGCCCGAGCCCGTAGCCGTCACGGCGCCGCGCCCACGACGAGGACCGGTCCGCGGCTGGGTCCGTGACCACCCGGCCGACGTCGTCGATCTGTTCGTCTACGTCGTCGTGCTCAACCTCGCCATCGAGTACGTTCCTGCGGTCATCAGCGAGGGCTTCACCCTCTCGCTGCTGACGGCGCTCCTGCTGAAGATCGCGCTCGAGGTTGTGCGGTTCTTCAAGGGTCGCATTCTGGCCCGGTTTCGGGCCGCGACCACGCGCGGCCCCAAGGTGGCGGCCGGTCTCGCGTTGTGGGTGGTCGCGGCCGGCAGCAAGTTCGTGGTGCTCGAGCTCGTCGCCCTCATCTTCGGCGACGCGGTCAGCCTGGGCGGCTTCATCCCGGTCACGCTTCTCGTCGTCGTCCTGCTCCTGTCCCGCAGCGCTGTCCGACTCCTGCTCATCGGCCCCACGGATGCGGACGTCTGAGGGTGATCGGGCCGACCCAGCAGCCCTCAGGTCGCTCCGCCGACCCGGACCACCCGTCACGTAGCCACTCATGTCGCGCGTTATGTGTCGCCCCGCCGACCCGGGCCACCCGTCACGTCGCCACTCATGTCGCGCGTTATGTGTCGCCCCGCCGACCCGGGCCACCCGTCACGTCGCCACTCATGTCGCAGGCTTGCGACTGGCCGTGCTCAGGTTGCGTGGCCGGTGCGACATGACCCGCGATCTGACCCGGCCCGCGCGACCTGACCCGCGACCGGACCCCGCAGGTAGGACGGGTGAACGCCAAGGCTCAGGCTCGGCCTCCGGAACGCCTCAGGACGCTTGGGGGAAGACCGACCTCGGTGTCGCCGTGACAGGCGCTCGATAGCCGCTCTGTCGGGCCGCAAGGT
>NZ_JAKDLO010000061.1 GCF_030452765.1 Intrasporangium sp.
CGAAGGCGACGGCCGACTCCAGCCGCGCCTCGTGCAGCTCCGCGACGTCCAGCTCCGCGACGTCCAGCTCCTCGACGTCCAGCTCCTCGACGTCCAGCTCGGCGATGTCCTCGTCGCTCGAGGGACCGCTGTCGGCCGAGGGGTCGTCACGGCGCACCGCCTCGGGCCCCTGGTCACCGTCACGTGCCTGGTGAGCGTCCTCGTCGGCACCTGCCTGCGCAACGTTCGTCTCGTCACGGTGGGACCGCTCCAGCTGGACCAGGGCCGAAGCTCCACCGAGCACCCGGGTGACCGCGACGCCCTCGTCGTGCAGGTCGCGGACCAGCTCGTCGGCGAACCGGCCCTGCCCGCAGACGACCCACCGGCCGCCGGGGACGCGGGATCGACGCTCCGGCAGCTCGCTGCCCGGAGGGCTCGTCAGCCACGTCATGAGCTGGTAGGCGGCCGGCGACCTGGTCAGGATCCGCAGGTGGTTGCCGAACCGGTCGAGAGGGTTGACGACGAACCATGCGTCGAAGGACCGCATCCGCTCGGCCATCTCACGGGTCTGGGTCAGGGCGATGACCGGCAGCCCGGGCCGGAGCAGCGACGTCGTCATCGTCACGTCGAGGTTGGTCCTGTCGTCGTCCGTCAGGGCGAGCACGCCCTCGCAGCGTGGGTGGGCCAGGCCTGCGACGACGAGGTTGCGCGTCTCGCGGGCATCGCCGTACAGGGCAGGGGTGTCGGCCCGGTAGTCGTCGAGGTCAACCGACGCGGCACGGTACTCCCGGTCGTCGATGACCACGAAGCGGCGCCCGAGGTTGTCCAGCGCTCGGCCTATCCGGCGGGTCGTCGAGCCGTATCCGACCAGGATGTAGAACGGCTCCGCCAGGTGCTCCACCTTCCGCGTGACGTGCCGCCGGGTGAGCGCTCGTCGGAAGGAGCGGTCCTGAGTGAGCGCGAGCAGGGATCCGACCCCGTAGGCCCACCCGACGACGGACATGTAGATGACAGCAGTCATCCAGAGGCGCTGGGCCACGTCGAACTCGAAGGGCGTCTCGCCGAAGCCGATCGTGGTAGCGGTGTAGCTGACGACGTAGAACGCGTCGAACAGGCTCATCCGATGGGCTGTCCCGTCGGGCTCGGTCTTGGGGATGAGGGTCAGGCCGACGACGCTGACCGAGAAGATGAGGATGATGGCGATGAGCGGGTAGCGCATCCGGCGCAGGAACATCAGCAGGACGCTGGTCGGCTCGGTCGCCTCGCCCTGGCGCAGGGCCAGCACCTCAGGCGTGACCCGACCCCTCGCCTCGGGATCGTCGTCGGCCCCCAGGCGGCGGAACCAGACAAGCAGGAGCGGGTTGCCCACGAGCCTTCCTCACCGTCGCTGGAAGGAGACCGTCTCGATGACGAGCAGCACGACCGACACGATGTTGGCGAACAGGGCGCCGGCCGACATCGACACGACGCTCGCGGTCGCCTCGGGCGTGAGCCCGGCGGTGGACACCTGGGTCGCGTAGGTCCAGAGGATCGCGGCGGCGATGAGCTGTAGCGAGGCGACGAGGCTCGTCGCGAGGTGGACAGCGCCGATCTGGGTGCGGTCGCCGAGCTTGAGCACCGTCGCGATGATGTTGATGACGACCGCGGCGAACAGCTCGTAGATGTTGTGGGCGGTCGGGTCGTTGATCGGGCCGACGAAGAAGCCGAAGTTCAGGGTGGCGGCGAGCAGGACGAAGAAGCCGAAGATCACCTTCTCGAGGTTCATGTGCGCTCCATCGTCGGGTGCAGCGATGCTACCGCCGTCGTATGCCGCTCACCTCTCGGACGCGCGTACGTCGCCGCACGCGCTGGCTCGGCTCAGCGGCATACGGAGTGCTCGGGTCTTCGGGGACTGTGTGCGGTTTTGGTCGCCCCGACGACCAGAAGCGCACACAGTCCCTGACCCAAGCTCCCGTCAGCGCGCCAGGAACTCGACCTCCGCGATGTTCGGAGCCTCGGCGCCGGCGGTCCTGGTCACGACGAGCCGGTACGCCGGGTAGCCCCCGGTCCGGTCCAGCTCGAACGGCCTGGTCTGGCCCCGCCACGGGAAGACCTGCCCGGTGCGCGTGTCGAGGGTGCGCCAGCTCCGCCCGCCGTCCCTCGAGCCCTCCACCCGCCACGCGGCCGGGTCGCCCGGCTGCGGGCCGGAGGTGATCGTGTACCAGGTCACCTCTCGCCGGTCACCCGAGAGGGTGTACGTGAGCGTCGGCGTCGCCGAGGTGAACGCGACCGAGGTGCGCGACGTGTCGTCGAACAGCGGCGCCGCGTCCGTGGTGCCGGTGGCGGCCGCCGTGCCCAGGCCGGGCCCGGTCACGTCACGCAGCGGTCGCGGCGCCTGGTTCCCCTTGGTCAGCGCCGGCGGAGCGTCCTGGCGTCGGGTGCCGAAGTCGGACGGCCTGGCACCCATCGCGAAGTCGATCCGGGCGTGGCCACGCAGCAACGACTGGTTGATCGAGACGCTGCGATGCTTGCGACCGTCGACCCACAGGCCCTGCACGTAGATGTTCTTCTCGGAGTTGCCGTGCGCCCGCACGACGAGGTCGCCTTGGCTGCGGTGCACGGTCGCCTTGGTGAACTTCGGCGATCCGACGGCCCACTCGGCCGAGCCGACCTGCAGCGGGTAGATGCCGAGTGCGGACAGGATGTACCACGCCGACATCTCGCCGTTGTCCTCGTCGCCGGGGTAGCCCTGGCCGATCTCGGAGCCGACGTAGAGGCGTCGCAGGATCTCGCGCACCTTCTCGGCGCTCTTCCACGGCTGGCCGGCCCAGTCGTACATGTAGGGGATGTGGTGCGAGACCTGGTTGCTCTGCCCGAGCTGTCCCATCCGGACGTCGCGGGCCTCGACCATCTCGTGGATGACCCCGCCGTAGCCGCCCGGTCTGCGTGCCGTCTCCGGCGTCGCGAAGAACGTGTCGAGCTTGTCCGCGAGGCCCTTGCGCCCGCCGTAGAGGTTGGCCAGGCCGTTGCCGTCGAACGGTGCGTGGAAGGCGAAGTTCCACCCGTCGGTCTCGGTGAAGTCGCCGCCCCACGACTCGGGGTCGAAGTCCTCGGCGAAGCTGCCGTCGGCGGCGCGGCCCTGGAAGAAGCCGGTCTTCGGGTTGAACGCGTTGACGTAGTGCGTGGCCCGCTCGAGGAAGTACCTCGACTCCTCTCTCAGCCGGGCGCGTCGCTGCCTCGGGGTCGCCGGGTCCTTGGCGAGCGCCGCTGCCATGGTGCCGATGCCGAAGTCGTTGATGAAGCCCTCGAGACCCCACGAGACGCTCTCATGGGTCTTCGTGCTCGTGTAGCCGGTGAAGATCGACGTGTCGAGGCCCTTGCGGCCCACGGCGCTCGACGGCGGCAGCACCGTCGCGTTCTTCAGGGCGGCGTCATATGCGCCGAGCGGGTCGGGCAGTCTGACCCCCTTGACGTACGCGTCGGCGAACGCGACGTCCGAGCTCGTGCCCGTCATCAGGTCGGCGTAGCCGGGTGAGGACCACCGGGCGATCCAGCCGCCGTCGCGGTACTGCTGGACGAAGCCGTCGACGATCTCGGCGGCGAACTCCGGGTAGAGCAGCGAGTAGGCCGGCCAGACGGTGCGGTAGGTGTCCCAGAAGCCGTTGTTGACGTAGATCTTGCCGTCCTCGACCGCGGCGTTCGTGGTGGTCTCGGTAGCCGACCCGGACTTCGGCGAGACCGGGCTGGCGTACTGGTAGCGCGGCGACCGAGCGGTGCCGGTGTTCTCGAACTGGCTGTTCGGGTAGAGGTTCAGCCGGTAGAGGTTCGAGTAGAGCGTGACCCGGTCTGAGTCGTTGGCTCCCTCGACCCGGATGACGCCGAGCCGCTTGTTCCACGCGGCGTTGGCCGCGGACCGGACGTGCTCGAAGCTGCGCGAGGCGAGCTCCAGGGCGTGGTTGTGCCTGGCCTGCTCGAGCGAGATGAAGGAGGTCGCCAGCCTGAGCACCACGTCGTGGCGCCTGCTGGTGTCGAACGTCGCGTAGCGCGTGCCGGTGTGGCCGTCGGGGGCGGTGCCGGTGCCGGTGGCCGGCCGGTCGAAGCTGCCGTAGACGAACATCCGGCTGCGTCCGGCGGACAGGCCGCTGCCGTTGTCGACCCAGCCGGTCATCGTGCCGGCGGATGCGTCGACGGTGAAGGCTCCGCTGTCGTCGACCGTGTCGAGCACGAGGTGGCCCGCCGTCGCCGAGTCGGGGAAGGTGAAGCGATAGACCCCGCCGTGGTCGGCGGGGGCCACTTCGGCGGTCAGGCCGCCGGCCAGCTTTGCCCGGTAGTAGTCCGGCCGGGCGATCTCGCTCGCGTGGTCGAAGGCGAGCCCCCGCTTCGAGGCGCTGCCGGTCGGCGTGCCGTCGGCGATGGAGGGCATGACCGACAGCTGGTTGCGGTCGCCCATCCACGGGCTCGGCTCGTGCGAGACGGCCAGTCCCTGCATGACCGGGAGGTTCTCCGCGTTGTTGGCCGCCTGGTAGTAGTACTGCCAGGTCTGCGAGTTCGCGTTGGTCACCGGGGTGAAGAAGGTGAAGCCGTTCGGAACGGCGCTGATCGGCAGGTTGTTGCCGCGCGAGAAGGAGCTCGACGCGTTGGTGCCGCGTCGCGTGTCGACGTAGTTGGTCAGGTCCCTCCCGTCGATGACGGCCGGGCGCGCGACGACGGCGATGTCGTCGACCCAGCCGCCGAAGCGGGTCTTGTCCTTGCCGCCCGGGTTGTCGTAGCCGATCAGGATGCGGTCGATGATCCGCCCGGCGGCCACGGCGCCGACCTCGAGGGTCACCGCGTTCCACTGGTTGGCATAGAGGATCTTGCCGGCGCCCTGCCCGCTCGGGCTGGCGGCGACGCCGTGGACGTCCTTGGCGGCCAGGTCGGACAGGTAGGTGCCGTCGGTGAAGCGCAGGTCGATGGCGGCATACGTCGAGGGGTAGGTGAGGTTGTCGGGCACCATGTCGGGGAAGATCTTGTAGCTCAGCTGTGTCGTGCGCGTGACGGGCAGCTCGACGTCGAACAGCCGGTTCCATTCGTAGCCGCGACCGTCAGCGGTGTGCTCGCCGAGGTAGCGCATCGCCTTGACGCCGGTCCACCCGACGCTGGGCCTGATGTTGTAGCCCGCGATCGGACCAGGTCCGACGTCGGTGACCATCGGTGTGACCGGGCCACCGCCGGTCGACCCGTCGGACAGGTCCCAGTCGGCCAGCTGCACGATCCCGCCGCTGTGCACCGCGGTCACGTCGAGCCGGAAGAACGTGTATGCCGCCGAGGTCGTGATCTCGAAGGTGCGCGTCGCGAAGCGGCCGGAGAAGTCGATGCCGGTCCGGCGGTCGAGGTCGGTCCACGTCGTGCCGTCGCTCGAGCCCTGGAGGGTGAAGTCCTTCGGGTCGCGCTCGGGCGCGTCGTTGGCGGAGGTCAGTGAGTAGCGCACGATCTTGGCCGGTGCCGAGAGCTCGTAGCGCACCCACCCCGTGGAGGCGAAGGAGAGCCACTTGGTCTCGGGGTTGGCGTCGGCAAGGTTCGCGGCGATCTCGCCGGGCGGGTTCTCACCGCTGGCCGTCACGGCGACCACGGTGCCCAGGACGCTCCCGTTGGTGGTCAGGCTCCCGGAGACCCCCTGCTGGCGCGGGCCGTCGGGGCCGGTCTCAACCGTGGAGACCGCCGGCTGTGGCTGGCCCGACTCGAACGAGGTGGTGAAGTCTCGGGTCTTGGTGGTGCTGCCTTGGTCCGGCGCTCCCGGTGCCGCAGCGGCCGCCAGCGGAGCCCCGACGACGGCGAGGCTGGTGACCATGGCGAGGGCGGCCCACCGGCCGCGCCGACTGTTGCTGACGCCCATCGGTTGTCCTCCGTGCTCCTCGTTGAGCCGTGGCCGTTCGGCCGACGATGAGAACTGAGCCTCGGGGGGACCCGCCGGTAGGTCAATGGGTTTGGTCGGCTTTGTCCGTTGTACTGTCCGGTTCGGACAAGGCCGTTCATCATCGACAGTGCAGCAATCTCGATCGACAGTGCAGCAATCTCGATCGACAGTGCAGTAGTCCGGATCGACAGTGCAGTGCTCTGCGGCGAAACCCAGCGCTGGACGCACGGGGCCATTCGGGCCTCGACCCCAGCCAGCGGCATACAGCAAGAGGCGTGGCACCACTCGCTCGGGGTGCGAGAGGTGCCACGCACGAGAAGTACATCGGGACCGGCGCCCGCATCGTTACAGGGCGTCGCCGCTTGACCACGGCACCGTCGTCAGAACGGTTGCACTATCGATCGGGATTGCTGCACCCTCGATGAGTCAGGAGGGGGCAACAGGAAGGTGGGCGTCGAGCCAGTCGACGATCTCGTCAGTGACCTCGTCGCGGTTCGTCTCGTTGAGCACCTCGTGGCGCGCGCCCGGCCAGAACATCGTCGTGACGTCCTCGACGCCGAGCCGGCGGTACTGGCTGGCGACCTGCTGGACCCCCTTGGTCTGGCCCCCGACCGGGTCCATCGAGCCTGACACGAGGTGGATCGGCAGGTCTTTGGGCGTGCGGGTCACGGTCTCGTCGGCGTTGACCTGCGCCAAGCCGCCGAGCAGGTCTGCGAAGAAGCCGCTCGTGAAGACATTGCCGCACCACGGGTCGGCGATGTACTTGTCGACTTCCGCCCCGTCCCGCGACAGCCAGTCGAACTCGGTGCGGTTCGGCTTGAAGGCCTTGTTGTACGGACCGAAGGTCAGCGTGTTGAGCAGTCCGCTCGTGTGCCGGCGACCCCGAACCCGGCCCTCGGTCGCCGCGACAAGGTGGCCCACCTTGCCGAGCAGGCCGGGGTCGCCGCCGGTGCCGGTGAGGACGAGCCCGTCGAGCTCGTCACCGAACCGGGCCGCGTAGGAGCGGGACAGGAACGAGCCCATGCTGTGCCCGAACAGGAAGAACGGCAGCCCCGGATGCTCGGTCTTGGCCCGCTGGGTCACGAGGTGCAGGTCGTCGACGACTGTGGCGAAACCGGCGTGGTCGGCGAAGTAGCCCTCGTCCTCGGCGCCGGCTGCCGTGGCGCCGTGCCCGCGGTGGTCGCCGGCGTACACGGCGTAGCCGTCGGCAGTGAGCCGCTCGGCGAAGCGGGCATAGCGTCCGGAGTGCTCGGCCATGCCGTGGGCGATCTGGACGACGGCCTTGGCCGTCCCGTCCGGGAGCCACCGGTTGACGTGGAGGCTGGTGCCGTCCAAGGCGGTGACAGTCAGGGTGCTGCTCTGCATGACTAGGACCCTAACCCGCGTCCATCGACGGCATGGCGGGGATCGCGCCGACTTGCGTCGTGCACTGTCGATCAGGACTGCTGCACTCTCGATGAGGAGAAGTGCACTCTCGATGAGGACTACGGCACTCTCGATGAGGAGAAGTGCACTCTCGATGAGGACTGCGGCACTCTCGTGCGCGCCTCGAGGCCCACCGGGTCGAGCACGGTGACCTCGCGAGCGTTCACCTCGACGAGCCCCGCCTCGACGAACGCCGCGAGCTTGCGGCTCAGCGTCTCCGGCGTGGTCCCGAGCAGCGAGGCGATGTCCTTCTTCGGCAGCGGCAGCCGCGCCACCATCCGCCCGTCACGACGGCTCGTCGGCAGGTCGACCAGATACCCCGCCAGACGTGCCTCGACGCCCGAGGCGGTCAGGTCGGCGATGGTGCGTTCTGCCTCGTCGAGCCGCCCGGTCACCGTGCGCAGCATCCGCAGCGCGATGTCGGGGAACCGTCCTACGAGGGCCCCGAGCTCGCGGTGCTCGAAGCTGCACAGCTCGACGTCCCCGAGTGCGACCACGAGGTCGTCGTGCGGCTGCCCGGTCACGAAGGCCGCCTCGCCCGTGAAGTCACCCGGTTCGAGGACGCGCAGCAGCCGTTCCTGGCCGCCCGCGCTCAGGTGCGAGATCTTGACCCGGCCCCGGTGGACGACGAGCAGGTGTGAGACGTCGTCGCCGGGGCGGTGGATCGTCTCGCCCGCCGCGCGCCGGATCGGATGCGCGTACGTCGCGACCCGGTCCTGCTCCTCGGGTGTCAACCCGGCGAAGAGCGGCACGATCGCGACGCACGACGTCCCCGTGGGGTGGTGGGTCACAGGGCGGGCTCCTTCTGCCGGGCCGGCTCGGGCTCGACGCCGGCCGTGGACGCAGCGCCCAGCACCTCGCGACGCGGTCCGCGCAACCGGACGAGGCGCAGCGCGTTGAGGATGACGAGCAGCACGCTGATCTCGTGCACCAGCATGCCACCGGCGAGCTGGACGTACTGCAGCAGCACGCCCGCGACGAGCAGGCCGACCGTCGCGAGGGCGAGGGCCGTGTTCTGCTTCATGACCCGTACCGTCGCCCGCGCAACTCGCCGGGCGTGTGCGAACTGGTCCAGCCGGTCGGTCATCAGGACGACGTCGGCCGTCTCCATCGACACGTCCGTGCCCGACCCGCCCATCGCGATGCCGACGTCGGCGGTCGCGAGTGTGGGGGCGTCGTTGACGCCGTCGCCGATCATCGCGACGCGACGTCCCTGCGCCCGCAGCTCCTCGACGATCCGGGCCTTGTCCTCGGGCAGCAGACCCGCCCGCACCTCGTCGAGACCGAGCCGGTCGCCGACGAGTCGCGCGGTGTGCGCGTTGTCCCCGGTCAGCATCACGACATGCCGTATGCCGCTCTCCCGGAGCCTCGTGAGGGCCCCGGCCGCTTCCTCGCGGACCTCGTCGGCCACGGCGACGAGCCCGGCGAGACGACCGTCGACGGCGACGTGGACGACGGTCGCTCCCCGCTGCTCATGTGCCGTGGCGCCGAGGACCGCATCGTCCGGGACCGCGACACCGCGCTCGGCCAGGAGCGCGCGGCGACCGACGAGGACGTCCCGGCCACCCACACGGCCGGCGATCCCGAGCCCCGTGACGACCTCGACGTCCGTGAGGGACGACGTGAGCGGCATACCGAAGTGTTGGGCTTGCGACACGATCGCGCGCGCGAGGTGGTGCTCCGAGGTCGACTCGAGCGTGCCGACCAGCTCGAGCAGCTCGCCCTCCGGGACCGCACCGACGCTCTGGACGGCCGTGACGACGGGCCGGCCGACGGTCAGCGTGCCGGTCTTGTCGAGCACGAGCGTGTCTGCGGCCGCAAGGTCCTCGAGGACCTCCCCGCCCTTGACCAGGACGCCGTGGCGGGCGACGTTGCCGAGGCCCGCGACGGCCGCGACGGGCACCGAGATGACGAGTGCGCCCGGGCAGGCGATGACGAGGAAGGTCAGCGCGAGCCCGAGATCACGGGTCCACGCGTAGACGATGACCGCGAGGATGACGATCGCCGGGGTGTAGATCTGGGCGAACCGCTCGAGGAACCGCTGGCGGCGGGTGCGCGACTCCTGGGCCTCCTCGACCAGCTCGATGATCCGGGCGAACGTCGTCTCGTCGCCGACCCGGTCGGCCACGACCTCCAGATAGCCGGACTCCGCGATCGTGCCGGCGAAGACGCGATCGCCGTACTGCTTTGTCACCGGGACCGGTTCGCCGGTGATCGACGCCTCGGTGACGGACGCCGTGCCGTTGCTGACCGTGCCGTCGACGGCGATCCGCTCGCCGTTCGTGACGAGCACGGTCTCCCCGAGGGCGACGTCGTCGGCGTCCACCGTGACGCGCTGCCCGTCCCGCAGGACCGTCGCCTGCGTCGGCGCGAGGTCGACGAGCTCGCGCAGCGACGCGCGGGTCCGCTCGAGGCTGCGCGCCTCGAGCCAGGCGCCGAAGAGGAAGAGGAAGCTCACGACGGCCGCCTCGACGTACTCGCCGATGACGAGCGCGCCGATAACGGCGATCGTGACGAGCAGGTCGATGCTGAAGGCCTTGGCCCGCAGCGCCTGCCACGCCCGGACCGCGATCGGGTAGCCGGCGAGCACGCTTGACACGACAAGGGTTACGTCACGCCCCGTGGTGCCGACGGGCTCGGCGAGCTGGGACAGGGCGAGCGCGACGAGGAGCAGCCCGCCCGTGGTGAAGGCGATGCGGCTCCTCGCCCGCTGGGTCAGGGTCAGGGACATGTCAGGCCACCTTGGTCGCGACCACGGGATAGCCGAGGGCGGTGACGACCTCGGCGAGCTCACCGGCGGTGACGCTGTCGGGATCGAAGTTGACGCGCACCTTGTTCGAGTTGAACAGGACCCTCGCGTCGGTGACGCCGGTTGTGCGCTCGAGCACTCCCTCGATCTTCCTGACGCAGCTCGGGCAGCTGAACGGTTCGGTAGTGAAGCGGGCGGTCTGCATGGTGTGCTCCTTCGGGTACTCCCCGGTCCTTCCGGGGTGGTGCCCTCAGTTCACACGTATCGGGGCAGGCCCGCCTTGACGCACGTCAAGCGACCGCCGTCACATGTCCATTCCGCCGTTGACGCCCCACACCTGCCCGGTGATGTACCCCGACGCGTCGGCGGCCAGGAAGTGCACGACCCGGGCCACCTCTTCGGGGTCGCCGAGCCGCCCCACCGGGACCTGCCCGCAGATCTTGGCCTTCGCCTTCTCCGGCATCGCCGAAACCATCTCGGTGTTGATGAATCCCGGGGTGACGGTGTTCACCGTCACGCCGATGCCGCCGTCGTCCGCCTTGCCGGCCCGAGCGAGCATGAAGGCAGCCTCACGGGCCAGGGTCTTGGTCAGGCCGAACAGCCCCGACTTCGACGCGGCGTAGTTGGCCTGCCCGACGTTGCCCATCTCCCCGATCACCGACGAGACGTTGACGATCCGGCCGGTGCCGCGCTCGACCATGTGAGCCAGGGCCGCCTGGGACATGAAGAAGGCGCCCGACAGGTTCACCGCCAGCACGGTGTTCCAGTCCTCGTCGGTCATCTTGGCCACGAGCCGGTCCATCGTGATACCGGCGTTGTTGACCAGGATGTCGAGCCGACCGTGGGTGTCGAGGACCTCCGCGATGGTTCGGCGGCAGTCGTCGGCCGAGCCGACGTTGCCTTGGTGGATGCTGGCCGGGGCACCCGACTGCTGCTCGTAGTCGCCGGCGAACCGCTGCGCCTGCTCCTCGTTGCGGTGGTAGCCGGCTGCCACCGTCGCGCCCTGCCGGCCGAGGCTGTGGCAGATCGCCGCGCCGATCCCGCGCGTGCCGCCGGTCACGAACGCGACCCGGCCACGCAGTTTCTCTCCGCCCGCGACGGGCACGTCCTGTTGCTCGGCGTCCAAAGGGTTCACCGGTCATACCTCCTGGAAGACTCCAGCCCGTGTAGCTCCCTCGGAACGGGTTGCTCCGTGACGGGCGTACTGACCTGCTCGGTCCAACATAGCCCAGCGTCAGGAGGGCAGGTCCGCCCGGCGGGCGATCGTCGCCGTGGCCCGCCGGCAGGCGGTCACCGGCACGTGCGGGGCGATCTCCTCGAGGAACGCGTACCGGCGTCGCAGCGAGCGGTGGTAGCTGTCGGCCGAGCGGTCCACGAGCAGGGCATGCCACCAGTCGACGACGTCACCCCACCCGGGCGCCGCCAGCGACCCGCCGAACTGCTGCAGGGCCAGGGCCGAGCACAGGCTCGCGAACGCCATCCGGTCGGCCAGGGCCCACCCCGAGAGCGTCCCGAGCACCATGGCGGCCGCGAAGACGTCACCCGACCCGGTCGGGTCGAGCCCCTCGACCCGTAGTGCCGGCACGTTCGCCTCCTCGCCGGTCGTCCCGTCGATGCCGACGGCACCCTCGGCGCCGTTCGTCACGACGGCAAGGGGCACGCGGTCCGCGATCCGGTAGAGCGCATCGGGCACCGAGGACGTCCCGGTGTAGGCCATCGCCTCGAGGGCGTTCGGCATGAACGCATGACAGTGCTCGAGTTGGTCGAGGACCGCGCTCGACCATTCCTGCTTGGGGTCCCAGCCGACGTCCGCGAAGCACAGCGCACCGTCGCCCCGCGCCAGGTCGATCCAGCTCGACCCGTCGCCGCTGACCCGCGCCACGTCGGAGGGGTCGACGAAGACTGCTCTCGCACAGGGAGGTCGGCCGATCAGCCTGTCGGTCGGGATGGGTGCGTCGTGGCCGTGCGACACCATGCTCCGGTCTCCGCCGTACGACATCGACACGGTCACCGGGGAGTGCCAGTCGGGGAAGCGCCGCGAGTGCCCCAGGTCGATCCCCTCCTGCTCCTCGAGCGTGCGCCAGCAGAAGTCCCCGTAGTCGTCGTCGCTGAACGCCGCCGCGAGCGAGGTGCGCAGCCCGAGCCGGCGAGCCGCCACGGCGAGGTTGGCGATCCCACCCGGGCACGACGCCATCCCCTCGGCCCACACCTCGGTCCCCGGCGTCGGTGCGGACATCCCGGCGAAGATGATGTCGAGGAACACCGTGCCGTGCACGAACACGTCGAACTCTGGCGCTCCGGCGGTCCGCAGCGCGGCCAAGGGGTCGAACCTCTGGTGCGGCATCACCATCATCATCCCTTGGCCGCGGCGCGCCCGGGCGGGAATTTCCGGTCCCCGGCGGGACCGGCTCGGTGCATGCACGCGCTCCCATCGGCTCGAACCCTGCGGCCGCCTTGGTAGCGTCGCCGTCGTGACAGGTCTGCGCCTGACGATCCTCGGAGGTGGTGGCTTCCGGGTCCCCCTCGTGTATGGCGCCGTGCTGGCCGACCGCTCGGACCGCCGCGTCACGCACGTGGTCCTGCACGACACCGACGAGACCCGGCTGCATGCGATCGGCCACGTGCTCGCGGCCCAGGCTGGGCGGCATACCGCCGCCGACCCGGGCCACCGCCCGCCCGAGGTCACCATGACGACGGACCTCGGCACGGCCCTCGAGGGCGCCCACTTCGTCTTCTCCGCGATCCGCGTCGGCGGCCTGCCCGGGCGCACCGCCGACGAGCGGGTCGCACTCGACCTCGGGCTGCTCGGGCAGGAGACGACGGGCGCAGGCGGGGTCTCCTACGGGCTGCGGACGGTCCCTGTCGCGGTCGCCGTCGCCGAGCGCGTCAAGGCCCTGGCGCCGGACGCCTGGGTCGTCAACTTCACCAACCCGGCCGGCCTGGTCACCCAGGCGATGCAGCAGGTGCTCGGCGACCGGGTCGTCGGCATCTGTGACTCGGCGCTCGGGGTCGCCAGGCGCGCGGCCGCCGCGCTCGGGCACGATCTCGCCCACGCCGAGATCGACTACGCGGGCCTGAACCACCTCGGCTGGCTCCAGGGGCTGCGGGTCGACGGTCGCGACGTGCTGCCCGACCTGCTCGCCGACCCCGACCGGCTCGGCTCCATCGAGGAGGGGCACCTCTTCGGCGTGGACTGGCTCCAGACGCTCGGCGTGCTGCCCAACGAGTACCTCCACTACTACTACTTCACCCGAGACGCGGTCGCGGCGATCACGAGCGGCACCCGGACGCGGGGCGAGTTCCTGCTCGGGCAGCAGGCGAGCTTCTATGCGGCCCTGACGGACTCGCCGGGTGAGGCGCTGGCGACCTGGGATCGGGTGGCCCGGGAGCGCAACGCGACCTACATGCAGGAGAACCGCGCCGAGGACGAGTCACGCTCGGAGCAGGACATCGAGGGCGGCGGCTACGAGGGCGTGGCGCTCGCGCTGATGGCCGCGATCGCGCGGGACGAGCCGGCGACCCTGATCCTCAATGTCGCCAGCGCCGGCACCCTGCCCGGCCTGCCGGTCGACGCGGTCGTCGAGGTCCCCTGCCGGGTCACCGCGGCCGGCCCGCGGCCCCTGCCCGTGTCGCCGCTGCGGGGCGCCGAGCTGGGCCTGACCCTGCAGGTCAAGGCCGTCGAGGAGCTGACGATCCGGGCCGCGCTCGACGGCGACCCACGCACCGCGGTCGAGGCGCTTGCGCTGCACCCGCTGGTCGACTCGGTCACCGTGGCCCGGCGGCTGCTGTCCGGCTACCGGGCTCGGATCCCGTCGCTGGACCGGGTCTTCAATGGCACCTGAACGGCCGCCGGTCGCTACAGCAGGCCCGTGCCCTCGGCCCGCTCGCCGGCCTGAGCCCTGGCCGAGCGGTCGGCGAGCGCCTCACCGGCACCGGCGTAGAGGTGCACGACGACGTCCAGCCCGAGCTCCTCGAGCTCCTCGACGTCCTCGCGGTAGAGCGCGACGGCGGCCACGGTGCCCTGCCGGTAGCCGACCCGGCGCATCTCGCGCAGCGCGTCGATGTTGGCGTGCTGCGAGGGCATGGCCAGCACGATGACCTGCACGAGCCCGTTGCGCACGACCCTGGTCCAGAAGTCGTAGTCCGTGGCATCGCCCTCGATGACGTTGTAGCCCTCCTCGCGCAGGGCCTGCACCCGGGACGGGTCGTGCTCGACGCCGAGGACCCGGTAACCGTGCTCCCGTTCCAGCTGGGTGCACGCGGCCCGACCGACCCGGCCCATCCCGAGCACGATCGCGGTCGCGTCCCCGACGTCGATGGGACGGTCCTCCGGATGGATCTTGTCCGGTGGGCGGGCCGGCAGCCGTTCGGCCAGGCGCGAGGCGCGGGACACCGAGGCCGGGTTCGCCAGCGAGGAGACGATGAAGCCGACCGAGACCGCGATGACCAGCGACAACAACCAGTGCGACGAGAGCCACCCGGCGCTGACTCCCATGGTGGCGACGATGAGCGCGAACTCGGAGTAGTTGCTCAGCAGCAGGCTGGTCAGCACGCTGGTGCGGTTGCGCAGCCCGAGCAGCCACAGCAGGAACCAGTAGAACACCGCCTGCACCGGCAGGAGCAGCACGAGCAGCAGGCCGACCCGGACGTTCTCCATGGTCGGCAGGCCCTGGAACCCGATGCTGACGAAGAAGCCGACGAGCAGCAGCTCCTTGACCGTGAACAGGGTGTGCGAGAGCCGGTCCGAGCCCGGTCGCGGCGCCAGGATCAGGCCCATGACCAGCGCCCCGAGGCTGCCCGAGAGGCCGAGCCACTCGAACAGGGCGTAGCCGGGGATCAGGGCCATCGCGATCCCGAACAGCGCGCCGAGCTCGCCGTGCCCGAGCCGGTACCAGCCCTTGGTGGCCCAGGCCAGCGCCGGGATCACCGCGACGAGCCCGAGCGAGTAGATGCTCGGCGCCTCGCCCCGCGAGACGGAGATGACGGCGACGGCCACGATGTCCTGGATGATCAGCACACCGATGCAGATGTTGCCGTAGAACGCCTGCTCGTCGCCGCGGTCCTGCAGGATCTTGACCACGAAGATCGTGCTGGAGAAGGAGAGCACCAGCGCGACGACGGCGAGCACCCGCAGCGACTCGGGCCCGAAGGCGCCCAGCGCGCCCAGCCCGGCCAGGAACCCCGCCCCGATGACGGTCATGAGCAGGATGTGGGCCCCGGCGGTCAGCCACACCTCCTTGCCGAGCAGGGTGCGCAGGTTAAGGCGCAGGCCGATGGCGAAGAGCATCAGCGTCACGCCGATCTGCGACATCAGCGAGAGCTCCTCGAGCTGGGGGACGCCCATCACGTTCAGGACGAAGCCGGCCGCCACGAAGCCGACCAGCGGCGGCATCGTGATGAGCCGGGCGAGCAGCCCGCACCCGAACACCACCGCCACGTAGAGCACGACGACGTCCATGGGCCCCAACCATGCCTCATCAGCGCGTCTCCGTCGCCCCCGACCACCTGGCGGACGACGCGGCCGACCCTCCGTCGGATCAGCGAACCTGCGACTCGCCAGAGGCCCCGCTGTGCAACACCGGCGGCTGCGTGTCGCCGACGATCGCGTTGTGGGTGCGGCCCCAGGCGAGGTACTTCGCGCCGAGGTTGACCATCGCCGAGAGCCGGTTGCGGTTGGAGAGCAGCGTCACGATGTGCACGCCGTTCCAGATGGCCCACGCCGGGAAGCCCTGCAGTCGCGGCAGGCCGGTCACCTCGGCGACGGCCGAGGCCCGGCCTATCGTCGCGAGGATGCCCTTGTCCTTGTACTCGAACGCCGGCAACGTCTCGCCACTGAGTGAGGCCGCGACGAGCCGGCCGACGTAGTGGCCCTGCTGCATCGCCGGTTGGGCGAGTTGCGACAGTGCCCGGTCGCCCTCGCCGACGCAGATGTCGCCGACCGCGTAGACGCGATCGAGCCCGAGCACCCGCTGGTGGTCGTCGACGACGATCCGGTGCCCCGGCCCCTGCGGAACGCCCCAGGCGGCAACGACCTCGGGGGCGATGACCCCACTGGCCCAGATGACGACACCGGCGGGGAGGAACTCCCCGTCACCGACGAGGACCCCGTCCGCGCGCACCTCGTTGACCTTGGTCGACAGGCGCAGGTCGACGCCGCGTCTGCGCAGCGAGTCGGCCGCGTAGGCGCGGCTCTCCGGGACGAACGGCGCGAGCAGGTGCGGCGCCATCTCGACGAGGGTCACGTGCACCTTGTACGCGTTGAGCTCCGGGTAGAGCACCGGGACGTCCTTGTTGCGCAGCTCGGCGAGGGCTCCGGCCGTCTCCACCCCGGTCGGCCCGCCGCCGACGATGACGATGCGGACGTCCTCTCCCCGGTGGTTGACCGAGGCCTCCTCGAGGCTCCAGAACACGGCGTCGCGCACGGCGAGCGCCTCGGTGCGGGTGTAGAGCGGCATGGCGTACTGCTCCGCGCCGGGGGTGCCGAAGTAGTTCGCGGCGACCCCCGTGGCGATGACGAGATGGTCGAAGGGCAGCACCTCGCCGCTCGACAGGGCGACGGTGCGGGCGTCGTGGTCGATCCGCTCGGCGGCGCCCTGGACGAACGCGACGTTCTGCTGCTTGGACCGGACCGAGCGCAGGAACCACGTCACGTCGCCGGGGTTCAGGGTGCCGGTTGCGACCTGGTAGAGCAGCGGCTGGAACGTGTTGTACGGGTGCCGGTCGACGAGGGTGAGCTCGACGTCGGCCTTGCGCAGCGCGCGCACCGCCGCCAGCCCACCGAAGCCTCCACCGATTACGACGACATGTGGTCGATCTACCATGCCCCCACCCTAGGCACGAGGGCACGGGTGAGCGGAAGGCCCGTCAGCGGCATACCCGCTGGTCTGTTGGCGGAGCTGCGTCCCTTTGACGCAGATGCGCCGCCTTGAGGCAACGCATCTGCGTCAAGACGACGCATGTTGGGTGTATGCCGCTCAGCTCGCCGGGCGCGTCAGTGCCGTCCGCGCCGGGAGCGCAGGTAGTCGGCGACGACGTACTCGCCGAGCCGGTCGACCGAGGGGGTGAACACGCGCCCGGCGGCGCGACGGGCCACGGCGTCGACGAACCGGGCCAGGCCGGGGTCGTCGCCGAGCATGAAGACGTTGAGGGTCGCACCCGCGCGGCGCAGCAGGTCGACCTGCGCCATCGTCGCGCGGACCGTGGCGGGGACCGTCGGCCACGCGAAGGTCGGCACGCCCCGGGCGTCGAGGTGGGCGGTCGGCTCGCCGTCGGTGACGACGAGCACGAGCGGCTCGGCCTCGGGGTGGCGGCGCAGGTGACGGGAGGCGAGCATCAGGGCGTGTTCGAGGTTGGTGCCCTGGACCCACTCCGGTTCGGCGTCGGCGAGCTGCACGGGGGTGAGGCGGCGGGCGGCGATGGTGAAGCCGATGATCTCGAGGGCGTCCTGCCGGAACCGCGTCTGGACCAGGTGCGAGAGGGCGAGCGCGGTCTGTTTCATCGGGCCCCAGCGGCCCTCGTGGAACATCGAGAAGGACATGTCGACGCACAGCGCGACGGCCGCCGACGTGCGGCGCTCGGTCTCGACGACCGCGAAGTCCTCGACGGACAGGTGCAGCGGGGAGTGCAGCAGGGCGACGCCGCTCGCTGCCGTGGCGTTCGGTGCCGTGTCGTTCGCGGGCATCGCCGTGAGCCGGCTGGGTGCTCGGCGATCGGCCTCGCTCCCGCCACGGGTCCGCAGGACCGCGTTCGAGACGGTCCGTACCGTGTCGAGCGGCAGCTCGTCGCCGAAGGCCCACTGTCGGGTCGACCCGGTCGGCTCGTCGGCCTGCCCGGACCGCCGGTCGTCGTGGTCGCCGCGTGCGGTCGCGAGTCCCTCGAAGACTCGCCGCAGCGCGGTCTCGCCGAGGCGCCGGACGGCCCGCGGGGTCAGTCGCAGCCCCTCGTCCCCGTGGGTCAGGTAGCCCTGCCGTTCGAGCTCACGCTCGAGCCGTCGCAGGGCCTCGAAGTCCCGTGCGGCGTCCGCGCCGAGGTGGCGCTCGAGCCGCTCCACGTCCACGTCGTCGAGGCTCGCCCCGCGGTAGCCCTGGCTCAGCTGTTCGGTCAGGGCTTCGAGGTCGGCGATCTCCGAGACGGCCTCGACGGCCGCGCCGTAGCCGAGGGGTTCGTCGCCGTGCAGGTTCACCGGGGTGCCGCGGTCGAGGCCGGGGCGCAGTGCGCGAAGGTTGTCGGCGAGCTGGGCCATCTCGCTGGCGATGTCGGCGTCGGCGAGGGCGTCGCTCATCAGCTGGCTGAGCTGCTGGCGTTGCTGCGCGTTGAGCGAGGCGAGCATCCGGGCGGCAGCGGCCTGGCGCCGGGCGAGGGAGTCGATCAGCTCGTCGACGTTGCGCGGGTCGTCGGGGAAGAGGTCGCCGTGCTTGTCCATGAAGTCGCGGAACTGGTCGGTCGTGTCTTCGCCGCGGGCGTGGGCGGCGAGCAGCGAGTTGAGGTCGGCGAGCATGTCCTTGACCCGCTGCATCGCCTCGGGGTCCTGCCCGGACAGGGCCGCCTTGAGGCCCTCGAACTGTGCGTCGAGCAGCTCACGGCGCAGCAGCCGTGCGATCCGGTCATAGGTCTGCGCCGCCTCGGGGGAGTGCCACTGATGCTCGGCGAGGGCGCGGACCGCGCCGGCGGTGTCGTCCGGCAGGGTGGCGAGGTCCAGCTCGCCCAGGCGCGCCTCGTCGGTGTCCTCCTGTGCGAGGGCGGCGCGTTCGAGGTCGAGGGCCTCATCGAGCAGCTTCCGGATCTCGTCGAGGGTGCCGCCGAGGTTGCCGCGCCGCCGCGCCGCCTCGCGCATCCGCCGGATCCGGTCGGCTATCTCGTCGAGGCCCCGGTGCCGGTCGAGGCCCCGGCGCAGCACGTCGCGCAGCGCTTCTCGCGTCGTACCGCCGGCGAGGACGTCACGACCCAGCTCGTCGAGCGCCGACCGGACGTCGTAGGGCGGCGCGAGCGGGTCCGACCCGCCGCGCCACGGGCCATACCGGAACCGGCCGTGCGGGTTGTCGCGGTCGGGGTGCAGGTCACCGCTGCTGCCCATCCACTCACGCTACGCCTCACCACCCCCCTCGAACGCGGATGTTCGGCACGGGTCAACGCGCCGACGTGACCCCGGAGCGGCCGCACTAGAGTCGGGGCCGTGCGTATCACCCGGCTGGGCGTGCGGCTGGCACTGCGGTGGCGGCCGGGGAGGAAGTACTCCGCCGACGCGCTGTTCGCGCGGCTGCCCGATGAGCTGCTCTGGCCGCTGAGACGAATCGGGCTCGATCCGGTCCCGGAGCTCGGCGAGCTGCGCGACCGGACGCCGGTCCTGCCGCTGAAGCTGCCGTTCGGCATCCGCGGGTGGCTGGTCACCGGATACGACGAGACGAGGGCCGTGCTCGGTGCTGCGGATGCGTTCAGCAACGGCTTCGGCCACGTCGTCGGGAGGGTGGGACTGACTGCCGAGCAGGATCCCGGCGGACTCGGCTTCGCTGACCCGCCCGACCACACCCGCCTGCGCCGGATGCTCACGCCCGAGTTCACGCGGCATCGGCTGCGTCGTCTGGTGCCACGGATCGAGCAGATCGTCGTCGGTCAGCTGGACGCGATGGTGGCGGCTGCGGCCTCGGGTGAGCCGGTGGACCTGGTCCGGAGCTTCGCGGTGCCGATCCCCGCGCTCACGATCTGCGAGCTGTTGGGCGTTCCGCCCGAGAGCCGCGAGAGCTTCCTGCGTGGCTGCTCAGCCCGCTTCGATCTCACTCGCGGCCTCGAGGATTCGCTGGAGACGATGTCGGCCTCGCTCGACCAGCTGCGCGAGTTCGTCGAGCAGCAGCGAGCCAGCCCGGGGGACGGTCTCGTCGGCATGCTCGTGCGCACGCACGGCGACGAGCTGTCCGACCGGGAGCTGTCGGGCCTCGTCGACGGCCTGCTGACCGGTGGGCTGGAGACCACGACGAGCATGCTCACCCTCGGTGCGATCGTCCTGATGCGCGACCCGTCGTGGCGCCGCCGCCTGATCGACCCCGGCACCGCGGTCGACCCGTTCGTCGACGAGCTGCTGCGCTACCTGACCGTCGTGCAGGTCGCCTTCCCCCGGGTCGCCCGTCACGACGTCACCGTGGGCGGCCATCGGATCGCCGCCGGCGACGTCGTCCTCTGCTCGCTTAGCGCGGCCAACCGCGACGGTGACCCAGACCTCGACCGCTTCGACCCCACCCGTGAGACGCGTCGGGCCCACGTTGCCTTCGGGTACGGGATCCACCGATGCCTCGGGGCCGATCTGGCCCGCATGGAGCTGCGCGCCGCCTATCCCGCCCTCCTGCGCCGGTTCCCCGACATCACTCCCATGGGTGGGTTGCGCGAGGTTGGCTTCCGCCCGCTCTCGCTCGTCTTCGGGGTCGACTCGCTGCCGGTGACCCTGGGCACAGTGGTATCGCCGGACGACCACCATTCGCGCTGAGGCACTCGCTCGGCACGGGTACGCGGCGTACCGGGCCGATAGTGGTCGTTCGGCCAAACGTGGGGGTATGCCGCACACCCGGCCAAACGTGGGGGTATGCCGCACACCCGGTGCCAGGGATGGCCGTGTCCCTTGCCGGGAGTGACCGGCAACCCTCGAATCGGTGGCTCTACAGCTGTTGCCAAGGGGGCTTGGCCCGGTAGGCCTCCTCGTAGTACGTGGCCAGCTGCAGTCGGGAGGCGGCGGGCCGGTCCAGGATGACCGTGACGTGTGGATGTAGCTGCAGGACGCTGCCGGGCCACATGGCCGTGATCGGTCCCTCCACGACGTGGTGGACCGCTTCGGCCTTGTGCCGGCCGGTCGCCACCAGCAGCGCGTGGCGGCACTGCATGATCGTGCCGAGCCCTTGGGTGAGGCAGTGGTGCGGGACGGCCTCGATGTCGTCGAAGAAGCGTGCGTTGTCCGTGCGGGTCTGCCGGGTCAGGGTCTTGATCCGGGTCCGTGAGCCCAGCGACGAGCCCGGTTCGTTGAAGGCGATGTGCCCGTCGGCTCCGACGCCGAGGATCTGCAGGTCGATCCCTCCGGCGGCGCTGATCGCCTGTTCGTAGGCGGCACATTCGGCGACGAGATCGTCGGCCTGCCCGTCGGGGCCGGACACGTTGGCCGGGTCGATGTCGAGCTTGCTGACGAAGTCGCGGTCGATGACGTTGCGGTAGCGCTGGGGATGCTCCTCGGCGAGCCCGACGTACTCGTCGAGCATGAACGCGCGCGCTTCGGCCAGGCTCAGGTCGCCGGTGGTCACCCGCTCGGCCAGCTCGCGGTAGATGGTCAGCGGGCTGGAACCGGTGGCCACTCCCAGCACCGCACGCGGGTTGGCGGCGTACAGCTCCGCGATGGCGTCCGCGGCGATGCGACCGGCCTCACGGGCCGAGTCGACGATGACGACCTCCATCGATGCTCTCCTTCCGTCGTCCGGTCGCGCTATTGTCGCCCATTCTCGCCCGGCGGGCTCAGGCGCCATTCCCATTGCGCCTGAGCCGAATCGGCGCTCCGGTCCTCCCT
>NZ_JAKDLO010000010.1 GCF_030452765.1 Intrasporangium sp.
CGGTTCGCGAGCCCCGCTGCAGCTGGTCGTGAAAGACGATCACGTCCGCGGCCGAGAACCCAGCCGGCCCGAGGTCGGTGTAGCTCGGCGGGCTGAACAGCACATGAAACGTTCGGGTGCTCCTCGCCCCGCTGCCGTGCGCATCGGCGGACGCGCTCGGGGCTGACCCCTGAAGCAGCAACGCAGCCATCGTTGCCGACCCGGCCAACGCAGCAGCTCGAACCACAGATCCCATGAGACTCTCCTCGCTCTTCGCTGGTGAACATCGACACCGCGTCGACATCCCGCGCCCGAACATGCGGTCACCGTGCCAGATTCCTCCCCGTGGCATCCCAAGACAACCGGGCCTGACAGGACAGCACGTGCCGTGCACGTGCCGTGCTGACCGCGCAGCACAAACAAACTAAGATCAGCCAGCCGGTGTGGTGGAGTCCTGCAGGGCGCGCCAATAGGCGAGGTGGACTCGCGTGGTCAGGGTGTCCGGGTTGTGCGGCCCGAGCACCCGCAACTTGTCGGCGAGCAGCTGCTCGAACGCGGCGGCCGCGCCGGCCGCGTCCCCGGCCTCACGGCGCCGGGAGGCGAGATGGGCCCACGGGCCCACCCGTTCAGGGTGGTCAGGATGTCCGGGTGCTCCGGGCCGAGCACCCCGCGAGTGTGTGGGAGTCAGCGAAGGCCGTTCGCCTGCGCGGGGGCCCAGGACGTGGGCTGAAGGCGCTGGTCTGGCCGGCTGAGCCCGTGCGTCCTTGATCATCCGTCCGGAGCGGCACCGTAGCCACACGTAGCGGTTCGTAGCGACGCGACGTACGCTGACAGACATGAGACGAGAGATCAGCCAGCGCGAGCTGCGTAACGACAGCGGCGCCATCCTTCGCGCGGTGGAGTCCGGCGAGGACTTCGTTGTGACGCGCAACGGAACCGCGCTCGCCGAGCTGCGGCCGCTGCGACGCCGTCGCTTCGTTTCCAGGGCCGAGCTCCTATCGACCGTACGGCACTTGGCGGCGATTGATGCGGCCGCCTTTCGCGCCGACGTCGACGAGGTCGTTGACCAGAACCTCGAGCGCGACCTCTGATGCCGGAAGCCGGCATCCTGGACACCTCGGTCGTGATTGACCTGCCCGGAATCGACGGTGATCGGTTGCCGGCGGAATCTGCGATAACGGCTGTCACGCTGGCTGAGCTCGCGGCCGGGCCGCACGCGGTTACCGACGTCATCCAGCGGTCGATTCGCCAGGAGCGATTGCAGTGGGCCGAAGCAACGTTCGACGCTCTCCCATTCGACATCGCCGCCGCGCGTAGCTACGGACGTGTCTACGCCCACATCCGAGCCGCCCGACGTCGGCCTCGCGGTCGTCTCGCCGACCTCATGATTGCCTCGATCGCCGCAGCGAACCAGTTGCCGCTTTACACCCGTAATCCGACAGACTTCGCCGGACTCGAGCCCCTGATCACGGTGGTCACAGTCTGACGGCTGGGCGGCCCAGCTCAGGACCGCGCGGGTTTCAATCCTCGAGGTCGAACGCCTCGTGGAACGCTCGTGTCAGGTCGTGCTCTTGGTCAGCCAACAGGGCTCCCACCGGACGGAGCAAGTCCTCTCGGGGGACAGTCACGATCGAGTCGACATTGATGGCTGAGTCATGCTCGAGACCGTTGCGCCGGCCGACAGCCACCTCGCTGCGCAGGCCACGCACCGCGCCGGTGACGGGTGCGACGGTGACCAGGCGGCGCACAGCGCGAACCTCCTCGCGAGTGAGGACCAGCACCGGCCTGACCTTGTCGAGCCGGGCGAGCCAGATCGGGTGCATCAGTCAAGCTCCGATGCCAGCCGGACGGCGTTGCCGGCCGCCCAGGCCGCGTAGGCATCGGACTCGAGGTCGGGGTCGGTGCTCCGGGCGTAGATCTGGGCGTCCCGCTCGGCGCCGCGCCGCCGAATCTCCCGCCTGATGGCGCGGTTGATCACATCGGCGCGGCTGCCCTCCCCCGCTGTCACCGCCTGATCGATGAAGGCGGCCAGGTCTTCGTCCACGCGGATCGTCATCTGTACGCTCATACCGGCACAATACCACTACGGTATGAGGGCGATCGCGACTGGCTGGGCCCCGCTCCGACGGCGTCGCTCGGAGCGAGGCCCCCGGGTCTCGAGCAGCGGTGCTCGGACTCGGTGGGCTCAGTCCTCCTTGCCGGCTTCGGCGCGCGCCTTGATCTCCTCGACGACGGTCGGGTCGGCCAGCGTCGTGGTGTCGCCGAGGGCGCGGTTCTCGGCAACGTCCTTGAGCAGACGCCGCATGATCTTGCCGGACCGGGTCATCGGCAGCTCGGCAGCGAAGACCACGTTCGCAGGCTTGGCGATGGGCCCGATCATCGTGCCGACGTGCTCACGCAGCTCGGCCAGCTTCTCCGTCGTGCCCCGCGCGCCGTCCTTCAGCGTCACGTAGGCCACGATCGCCTGACCGGTGGTGGCGTCGGAGCGGCTGACGACCGCCGCCTGAGCGACATCCGGGTGGTTCACCAGCGCGGACTCGATCTCGATGGTGGACAGCCGGTGGCCCGAGACGTTCATCACGTCGTCGATGCGGCCCATCAGCCAGAAGTCCCCGTCCTCGTCGACTCGGGCTCCATCGCCAGCGAGGTAAGCGTCGGGGAACGTGCTCCAGTAGGTGTCCTTGAACCGCTGGTCATCGTTGTAGAGACCGCGGAACATCGCCGGCCACGGCTCCTTCACGACCATGTAACCGGCGCCCTCGCCCGGTGGGATCTCCCTGCCACTCTCGTCGTAGACGGCCGCCTGCACCCCCGGGAACGCCCTGGTCGCCGATCCCGGCTTCAGGGTCGTGATGCCGGGCAGCGGCGTCACGAGGATCATGCCGTTCTCGGTCTGCCACCAGGTGTCGACCACCGGTGCCTTGCCGCCGCCGATGTGCTCGCGGTACCAGACCCACGCCTCCGGGTTGATCGGCTCACCGACCGATCCGAGCACCTTCAGCGAAGACAGGTCGTGCCGCGCCGCGTACTGGTCGCCCCACTTCATGTGAGTGCGGATCGAGGTCGGGGCGGTGTACAGGACATTGACCTGGTAGCGCTCGATGATGTCCCACCAGCGGTCCTTGTCCGGGAAGTCCGGCGTGCCCTCGTACATCACGCTCGTGGTCGCGTTGACCAGCGGGCCGAACACGATGTAGCTGTGGCCGGTGATCCAGCCGATGTCCGCAGCGCACCAGTAGACCGTGTCGGGCTTGATGTCGAAGACGTAGTAGTGCGTCGTGGACACACCGGCGAGGTAGCCGGCGGTGGAGTGCACGATGCCCTTCGGTTTGCCGGTGGTGCCGCTGGAGAACATGAGGAAGAACATGTCCTCGGAGTCCATCGGCTCGCACGGGCACGAGGCCGGATCGTCGTCCTGACCGTCCACCACGTCGTGCCACCAGCGGTCGCGGCCCTCTTTCAGCTCGACTTCGGTGCCGGTCCGGCGCACCGTGACGCACGTCTTGACCGTGGGCGCCATGTCCATGGCCTGGTCGGCCACGGGCTTGAGGGGTCCCGCCTTGCCGCGACGGTTGGCGGCGTCCTGGGTGACCAGGTACTCGCACTCCATCTCGGCCATACGACTGCCCAGGGCGTTCGCGCTGAACCCTCCGAAGACAAAGGTGAACGGTGCGCCGATGCGTGCCAGCGCCAGCAGGGTGACTGGTGCCTCCGGGATCATCCCCATGTAGACGGCGACCTTGGTGCCCTTGCCGATACCCAGGCTCTTGAACCCGTTGGCCGCCCTGACGACCCGGCTCTGCAGGTCCGCGTACGTGATCGTCAGCTTGTCCCCGACGGGCTCGCCCTCCCAGTGGTAGGCGACCTTGTCGCCGAGCCCGTTCTCCACGTGTCGGTCGACACAGTTGTAGCAGGCATTCAGCTTGCCGCCGAGGTACCACCTGGCGTACGGCCGGTCCCATTCCTTCAGCGTGGTGAAGTCCGTGAACCAGCTGAGCCGGTCACGGCCCTCCTTCTCCCAGAACGCGTCGGGGTCCTGTTCGTAGAAGCCGGGTTTCGCGTTCGCCTGCGCCGTGAACTCGGGGTCGGGAGGATACTGTCGCTCCTCGACCATGAGTGCAGCGATGTTCTGATTCTCTTCGGCCATAGTTCGCATCTCCTGATGTTCCGTGCTTGTCGTTGTGCGCTCCGGTCGCCGTACGGTGACGGGCCACCACCACGTCTACAGCACCACCGCTCTGACGCCAAGGGGCCACGGCGCTGTGGTGCTGTCGGACCTCACCCAGACCTGACCCAGACCTCACCCTGGATGGCTACTCGCGCGGGCCGACCGGCACCACGTCGCGGCCGAAGGTGAACTTGACGACCCCCGCGAACGACGCGTACCACGCGGCGAGGGCGGTCGCGACGCCGACCCAGCCGCCGATCTTGGTGATGACCTCGCTGGCGCTGAAGGCGCCGATCGCGAGCAGCACGTAGGTGATCGTCAGCAGGACGAAGACGGCGAGCACCGCCCCCGTGGTCCGGGTGGCCGCGATCGTCATGTAGCCAGTGAAGATGGCCCAGGCGATCAGGTAGAGCCCGATGCTGTCGCCCAGCGCATTGGCGTCGGTCACCTTGTCCAGTCCGGAGTGACCGGTGAGCCACCAGAACGAGATCCAGAAGGCACCGTAGGAGGAGAACGCGGTCGCGCCGAAGGTGTTGCCCTTCGCGAACTCCCACATGCCGGCGCAGAGCTGGGCGAGACCGCCGTAGGCGAGAGCCAGCCCGAAGACCACCGGTTCGACGTGGAACAGACCCGTGTTGACGAAGCTGAGCACGAATGTGGTCAGGGCGAAGGCGCCGAGCCCGAGCGGGGCCGGGTCTGCGATGTGCGAGCCCGGCGTTGTCTTGGGAAGGGCGCTCGCCTCGGGTTGCGGTGTGCCGTGAGGCATGCAAGTCACCTGCTCTTTGAGACGGTTGATCTTTCGATAGTAGGTACCCCTACCATTCGACCCACCAGTTTTCGTCTACAATGTCACATTGCGGCGACAAGTCATATTGAGCCACATTTCCTTCAGGCTGAGCCCAGATGAGTGAGAGAATGACAGGTAGTGTGCCGAAGCCGACAGGCTCGTGGATTTGTACCTCAGAGGTTGATGTGGCCTCAAGGCACCGACGAGAATAGTCGTGCATTCGGGGGACAAAAGCCCCGGATCTCGTTTGCCAGAGGTCAGCGCACGCGGGCGCCGGCCTGGAAGACGGCGACCACAGCCTGGTCGAGGCCGGCCAGATCGGTGGTGGAGTCCAGCAGACGGTCCAGCAGGACGAGGTCCGCCCGGTGCCCTGCGGCTACCCGGCCGATCCGCGCATCGGGTGCCACCAGGTCCGCGGAGACCGACGTCGCCGAGGCGAGGACGCCGTCCACGGACATTCCGCACTCGGCCATCAGAGTGAGCTCCTCGAGGTTCGTCCCATGTGGGCCGACGCCGGTGTCGGTGCCGAAGGCCACCTTGACCCCCGCCTCGATCGCTCTCGACACGGCGGCACGATGGGCCTCGATGACGGCCCCGGCCTTCGCGACCACACGCTCGTTCATGCCGCGAGCCGACTCCGCGGTGCGCAACACCGCGATGGGCGCTACGAGCGTAGGGACGAGGAACACGCCACGGTCGAGCATGAGCTGGATCGTCTCGTCGTCGAGGTAGATGCCGTGCTCGATCGAACGGACCCCGCCGACGATGGCGTTCCGGATGCCGGCGGTGCCCTGGGCGTGGGCCAGGACGTAGGACTCGTGCGCCTCGGCCTCCTGCACCACGGCCCGGATCTCGTCGACGGTCAACTGGGAGTGCCGCGGGTCGTCGGCCGGGCTGAGCACGCCGCCGGTCGTACAGATCTTGATCTGGTCGGCGCCGGCCCGGAACATCTGGCGGGTGAGCCGGCGCATCTCGTCCGGCCCGTCGCCGACCCCTGCGGGCCGCCCGGGGTGAGGGGCGAGCAGCGGCATCTCGACGCCGGACGGCAGGAGGTGGTCGCTGTGCCCTCCGGTCTGGCCGATGAGGTTCACACAGATCCGCAGTCGGGGCCCAGCCACCACCCCGGTGGCCTGCGCGGTCTTGAGCCCCAGGTCCGCACCCCCGGCGTCACGGACCGTGGTGATCCCGATGTCGAGAGTACGTCGCATGAACCCGACAGACTGGTAGAACTGCATCGAGAACGGGACGAGGATCGCGGCCAGGTCCCCGATGTTCTCGGCCAGCATGTGCACGTGTGCGTCGATGAAGCCGGGCGTGAGCGTGCGGCCCGCCCCGTCGATCTCCTCGGCCTGTCCACCCGGGGCGTGCCCGACGCCGGCGATGTTGGCGCCGGCCCCCGCGCCGACCGCGGTGATCTCGCCTGCCTCGATCACGACATCCGGGGTTCCCTCGAGGAAGCGCCTCCCGTCGAAGACCCTCGCCCCACGGATGACCGTCGCACCAGCACCAGCACCAACACCCGACTCGACCATCGACAGCCACCTCATCCAGCAGACCGGACCCTTGCTCGCTGGCCCGAGGCTATCGGGGCCGGCGTAGTGAGCGCACTAGGCGGTAGTCGCATCGCGGCTCCTGGCTCCGACGAGCCGACCTACGCTGAGTTCCGTGCGCAGTCGGTCATCCTGGTCCGCCGAGGACCTCGCAGAGGTTCGGCGGAGCTTCGCCCGCTTCGCCGAGGAGTACGCGAACCTGCCCCTCTACCGGGCGATCTGCCTCGGCATGGCTGACGACCCGGAGCCGGCGGCGCTGCTCCTGCACGCCCAGCCCGGCCAGGCCCGGCCCGTGCTCTTCCTGGCCGCCCTGCACGATCTCGTGCTTCGTCGCCCCGACCTGCCGGCGGCCCGGTGGTATCCCAGCGTCGTCGGCCCCGACGCAGTGCCGGGCGGTGACCCGTGGCCCGATGTCCTCGCGACGATCCAGGCACATCGCGAGGAGTTGCGCGAGACCATCGCGACGCGGCGCACGCAGACCAACGAGGTCAACCGGGCCGTCTACGTCGCGACCGTGTTGGCCCTCGCCTCGGCTGACGTGCCCGCGCGGCCCACCATCCTGGTCGAGCTCGGCGCGAGCGCCGGCCTGCTCCTGGCGGTCGACCGATACCGGATCGAGCTGCACCGGCGCGGGGTCGCGCTCGTCGTCGGGGATCCCGCGTCACCGGTCCGGTGCCGCGGCGAGGACCGCTCCCCCACTCCCCTGCCGGACCTCGTCCTGCCACCCATCCGTGGACGAGCCGGTCTCGACCTGGCCCCGGTCGACCTCGACGACGAGGCGTCGGTGCGCTGGCTCGAGGCCTGCCTGTGGCCGGATGTCCCCGGCCGGGTCGAACGGTTCCGGGCCGCGATCACGCTGCTACGCGAGAACCGGCCCGCGCTCCACGCCGGTGACATGGCCGGTGACCTCGACGGCACGATTGACATCACGCTGGCACAGGCCGGTCAGGCAGGCCGCAGCGGCATCCACCTGATCGTATTCAGCTCATGGGCCCTGACCTACGTGGAGCGGCGGCGGCGCACCGACATCGCCGAGGTGCTGGCCGATGTCGCCCAGACCCTGGGCGCGGTCAGCTGGGTCACCGCCGAACCCGTCGGGTGCGCCCCTGGCATACCCGTGCCGAACAGGATGGCCGACGGGATGGACAGCACCGTGCTCGGGGGCCGCCGGTGGCGGCACGGACTGGAGATGCCGGCCGAGGCCTGGGGTACTTGCCACCCCCACGGCGAGTGGATCGCGCTCAGCGAGAGCGCACTGGGCGGCATACGGTGAACCCGTGATGACATTGCCCACCATGGAGCTCAACGACGCGACGCGGATGCCGGTCCTCGGCTTCGGCACCTACCCGATGCGGGACGACGATGCCGTCGAGGCGATCGGCTCGGCCCTCGACCTCGGGTATCGACTGATAGACACGGCGGTCAACTACGGCAATGAGCGCGAGGTCGGCGAGGCCGTGCGACGCAGCGACGTGCCACGCGACCAGATCTTGCTCCAGACGAAGATTCCCGGGCGCCACCACGCCTATGACCTCGCCCTCGAGTCGCTGCGGGGGTCGTCCCGGCTGCTCGGCGTCGAGCAGATCGACATCGCCCTGATCCACTGGCCCAACCCGAGCCGGGGGCTCTACGTCGAGGCTTGGCGCGCTCTCGTCGACGCCCAGCGGGACGGGCTCGTGCGGACGATCGGCGTGAGCAACTTCAAGCAGGAGCACCTCGCCGCCATCATCGACGCGACCGGCGTCGTGCCGGCCGTCAACCAGGTCGAGCTGCACCCGTGGTTCTCCCAGGAGGACCAGCGGCAGGTGGACGGGCGGCTCGGGATCCGCACCCAGGCGTGGAGCCCACTCGGCCGACGCAAGAAGCCTCTCGACGCGCCCGCCGTCACTGCCGCAGCGCGGGCGCACGACGTGACGCCGGCCCAGGTGGTCCTGCGCTGGCATCTGCAGCTCGGCTCGGTACCGCTGCCCAAGTCCGCGACACCGGCTCGGCAGCGCGCCAACCTCGACGTGCTGGGCTTCGAGCTCACCCAGGCGCAGATGGCAGCCATCGGCGCGCTGAGCAGACCCGATGGTGGGTTCCCCGACCGCGACTCGAACACCCACGAGGAGATGTGACCCTCTCGCGGGTCACTGGAAGGGCCTCGGGTCTCCGGCGCCGACCCGCACGACCTCGGCGTAGCCGTTGCTGTAGTCGACGACGGTGGTCGGCTCGAGCCCGCACTCACCCGAGTCGATGACGGCATCGACGCTGTGGTCGAGCTCCTCCTTGATCGTCCAGCCGTCGGTGAGCGGGTCGTCCATGCCGGGCAGCAGGAGGGTGCTCGACAGGATCGGCTCGCCCATCTCCCTGAGGAGCTCGCGCACCACGGGATGGTGCGGGATGCGGACTCCGACCGTCCTCTTCTTCGGCTGCAGCAACCGCCGCGGTACCTCCCTCGTGGCCGGCAGGATGAACGTGTAGGGACCGGGCGTGGCCGCCTTGACCGCACGGAACACGGAGTTGTCGAGGTGGACGAACTGTCCCAGCTGGGCGAAATCGGCACAGACGATCGTGAAGTGGTGCTTGTCGTCGAGGTGCCGGATGCGGGTGATCCGCTCCTTGCCCGCCGCGTTGTCGAGCGAGCATCCCAGAGCGAAGCACGAGTCCGTGGGATACGCGATCAGACCGCCGTCGCGCAGGATCTCGGCCACCTGCCGGATCGCGTGAGGCTGGGGATCGACAGGATGGACATCGAAGTACCTCGCCATGGGGCACACCCTGCCATGCCTCCGGCGCTGCCGCAGCGACCCGCGCTGCGCTCACATGGCCAGCTCGTCCGCTGCGACCCAGTGCCTGCACGGCTGGGTCGAGTTGGGCCGGACCCCTCGGCAGGGGGGCACCACCTCTGGGGGCACGAGCCGCCCGTCCCAGGCCCACTCCCACAGCTCCGGCCCGACCCGCCACACGACGTCGGTGACGCTGCAGTCACAGCGGGCGCCCTGCGCCGTGAGCCGGCGGGTCAACGCCGTTGCTCGCCGCGCCCGGTGTACGCGGAACTGCTCGACCCACCGCAGCGCGTCCGAGCAGCCCTGCAGCCCCACCATCCGGTGGACGAAGCAGGCGAGGCACTCCTCCGGACGCGGCAGCACCTCCTGCGGCGACTGGATCGGGCGGCGCGTCAACAAGTGGATGACGTTGGACATCGGGGCTCCCTTCGACGGCCCCCACTCTCCCCGCCGGTCGAGTCCGCGGCACCCGTCCTGCCTGCCGGCTGTGGACGAGGTGAGCCGAGGGAGGCGGCTGTGGACGGCCGACGCAGGCACCCCGGCCCGGCCCCACCCGGTGCATGAGGGTTACCGTGGGCGCGTGGCAGTGGAGCGGGTCGTGGTGGTCGGTGCCGGGATCGTGGGCGCGGCGATCGGCCGCGCGCTGGCCATGGGGCGGCACGCCACCTCGGTCACCGTGCTGGAGAAGGAGAGCGAGCCTGGCCGACACCAGACCGCACGCAACAGCGGCGTGGTCCACGCCGGGGTCTACTACCAGCCTGGCTCCGACAAGGCCAGACTGTCCCGTGAGGGGGTGCGCCGACTACGCGACTACTGTCACGCCCGGGCCCTGCCCTACGAGGAGGTGGGCAAGGTCCTCGTCGCCCTCGACGAGGGTGACGAGAGTCGGCTCGCGCGGATCCATGAGCGCGCCGCCGCCAACGGCGTCCCGGGCTTGCGATGGCTCGACGCATCGGAGCTGCGCGAGATCGAGCCGCACGTGCGCGGCCAGGCAGGGCTGCACTCCCCGACCACCGCCATCGTCGACTTCGGCCAGATCGCGGCGGCGTTCCTCGAGGATGCCCGCAACCACGGCGTCCACCTGCGCACCGGATTCGAGGTCAGCTCGATCTCGGTCGGCCCGACGACCCGGTTGACGGCGGCTTCGGGAGAGACCCTCGAGGCCGACCTGCTCGTCATCGCGGCCGGCCTGCACACCGACCGCGTGGCCGCCCTCGCAGGCGACTCCCCGTTCCCGCGGATCGTCCCGTTCCGGGGCGAGTTCCACGAGCTCGTGCCGAGCGCCCGGCATCTCGTCAAGGGCCTCGTCTATCCTGTCCCGGACCCGCGCTACCCCTTCCTCGGGGTTCATCTGACCAAGCGCGTCGACGGCAACGTCCTGCTCGGCCCCAACGCCGTCCTCGCCCTGGCTCGAGAAGGCTACCGGCGCCATGACGTCGAGGCTCAGGAGCTGCGAGAGCTGCTGTCGTTCAAGGGGTTCCGGACCTTCGCCCGGGCCAACGCCGCGACCGGCGTCCGCGAGATGTGGGGGTCGCTGAACCGGCGCGCCTTCATCGCCGCCGCCCGTCGCTACGTCCCCGAGATCACCCCGGCCGACGTCATCCGTGGGCCGGCCGGAGTGCGGGCCCAGGCGATGGACGAGGACGGCAGTCTCGTCGACGACTTCCGCTTCAGTCGGGTCGGCAACATCTTCGCGATCCGCAACGCGCCATCGCCGGCCGCCACGGCCTCCCTCGCGATCGCCGACCTGGTGCTCGACCAGCTGGGCCTGGACGAGACGTAAAGCGCCGCGGCCACCCGCCGCCCCGCCCGCTCCGTTCGAGGCGGCAGAGGCAAGCGTCAGGCCACGCCCGCGACACCAGACACGCCGGACACGCCCGCGACGTCGGCCAGCAGGGCCTCGAACGGCGTGACGTCCTCGAACGGGTCCACCAGCGCCGGGGCGGGTGCGCCGGTCACCAGCCGGGCCAGGGCCGCCCCGGCCCGCTCGATCCGCTCGGAGAGCCGTCCGGCGTCGGTGCTCCCCCAGTCCTCGGACGCGGCGAAGACGGCGACCGGGACGACGAGCGCACCGAGGTGGGCGAAGAGCGGGCGCAACGCATGGTCGATGGCGAGCGAGTGCCGGGCGGTGCCACCGGTCGCACCGAGCAGGACCGGCTTGTCGCGCAGCGCATCCCTCGGCAGGACGTCGACGAGCATCTTGAACAACCCGCTGTAGGACGCGCTGTAGATCGGTGTCGAGACGATGACCGCGTCGGCTGCCGCGATCGTGTCGAGGCGCTCCTGCAGTGCGGGCGAGGCGAAGCCGGTCAGGACGGTGTTGGTCACCTCGTGTGCGAGGCGGCGCACGTCGACCACCTCGACGGAGACGGCCCGCCGCCCGCCGAGCACGGCCACGGTGGCCTCCGCGAGCCGGTCGGCGAGCAACCGCGTCGAGGAGGGTTCGGTGATCCCGGCGGTGATGACGGCGATGCGGGTGGTCATCGGAGGTCCTTCTCGGGGGTGCGGGATGGGTCCGGTGACGCCTCGGTGACGACATCGGCGCCCGCATCGGCGGCCGCATAGACGGTCGCGTCGCGTCCGCCGCCCCCGGCAGCGGCCACGAGAGCGGCGTGCGTCGGCGCGTCGGGGACGCTCGCCGGCTTGCGCGCCGCGAACTCCGTGCGCAGCACCGGCACGACCTGCTCGCCGAGGATGTCGAGCTGCTCGAGGACGGTCTTCAGCGGCAGACCGGCGTGGTCGAGCAGCCACAACTGGCGCTGGTAGTCCCCGACGTAGTCGCGGTAGCCCAGGGTGGCCTCGATGACCTGCTGGGGACTGCCGACGAGCAGTGGCGTCTGGGCCATGAACTCCTCCATCGAGGGGCCGTGCCCGTAGACGGGCGCCTTGTCGAAGTAGGGCCGGAACTCGCGGATCGCGTCCTGGCTGTTCGGGCGCATGAAGACCTGGCCGCCCAGCCCGACGATGGCCTGCTCGGCACTGCCGTGCCCGTAGTGCTCGAAGCGGCGTCGGTAGAGCGCGACCATCTGCCGGGTGTGGCTCGCCGGCCAGAAGATGTGGTTCGAGAAGAAGCCGTCGCCGTAGTAGGCGGCCTGTTCGGCGACCTCGGGGCTGCGGATCGAGCCGTGCCAGACGAACGGCGGCACCCCGTCGAGCGGCCGGGGGGTGGACGTGAAGGCCTGCAGCGGCGATCGGTAGCGGCCCTCCCAGTCGATGCCGTCCTCGCGCCACAACCGGTGCAGCAGCGCGTAGTTCTCGATGGCGAGCGGGATGCCGTCCCGGATGTCCTTGCCGAACCACGGGTAGACCGGGCCGGTGTTGCCGCGGCCCATCATCAGGTCGATCCGGCCCCCCGCGAGGTGCTGCAGGTAGGCGTAGTCCTCGGCGAGCCGGACCGGGTCGTTCGTCGTGATGAGCGTCGTCGACGTCGTGAGGATGATCCGCTCCGTGATGGCCGCGAGGTGCGCGAGCAGCACGGCCGGGTTCGCGGGCGCGGCGAACGGCGGGTTGTGGTGCTCCCCCGTCGCGATGGCGTCGAGCCCGACCTCCTCGGCCTTCTTGGCGATCTCGATCGTCGCCATGATCCGCTCGTGCTCGGTCGGCGTGCGACCCGTCGTGGGGTCCGCCGTCACGTCGCCGACGGTGAAGATTCCGAACTGCATGTCACGCCCCAGATGGTCGGTAGTTGAGATTTCAACATGGCAACACGGCACCCTTCCGCTACATTCCCGGGCCACCGCGAACCTGCCGTATGCCGCTCGCCCCCCTGAGCGGCATACCGTCTCCTCCCGCTGTGCCATCCTGACGCGGTGAGCGCCGAGATCTCCCCCAAGGACCGCTTCATCACGGTCTACGGACGCAACCCCGTGCACGAGGTGCTCCTCGACGCGAACCTCGGCGTGGACAAGGTCGTCATCGCCGAGGGGGCCCGTGGCGGCTCGATCCGTCAGATCGAGCAGGCCGCCCGACGGCGCGGGGTGCCGGTGCAACGGGCCTCCGCCGAGCGGGTCAAGAAGCTGGCCGGCAACGGCCGGCAGGACCAGGGCGTCTTCGCCGATGTGCTCGCGCCCCGGATGCGCCCGCTCGACCTGGCGCTGGACGCCGGTCCGCTCGCGGTCGTCCTCGTCCTCGACGGGATCACGACACCCGCCAATGTCGGGATGATCATCCGCTCGGCGACCGCGGCGGGGCTCGACGGCATCGTCGTTCCGCGGCGCGGCGTCGCATCCCTCGACCCGCTCGTCGTCAAGGCCTCAGCCGGGGTCGCCTTCCGGGCGCCGATCCTCAAGTGCGCGACGGCCACCGAAGCCGTGGGCCTGCTACGGGAGCACGGGTTCCATGTCGTCGGGCTCGACGCCGCCGGGGAAGCGGACCTGTTCACCGCGCGGCTGCCGCGCCGGGTCGCGTTCGTCCTCGGCAGTGAGACCGCAGGGCTCGGTGAGCAGGTGCGCACCCTCGTCGACGAATGGGTCTCGATCCCGATGGCCTCTGGCGTCGAGTCCCTCAACGTCGCCGCGGCCGCAGCCGTCGTCTGCTTCGAGTTGGTGCGCCGGGCCCGGGTCGGTTCCGGCACCGGTCTAGATTGAGGCACATGCGCGAGCCCGACGGTGTCGTCCCCGGGAACATCTACCTGTTCCGGCACGGTGAGACCGAATGGTCCCTGACCGGCCAGCACACGGGCACGACCGACCTGCCGCTGCTGCCGGAGGGCGAACAGGCCGCCCGGGAGCTGGCCGACATCCTGGACGGCCACCCGTTCGAACGGGTCCTCGTCTCGCCGCTGCAGCGGGCCAGGCGCACGGCAGAGCTCGCCGGGGTCGGCGCCTTCGAGGTGGAGCCGCTGCTGCGCGAGTGGGACTACGGCGCCTACGAGGGCATCACCACCCCCCAGATCAGCAGTCGGCTCGGGCACCGGTGGGAGCTCTTCGAGGACGGGGTCACCCCGGGGGCCACACCGGGCGAGACCGTCGAGCAGGTGTCCGAGCGATGCCAGCAGGTCATCGACAAGGTCTGGGCCTCCCTCGAGCACGGCGACGTCGCCCTATTCGGGCATGGCCATGCGCTGCGGGTGCTGGCCGCCACCTACCTGCAGGTCGATCCCCGGTTCGCGGCCCACCTCGTCATGGACGCCGGCTCGATGAGCGTGCTGACCCACCACCGCACCACGCGGTGCCTCGGCGCCTTCAACATCTCGCCCTGGCGCATCTTCCGCCAGCGCTGACCCGTCGCGCCCCCGCCACACGACCGAGCCGCGCTAGCCAGCCGGCTCACCCCCGATGCACGCCGCTCACGGCTGCCGGGGCAGCTCCCACGTGTGCACCGGTTCGTTGGCGTTCATCCCGTCGATGTAGGCCCGCAGCATCTCGCGCAGCGCCTTGTCGCGGGGCAGTCCCCGGGCCTCGAGCCGCGCGACGCACTCGCTCTGCCACGAGGCTCCGTTGACCCCCAGGATGCACCGTTGCTCGATGACGCCGAGGAACCGGTCCCGCACCGCCTGGGAGACGCCCCATCGGCTCAGGCCGTCGTAGGCCATCGGCAGGAGCCGACGCAGGACGAGCTCGGCCGCCGGCACGTCGCCGTAGCCCGGCCAGTAGGCCCGGGCGTCGATGCCGAGCCGGGCGCACTCCTCGAAGTTGGACTCGGCCGCGGAGAAGCTCATCTGCGTCCACACCGGACGGTCGTCCTCGGCCAGGACCCGGATCGCGCCGTAGTAGAACGCCGCGTTGGCGAGGACGTCGACGATGCTCGGGCCGGCCGGCAGCACCCGGTTCTCCACCCGCAGGTGCGGTCGCCCGCCGACGATGTCGTAGATCGGGCGGTTCCATCGGTAGACGGTCCCGTTGTGCAGGCGCAGCTCTTTCAGCTCCGGGATCTGGCCCTGCTCGAAGACGAGCTCCGGCTGCTCGTCGGTGATCTCTGGCAGCAGCGAGGGGAAGTAGCGGACGTTCTCCTCGAAGAGGTCGAAGATCGAGGTGATCCACCGCTCGCCGAACCAGACCCGGGGCCGCACGCCCTGAGCCTTCAGCTCGGCCGGCCGGGTGTCGGTCGACTGGGTGAACAGCGGGATCCGTGTCTCGGCCCAGAGCCGCTGCCCGAGGAAGAACGGCGAGTTCGCGCCGAGTGCGAGCTGCGGGCCCGAGAGCACCTGCGCGGCGTTCCAGTGATCGGCGAAGCGGTCCGGCTGGACCTGCAGGTGCAGCTGGATCGAGGTGCACGCGGACTCGGGAGCCAGCGAGTCGGAGTAGCGCGCGATGCGCTCTCCCGTCGGTCCCTCGATCTCGAGCCACACGTCCTCGCCTCGGGCGTCGAGCACCGCGTTGTTCAGGGCCTCGTAGCGGATGTTCTCGCTGATCCAGTCGCCCTCGAAGTGTTCCGGCATGACGGTCGGCAGGATGCCGATCGAGACGATGCCGACGCCGAGCTCGGCGGCCCGGGCGTCGGCCCGGTTGAGCGAGGTGCGCAGGTGCTCCTCGAGCTCGAGGGCGGCATTCCCCGGCAGCGGTCCCGGGGGCACGTTGAGCTCGATGTTGTACCGGGCGAGCTCGGTCTGGTAATCGGGGTCGGCGATCTGCTCGAGGACGGTCTTGTTGTCGAGCTTCGGTCCGAGGTCGTCGGCCACGAGGTTGAGCTCGATCTCGAGGCCGGTCATCGGCCGGTCGAACTCGAACTTGCTATGGCTCAGCATGCGTTCGAACACGTCGAGATCGCGACGTACCTTCTCGCGGTAGAGCTGTCGCTGCTCTCGGGTGTATCTGGCCTGCTCGACGTCGGCGCCCACGACCAGAGGAAACCACAAACCGGGCCGTCGCGCGAGAGGGGTCCGGCCCGGCGTGTCGGAGTCGAGCCGGATCAGTCCTCGAACGCCTCCGGCGCGGGGCAGGAGCAGATCAGGTTGCGATCGCCGTAGGCCTGGTCGACACGGCTGACCGGGGGCCAGTACTTGTCACCCGGCACGACCCCTGCCGGGAAGACGGCACTGGCACGGTCGTACGGATGGTCCCACTCCCCCGCGACGTCACGGGCGGTGTGGGGCGCGTGGCGCAGCACGCTGTCGGCAGCCGCGGCCTCGCCACGGGCAACCGCCGCGATCTCCTGGCGGATCGCGATCATGGCGTCGCAGAACCGGTCGAGCTCGTGCAGGTCCTCCGACTCGGTCGGCTCGACCATGAGCGTCCCGGCGACCGGGAAGGACATCGTGGGCGCGTGGAAGCCGTAGTCGATCAGGCGCTTGGCGACGTCGTCGACAGTGACGCCGGTCTCGGCGGTCAGGCCCCGCAGGTCGAGGATGCACTCGTGCGCGACCAGCCCGTCGACACCGGAGTAGAGCACCGGGAAGTGGTCACGCAGCCGCGCGGCCACGTAGTTGGCGTTGAGCACCGCGACCTGGCTGGCATGCCGCAGCCCAGCCCCACCCATGAGCCGGATGTAGGCCCATGAGATCGGCAGGATGAGCGCCGACCCGTAGGGGGCCGCCGACACCGGGCCGACGCCGCCGGCCGGCCCGGCCTCCGGGGCCAACGGGTGGTTGGGCAGGTGGGGGGCGAGGTGCGCACGGACCGCGACCGGCCCGACCCCCGGGCCCCCGCCGCCATGCGGGATGCAGAACGTCTTGTGCAGGTTCAGGTGCGACACGTCGGCGCCGAAGCGGCCGGGCTGGGCCAGCCCGACCAGAGCGTTGAGGTTGGCCCCGTCGACGTACACCTGCCCGCCCGCGTCGTGCACGAGCGCGCACAGCTCGGTGATGGTGTCCTCGTAGACGCCGTGGGTCGAGGGATAGGTCACCATGATGGCGGCGAGCTCGTCGTGGTTGGCCACGATCTTGGCCTTCAGGTCGTCCAGGTCGACGCTCCCGTCGGGTGCGGTCTTGACGACGACGACCTTCAGGCCCGCCATCACGGCGGACGCGGCGTTGGTCCCGTGCGCGCTCGCCGGGATGAGGCACACGCGGCGGTGACCCTGCCCGTTGGCCTCGTGGTACGCGTGGATGGCGAGGAGCCCGGCGAACTCGCCCTGTGAGCCGGCGTTCGGCTGGAGGGAGACGGCGTCATACCCGGTGATCTCGCTGAGCCAGTCGGCGAGCTGCCCGATGAGCTCACGGATGCCCACCGTCTGCTCGGCCGGCGCGAACGGGTGCAGGCCCGCGAACTCGGGCCAGGAGATCGGTTCCATCTCGGTCGTCGCGTTGAGCTTCATCGTGCACGACCCGAGCGGGATCATACCCCGGTCGAGCGCGAAGTCACGATCCGAGAGCGTGCGCAGATAGCGCAGCATCGCCGTCTCGGAGCGGTGCGCGTGGAAGACGGGGTGGGTGAGGAACTCGCTGGTGCGAGAAAGCGACTCCGGTATGCCGCTCGGCTCGCCGGCCTCGTCCGCGACGTCCGCGACGAGCACCTCGCAGACGGCCCCGACAGTGTCGTGCGTCGTCGTCTCGTCGAAGCTGAGCCCGATGTGGTGCTCGTCCACGCGCCGCACGTTGAGGCCCCGCTCGAGGAAGCGGCCCACGAGCTGCGTGGCGCGCCCGGGCACGGCCAGCGTGATCGTGTCGAACCAGGTGTCTCCGACGACCTCGACTCCGGTCGCGACGAGGGAGCTGCGGACCCGCGTGGTGTGCCCGGCGACCCGGCGGGCGATCGCGGTCAGGCCGTTCGGGCCGTGCCACACGGCGTACATGCTCGCCATGACCGCGAGCAGCACCTGGGCGGTGCAGATGTTGGAGGTCGCCTTCTCACGACGGATGTGCTGTTCGCGGGTCTGCAGCGCGAGCCGGTAGGCCGGTGCGCCGGTCGCGTCGACCGAGACGCCCACGAGCCGGCCGGGCAGCTGTCTCTCGAGACCCTGGTGGACCGACATGTAGCCGGCGTGCGGGCCACCGAAGCCCATCGGCACCCCCAGGCGCTGGGCGCTGCCGACCGCGATGTCGGCGCCCCACTCCCCCGGAGGGGTCAGCAGGGTCAGGGCGAGCAGGTCGGTGCATGCGGTGAGCAGCCCCTTGGTCGCGTGGACGAGCTCGGCGAGGGTGCGCCAGTCGACGATCTCACCGGTGGCCGTCGGGTACTGCACGACGACGCCGGCGACGCGACGCCCCTGCGCCGCTTCGGCGAGCTGCTCGGCGTCCGTGACGGACCGGAGGTCGACGACGGCCAGTGGCAGGCCGCCGGCGGCGGCCCGGGTCTGCATGACGGCGATCGTCTGGGGGAAGACCTGCTGGTCGACCAGGACGACGGCATCGGGCCCGGAGCGGGTCGCGCGGTGCATGAGCGACATCGCCTCGGCCGCTGCCGTCGCCTCGTCGAGCAGCGACGACCCGGCGATGGGCAGGCCGGTGAGGTCGCTGATCACGGTCTGGAAGTTGAGCAGCGCCTCCAGCCTCCCCTGCGAGATCTCCGGCTGGTAGGGCGTGTACGCCGTGTACCAAGCCGGGTTCTCGAGGACGTTGCGCCGCACCACGGGTGGCGTCACGGTGCCGTAGTAGCCGAGCCCGATCAGCGACTGGACGAGCGTGTTGCGCGACGCGAGGCCCCGCAGCTCCTCGATGACGTCGCTCTCGCTCCGGGCGGCGGTGAGGTCGAGTGGCTCGGCCTGGCGGATGGCGCCGGGCATCGCACGGTCGCTGAGCGCCTCGAGCGAAGGCTGGCCCACGACCTCGAGCATGCGCGCGATGTCCTGGGGCCCGGGGCCGACATGCCGCGCGACGAAGTCGGGCAGGTCGCTTGGGGACTGGTCGGTCGGCTGGTCGAACTGCATGTGCTGCTCCTGACGGGTCGAGCGGTTACCGCTCCCCGCCTGTCGACCGATGACGGGGTCTCCAGATGTGCCTTACCTGCGCGGTTCGGGTGCCTGAGAGGTTCCGGGGATGTTGCCCCTTCGGCGCCTCGAGGTGACGCCGCCTCGAGGACTCTCCCGCGCAGGGTCGGTCAGCAGCATCGAATCTACCAGTGTGCGCCGGTCGGTTCACGCCATGCGCTTGGCTCGGCGGGCAGACAGCTCGTCGTCGGGATGCTCGGTGGGGGTCGGGTCGTCGGCACGCTCGCTCGGCAGGTCCGCGAGCTCGCCCTCGACCTCGCGCCACACGCGCCCGACCGCGATGCCGAAGACGCCTTGGCCGCCCTGCACGAGGTCGATGACCTCGTCGGCCGACGTGCACTCGTACACGGAGGCTCCGTCGCTCATCAGTGTGATCTGGGCGAGGTCGTCGACACCCCGGTCACGCAGGTGCGTGATGGCGACGCGGATCTGCTGGAGGGACACCCCGGTGTCGAGGAGGCGCTTGACGACCTTGAGGACCAGGATGTCGCGGAAGCCGTACAGGCGCTGGGTGCCCGAGCCGGTGGCGCTGCGCACCGCTGGCTCGACGAGGCCGGTGCGCGCCCAGTAGTCGAGCTGACGGTACGTGATGCCGGCGGCCTTGCACGCGGTTGTGCCCCGGTAGCCGGTGTCCTCGTCGAGATCGGGCAGGTCGTCGTCGAACAGAAGTCCTTGGGCGGCAGGTGGCGTGGGGCGCCGATGGGAGTCCTGCGTAGCAGCCATGCGACCTCCTGGACGACACCGTGACAACAGCGGACAGTTGACAACTGCAGAGCGTGACAACTGCAGAGCCTGACGACTGTAGACACCGTGATAACTACAACATCGTGGTTCACACCGACGGTAGTTCCGACGCACCGACCCGTCAATCATCCGGGCCCATTGCTCGGGCGTGTCGAAAACCTTCAGGATGAAGTAGAGGGTCAAGACTTGGGCGGCGACTCCGGCCCCTCGGGCTTGTCGAAGTCCTCGGCCGAGACGTGGTCGAGGAACTCCTTGAACCGCTCCACCTCGTCGTCCTCCTCGGAGGAGACGACGATGGCCGCCTCGTCGAGGACCGCCGGGTCGACGAAGACCTTCGCATCGGTGCGCAGGGCCAGGGCGATCGCGTCGGACGCCCGGGCACCGACCTCGGTCTTGCCGTCGATGATGAGGGCAGCGTGGAACACCGAGTCCTTGAGCGCAACGATGCGCACCTCGGTCAACGTGTGCCCCAGGACCGCGAGCAGGTCGCGCATCAGGTCGTGGGTCAGCGGGCGCGGCGGGACGACGCCCTGCTGCGCGTACGTGATCGCCGCGGCTTCGGGTGCGCCGATCCAGATCGGCAGGTACCGCCCACCATCCCGCTCGCGCAGCAGCACGATCGGGTGGTTCGTCGGCATCTCGACCCGGACCCCGAGCACATCGACCTCTCTCACGCGTCCACCGTACCCCGCGGCAGTCCGGTTGCGTCAGCGGTCGATTCGGGCCTTGACGAGCGCCACGTGCAGGGCGATGCACGACGTCAGCATCTCCGCGGCGGCGTCGTCGCGGGCCTCCCCACGGCTCGTGGACAAGACCTGGTGGACCAGCCCGATCTCGCGGTCGGCGGCCGTGCGGAAGGGACGCAGGTGGCGGGCCTCGAGCCCGTGGGCGGCCAGACGACCCGCCGCGATGGCCACGTCGAGGTCGTTGGCGTCGAAGTGCCCGGCCGGGTCCGGCTCGAGCAGCCCGAAGCTCTCGAGTGCGTGGAAGGTCTCGCGGTCGAGACCCGCCGCCGAGCGCAGCTCGGGGCCGGTCAGGGACAGGACCCGCCGGGTCCGCAGGTGCGCCGGCCGCGGCAGGTCGGGGTCCGGGGACGGCGCCGGCGCTGTGGGCAGCCCACCAGGCTGCTCGGACTCGGCCAAGCCACGGTCCAGGGCGTCGAGCGCCTCCTTGATGACCCGCAGGGGCCAGTACCGCTCGCGCTGCGCGGTGAGGATGTAGCGCATCCGCTCGACATCAGCCTCGGAGTAGGTCCGGTAGCCGGACGGTGTCCGCTCGGGAGTGAGCAGGCCCTCGGTCTCCAGGAAGCGGATCTTGGATGGGGTCAGGTCGGGGAACTCGCCGGTGAGCGCGGCGATGAGCCGACCGATGGTCAGCCGGGCCGCCACCGTAGGTCAGTCGGAGTAGTAGACGAGACGGAACTTGCCGATCTGGACCTCGTCGCCCGTCGTGAGGACGGCTTCGTCGATGCGCTCCCGGTTGACATAGGTCCCGTTGAGCGAGCCCGCGTCACGCACGAGGTACCCATCCGCACCCTGACGGGTGAAGACGGCGTGCTTGCGTGACACGGTCACGTCATCGAGGAAGATGTCGGAGTCGGGATGCCGCCCGGTGGTCACCGCCTCGTCGTCGAGCAGGAACCTGGCACCGGTGTTCGGGCCACGCTGGACGATCAGCAGTGCGGTGCCCGGTCGCAGAGCCCCGATCGTGGCTCGGTCCTGGGTGCTCAGCCCGCTCGGATGCGCTTCCGCGTGCTCCGTGTCGCCGGCGGGCACGCCTTGGAACCGCATGGTGCGCGGTTCGTTGGCGTCGTCGTCCCCTGCCGGCGGGGTCGTGGCGTCGTCGTGCTCGTCGCTCACGCGGGGGTCCTCCTCATCGGTGTCGCTGGGCTTGCTTCGGTCTCACGATAGTTCACCCGAAGCCACCCGGGTATATGCCCGGAATGCGTCAGGATGTCAGCGACGCCTGGTACTCCGCGGCACCCATGAGATCGTCGGCGGCCGTGGCATTCTCCAGGCGCATCTCGAACATCCAGCCTTCACCGTAGGGGTCGGTGTTGATGAGCTCGGGCGCGCCGTCCAGCGCCTCGTTGACGGCGGTCACCTCGCCCGCGAGCGGGGCGTAGATGTCGCTCACGGACTTGGTCGACTCGACCTCGCCGCACGAGTCGCCGACCGCGAGGCTGTCCCCGACCGCGGGAAGGGAGACATAGACCACGTCGCCGAGGGCGTCCTGCGCGAAGGCCGTGATGCCGATCCGGACGGTGTCCCCCTCGCTGCGCACCCACTCGTGGTCGGTCGTGTAGCGCAGGTCGTCGGGGTAGCTGAGCTCGGTCATGTCGCTCCTGTGATTGTCGTGAAGGCCCGCCACCAAGTGGTGGAGTCGGCACGTTGAGAGAATGCCATGCGGGACGCCTCGGGCGCAGGATGAACGCTCGGCGGGTCATCCCGGTGGCTGTTCTGTCGGCGTGGCGTGGACCAGCGGCGTGCGGTGATGGATCGAGGTGACCCTGATGTCGTCGACCTCCGTCACGACCGCTGTTCCCCCCTTCTGTCGCATCGTCTCGACGACGCCACCGGGGATGGTCATCGCAGAGGCGAGTGTCTTGGAGTCGCCGATCGCCTTGACCTGGATCGGCCGTTGTACCTGGTGGCCGTCGACGAGGATCGCGTCGTCCCGGGTCTCGACGAAGCTCGACGCGACGACCCTCACCCCGCCGATGTCGATCACCTCGGCACCTGCGTCGCGCAGCTCCTGGATGAGGTCGATGACCACCGGACCGGTCACCTGCCGCTCCGGGTCGCTGATCATCACCTGGATCCCCGGGCCGTGGGCGGGCAGGCTGCCGGCGAGGATGCCGAGCGTGTCGACCCGTTTCTGCGCCTGCGCGATCGCCTCGGTCGCGTCGTCGGTGCCGTTCTTGAGCCGGTCGCGGGTTGTCTCGAGCTCGCGGACCTGCTGGTCCAGTCGGGAGGCACGCAGCGAGACGTCGTCGAGTACGTTGACCAGCTCGCTCTGGCTGAGATCCTCCAGCCCGCGGGCGTTGGTCAGCTGGACCTGGGTGGCGATGCTGACGCCGAGGAGGGTGGCGAGCAGCGCGGCCAGGACATTGGCCTTGGTCAGCCGCGGGCGACCCATCCGGACGAGGCGCCGCCACGCGGCGACGCCGTCGGCCGAGCCCATCCGCGGGCGCGCACCCCCGGTCTGCTCACCTCCGCTCGGCTCGGTCACGGTCAGGCCCGGAAGAGGTGGCGCCTGATCGAGGCCACGTTGGAGAAGATCCGGACGCCGAGCACGACGACGACACCGGTGGACAGCTGGGTGCCGACGCCCAGCTGGTCGCCGAGGAAGACGATGAGGGCCGCGACGACGACGTTGGACAGGAACGAGACGACGAAGACCTTGTCGTTGAAGATCCCGTCGAGCACCGCCCGGACGGCCCCGAAGACGGCATCGAGTGCCGCGATGATGGCGATGGGCAGATAGGGCTGGAGCCACAGCGGCACCGCGGGGTCAAGGAGCAGCCCGACGAGCAGCCCGACGAGTAGTCCGATGGCTGGGATCACCGTGTCCCCTTCCTCGAGTCCCTCAGGTGGTGCTCAGGAGCCAGATCCCGTCGTGGGTGGTCGGGCAGATGGTACGTCGGAAGGGATGGGCTTCGCGAACTCGACATGCATCGACGAGTCGCCCGGGACCGTGAGGGCCTTCGAGGCGGCGAAGGCGGCGCGGATGCCATACTGCCGGGTGAGCTGGTCGAGGTAGACCCCGGCGAAGGATGGTCCGAACACCCGCTGCATCTGCTCGGGGTCGCCGAGGGCAGTGATCACGTATGGCCGCGACAGCGGCCGGAAGTCGACGATGACGGCTTGGCCCGCGAACCGGATCGCTGCGGTCGAGGTGAGCCGCTGTCCGTTGATGGAGATCGCCTCGGCACCTGCGCCCCAGAGGCCGTTGACGACGATCTGCAGGTCGCCGGCGGCGACACGACCCGAGTCGAAGCCCCCGCTGGGTCTCGTGCCCGCCTGGGCATCGGTCCCGGCGCTCGTCGCGTCGTCGAGGGTCAGGGTCAGGCCGGGACCCGCCAACGGGGTGAGCCCGGCCTGAAGCGCGTACTGCTCGATCTGGGTCGTCAGGTCGGGTGCGCCGGACTGGGCGAGCGCCATCTCCTCGTAGCCGCGGACCTCCTTGGTCAGGGCCCGGATCTGTGCCTCGCTCTGGGCGGCTCCGGACTGTAGCGTCTCGATCCGCTCGATCAGCTCGGCCCTGGCCTGCGCAGCGACGCTCGGTTTGGGCCGCAGCGCCTTCGCGCTCACGGCGAACATGAAGCCGATGAGCAGCGCCATCACGACGACCAGAACCGTCCGGGTCGGCGTCGCCTGGGGCAGCCCGGCCCGTCTTCTGCGCTTGGCCGCCTCCGCGTAGCCGGGGTCGAGTGGTCGCCTGATCATCGAGGTGATCAGGGACATCGAGGCGTCCGGTGCTCTCGGAGGGGAGGTGCTCATCGAGCCCTCGGCGCACGTCGGTGGCTGGCCCGGGACAGGACGAACTTGGCCTGGATCGCATAGAGGACCGCAGCCAGCCAGTAAAGGACCAGGCCCCACCATGCGAAGGCCCAGCCGATCGGTCGCGCGAGGTTGGCGATGAGGTCGTCGCCGTGGGCGAGCAGCAGGAGGGGGAAGGCGTAGAGCAGGCTGAAGGTCGCAGCCTTGCCGACGAAGTGAACTGGAAGCCCGATCTGCCCACGACTGCGCAGGTGCAGCAGCATGACGAACATCACCGCCTCGCGGGCCAGGAGCACGATGACGAACCAGAGTGGGATGATCTCGCGCCACGCCAGGCCGACGAGTGTCGAGAGGATGTAGAGGCGGTCGGCGACCGGGTCGAGGAACTGCCCGAGCCGTGACTCCATCCGGAACGTGCGCGCGATCTTGCCGTCGGCGTAGTCGGTGATACCGGACACGGCCAGCACGAGGAGGGCAAGCCCGTCGCGGCGGGTCACGATGGCCCACAGGAAGAGCGGCACACCGACGAGCCGGAGCATGGACAGGACGTTGGGGAGCGTGAAGAGCCGCCCGGACACCCTGCCCGTGCGCCCGGATGCTCCCAGGTCCTCGGTCACACGCTGAGCCTAACCGTCGCCGCACGCCGTCTCGGATGCCGCTGCGTCGGCTGTCGGGCGGTCGGTCACAGCAGGGCGGTTCACCATCTGCGATGCCCGGCTGTCGTTCGGCACCGGTGCCACCGCAGTGATGCAAGCAGCACAATCCACAGGCCGACCGACCGGACCGACATGGCGTCGGCCGGTGCGTCAGAATGGGTGGCAACGCAACAGCTCACCTCCCTCCCGCGCGCTCGCCGCGTACCATGCACTCGCCCAATCCGGTATACCCAAGGTCGCCAATCATGACGTCGCCACCTCCTCTCGAGCGATCCTCGGACACGACTGCAGACCGCGTCGTCGAGGCGCTGGTCCACGAGTCCCTGATCCCGACCGATGCCCGCACCCGTGCGGTGAGCATCGTCTCCCAGGCGCTCACCCGCCCGTCGTCCACCGTGCCCCCCGGCGCGGGCCTGGCCAGTGCGGCTGCCGACGACCGGGTCACAGCGCCTGGAGATGCCTTCCGCCGTGTCCTCGTCGAGGTGCTCGCCTACGTGGGCGCGGTTCTCGTCGTCACTGCCGTCATGCTCTTCATGGGCGTCCGCTGGTACGTCATGGACTTCGCGGCGCAGCTTGCAGTGCTCGCGGTCACGACGGGGCTCCTGGCCGCGGCGGGGCTGGCCGCGATCCCACGGTCCGTCCGCAAGGACGGTGTCCGGCAGCCGAGCCATGACATCCGTCGCCGTCTCGCGTCCGTCCTGCTGACCGGCGCGGCCGTCGCCGTCGCGTTGATCGTCGCCCTTGTCATCGACCACGTGCAGCTTTCCACCTCGTCGGGTGCCTGGGCGCTGCCCTACCTCACCCTCGCCCTCGTGTGCGTCGTGGGCTATGTCCTGTCCCCCAGCCTGGCCGGCCAGCTCGGTGTCTGGTTCGGCACGGTGTTCGCCCTGCAGCTGGCGCTGGAGTGGTGGTTGCCCGCTGACGGCGCGGTCGGTTACGGCCTGACGCTCCTCGGGATCGGTGTCATCTGGGCGGGCGGGGTCGAGGCGGGGTGGTGGCGCGAGGTGACAGTGGGACGCTTGCTCGGCTGCGGGACGGCGTTCGTCGGCACCCAGACGATCGCACTGAGCGGCCCTTCCTCGGCGCTCGGGTACGCCTTGTGCTTCCTGCTCGCGGTGGCCGGGTTCGGCTTGTACCTGTCCCGCCAGGCCTGGGCCTACCTCGCCCTCGGCGTGGCTGCCCTGACGGTGTCGGTCACGCAGGCTGCGGTGGACTGGTTCGCGGACTCCATCGGTGCCGCCGGCATGCTCCTGGTCGCGGGAGCCACGTTGCTCGGCTCTTCCCTCGCAGCGATGCGGCTGTGGCGAGAGGCGCCGGGCTCGCGAGGGTGATCAAGTGGCCGAGATCACCGCTTGTCCAGGGTGCCGATCTGGGTCCCGTCTTTGTCGAACAGTGTCAGCGTGTCCCCTGAGCGGGTCGCCGACGCCGCCTTGGAGAGCCACGTGTCGATGCCCTCGCAGGCCATGAGGGTCGTCCGGAAGGCACCGAGATCGAACTTGCCGTCGGCGAGCGTGCCGTGACCGGCCATCGAGTTGCATCCGTCGGTGCCGTTGAAGGCCCCGTCCTCGGCGATCGTGATCGACGGCTGGCCGGTCGCCTCCTTACCCCACGACCCGGCGACCGGACTTCCGGCCGCGGTGGTCGGCGAGTTGGTAGGGCTCGCGTCAGAGGAGCATCCGGTGAGCGCCAGCGTGGCAGCAAGGGCGAGCATGGGGACGAGGGCGTTTCGTGTTCGCATGGGTACTCATCTCGGTTAGGTCAGCTACCCGGTGGGGCACACTCTGTCACGCCGGACGCGCGCGACGGCGCGCATTCACGGCGGCACGGCGGCAAACCCGCGCAAGCGCGCCGCGTGTTCGAGGTCGATGCGGAAGACCGACATCCAAGAGCGTGCACATGCCGTCGATGGGACCATCTGCCGGTGACCCGCCGCGTCGGGCTGACAGGATTTGAACCTGCGACCCCTTGACCCCCAGTCAAGTGCGCTACCAAACTGCGCCACAGCCCGTTGCCCCGCTAGCGGGGCGTCTGCACCTTAGCGCACGGCCGCCCACCCGTCGCAATCGAGTCCCGGCTGCCCGGGTCCCCCTCGCCCGGCGCGGGGGTGAGCAGCATACGGGCCTGGCGGCCTAGCGGCGGCGCCTCTCGCGCACCCGCACCGACAGCTCGATCGGGGTGCCCTCGAAGCCGAACTCCTCACGCAGGCGCCGCTCGAGGAAGCGGCGGTAGCCGGCCTCGATGAACCCGGACGCGAAGAGAACGAACCGCGGTGGCCGGGTCGAGGCCTGGGTCGCGAAGAGGATTCGGGGCTGCTTTCCGCCGCGGACCGGGTGCGGGTGGGCGGCGACGACGGCGCCGAGGAACGCGTTGAGCCGGGACGTCGGGACGCGCCGGTCCCACGAGTCGAGGGCGGTCTCGAGCCCGGGCACGAGCCGGTCGACGTGCCGCCCGGTGCGCGCGGAGACGTTGACGCGAGGCGCCCACGGGACCTGGACGAGCTCCTGCTCGATCTCGCGTTCGAGGTAGTAGCGGCGCTCCTCGTCGAGGGTGTCCCACTTGTTGTAGGCGATCACCAGCGCCCGGCCGGCGTCGATGACCTGCTGGATGACGCGGACGTCCTGCTCGGCGATCGGCTGCTCGGCGTCGATCAGGACGATGGCCACCTCGGCCTTCTCGAGTGCGGCCTGGGTGCGCAGGGAGGCGTAGAAGTCGACTCCTCGAGCCTGGTGGGCGCGTCGGCGGATCCCGGCGGTGTCGACGAAGCGCCAGGTGCGCCCGCCGAGCTCGATGAGCTCGTCGACCGGGTCGCGCGTGGTGCCGGCGACATCGTCGACGACGACCCGGTCCGTGCCGGCGAGCTTGTTGAGCAGGCTCGACTTGCCGACGTTGGGCCGGCCGAGCAACGCGACCCGGCGCGGACCACCCGGTGCGTAGGCTCCGTGCGCGGAGACCTCGGGCAGGACCTCGAGGACGGCGTCGAGAGCGTCGCCGCTCCCCCGGCCGTGCAGGGCCGAGACCGGCCACGGCTGGCCGAGCCCCAGGTTCCACAGCATCGTCGCGTCCGACTCGCCGCGCTCGTCGTCGACCTTGTTGGCCACCAGGACGACGGGCTTGCCGGAACGGCGCAGCAGCTTGACGACGGCCTCGTCGTCGTCGGTCGCGCCGACCGTCGCGTCGACGACGAACACGACGACGTCGGCCAGCTCGATGGCGATCTCGGCCTGTTCGGCGACCCGCAGGTGGAGGCCGGTCGCGTCGGCCACCCAGCCCCCCGTGTCGACCAGCATGAAACGCCGCCCGGCCCACTCCGTCTCGTAGGAGACCCGGTCGCGGGTCACTCCCGGCACGTCCTCGACGACCGCCTCGCGGCGCCGCAGGACCCGGTTGACCAGGCTCGACTTGCCCACGTTGGGCCGCCCCACGACGGCGACCACGGGCAGCGGGGGCCCGGTCGGCGTGGTGCCCCCGGCGCCGCCCTGGTCCTCGACGAGGGCCCGGTCCTCCGGGCTGAGGTCGAACTCGGCGAGGCCGGCGCGCAACGCGCGCTCGACCGAGGTGTCGTCGGGGGAGACCGGATCGCCGGGCGCGGCTCGCACTGGCATCCGTGCGGTCTCGTCGGTCACGGTGTCCCCTCATCGTTCGGCGGCGCGGGCACATCGGCGTCCGGCGTCCCATTGTCCATCGGGGCATTGTCCCCCCGCGCTCGACGTACGTGCTCGGCGAGCACCGCCCGCACCTGCTCGGTGGCCGCCCGCAGCCGTTCACGACCGGACAGCGACGGGTCGACATCGAGGCTGAAGGGCTCGCCATAGGCGACGGTGAGGCGTGAGAACGGGCGCGGCCAGGTGTCCTTGGACCCGCCCGGCACTCGGGTGCCGAGAACGGCCACGGGCACGACACGGGCGCCGGTGCGCAGCGCGATCCACGCGGCACCCTGGTTGACCTGCTCGACCTCCCCCCCGCTGCGGTTGCCCTCCGGGAAGATGCCCACCGCGCCACCACCTGCCAGCACGGCGACCGCGGTCGCGAGAGCCGTTCGGTCCCCGACGGTGCGGTCGATCGGGATCTGCCCCACCGTCCGCAGCACCCGCCCGAAGGGCCCGGTGAAGGCCTCCTGCTTGACCAGGAAGCTCACCGGCCGCGGGGCGAGCGAGAAGACGACCGGGCCGTCGAGGAAGGCCGCGTGGTTGGCCACGAGGATGACGGGTCCGGTCCGAGGCACGCGGTCCGGATCCCGGGTGCGCCCCCGGTATGCCGTGTGGAACACCGCGACGCCGACCCAGCGCCCGAGCCTCGCCCGCCAGGGCGCCGGCGCTTCGAGGGCGGTCATGGTCGGGCTGCTGCGACGATCTGCAGCACCGCGGCCACCGACTGCTCGAAGTCGAGGTCGGTGGTGTCGAGGGTCGTGACGCCGTCTGCCGCGACCGTGAACTGGGAGACCGTGGAGTCGGCGAGGTCACGCTCGACGATCTGGGTGCGAGTCGCCGCGACGGACGCGGGGTCGGCCGCGCCGTGCAGCTCCCGCGACCGTCGGGCGAGCCTGGCCTCCTCGGAGGCCGTGAGCAGGATACGGACCGGGGCATCCGGCACGACGACGGTCGTGATGTCGCGGCCCTCGGCGACGACCCCGCCGAGGGCCGCGCCGGCCTCGGAGACCAGCCGGCGCTGCAGCTGCCGGAGGATCTCGCGGACCGGGATGATCCTGGCGACCTTCGAGACCTGCTCGGAGATCCGTGTCTCGCGGATCGCGGCCGAGACGTCGTGGCCACCGACGTGGACGGTCGGTGCGTCCGGGTCGGTCCCGATCGTCAGGGGCAGCTCGCGGGTCGCGGCGATGACGGCGGCCTCGTCCTCGAGGTCGACGCCCTGCTCGAGGCACCACCACGTGGCGGACCGGTACATCGCGCCGGTATCGAGGAAGCCCAGGTCCAGGGTGCGCGCGACCTGTTTGGAGACGCTCGACTTGCCCGACCCGGACGGGCCGTCGATCGCGATGACGAATCCGGTCAGCGGGGTGTCGACGCCAGCAGCCATGGCCTGCAGCCTACTGGCCCGTCACGGGCGCATCCGGCATCACTGGTGCACCCGCCACCCCTGCCGCTCGAGCGCCTCGAGCAGGGGCTCGAGCGAGGCCGGCACGACGGACAGGTAGGCGATGCCCACGGCCTGTCCGATCCCGTGCTCGAGCTGGAGGTCCTCGAGGTTGACGCCGGCGTCGCCGACGTCGGCGAACAGCCTGCCGAGGGACCCCGGCTCGTCCGGCACGACGACCGAGACGATCTCGTATGCCGCCGGGGCGGCGCCGTGCTTGCCGGGGATCCGGGCATGGCCGAGGTTGCCTGCCTCGAGGACCCGGCTGATCGTGCCGAGGGCCCCCTCGCTCCGACCGGCGACGATCCCCTCCAGGGCATCGATGACCTCCGTCACCCGGTCCTGCACCTCGTGTAGGACCTGCAGCACCGCTGGTGCGTTGCCGTAGAGGATCTGGGTCCAGAGTCGAGGGTCGCTGGCCGCGATCCGGGTCACGTCACGCAGGCCCTGCCCGGCCAGCCCGACCGCGTGCTCGGGCAGCTCCCGCAGGCAGCCGGCCACAAGACTCGCGGCGAGCTGCGGCAGGTGCGAGACCGTGGCCACGGCCGCGTCGTGCTCGGTGGCCGGCATGACCCGGACCGCCGCGCCCACCGCGGTCGCCATGGCCCGGACCGCCTCGACGGCTCGAGGGTCGGTGGCGTCGTGCGGGACGATCACCCAGGCACGCCCGTCGAAGAGGTCGCCGCGGGCGGCCGCGGTCCCCGGGCGTTCCCGGCCCGCCATGGGATGGGAGCCGACATACCGGGTCACGTCGACCCCGGCAGCAAGGACCTCGCGCAGGATGATCTCCTTGACCGACGCCACGTCGGTGACGACCGCCTCCGGCCAGCGCCGCAGCGCCGCGACGATCACCTCGCCGCAGACATCCGGCGGGGCGGCCACCACGACGACCTCCGGTGTCTCGTCGACCTCGATCCGGCCGGCTCGCAGGTCCCGCGCGAGCCACCGCGCCGTCGGCGACGGGTCGTCGAGCGCGACGTCGTAGCCCGCGCCGGTCAGGGCGATGCCCAGGCTCGTCCCGATGAGCCCGGTGCCGATGATCCGTACGCGCGCTCTCACGTCTCGAAGCGTAGCGACGCCCGTGGCCGGCTCAGAGACCAGCAGCCTTGTACAGCGCCGCGACCTCTGCACGCCCGAGCCGGCGGGTCCGTCCCGGGCGCAGGTCGGCCAGCCGGATCGGCCCGACCTCGGTGCGCACCAGCGAGAGGACCGGGTGTCCGGCCTCGGCGAGCATCCGCCGCACGACATGCTTGCGCCCCTCGTGCAGGATCACCTCGACGAGGGCCTTGCCGGGCCGGGAGTCGACCACCCGGAACGCGTCGACCCGGACCGGTCCGTCCTCGAGGTCGATGCCGTCCCGCAGGCGTTTGCCGAGGTCGCGCGGGACCGGGCCCTGGATCTGGGCGAGGTAGGTCTTGAGGACCCCGTAGGCCGGGTGCTGCAGCCGGTGCGCGAGGTCGCCGTCGTTCGTCAGCAGGAGCAGACCCTCCGTGTCGGCGTCGAGTCGCCCCACGTGGAAGAGCCGGTCGTCCCGGTTGCCGAGATAGTCGGTGATCGAGAGACGGCCGAGCTCGTCGTTCATGGTGGTGATGACGCCCTTGGGCTTGTTGAACGCGAGGTAGACCCGCTCCTCGTCGAGGTTGACCCGCTCACCGTCCACCCGCACGACCTGACGCTTCGGGTCGATCCGGACGCCGAGCTCGGTGACGACCTGTCCGTCGACCTCGACGCGCCCGTCGGCGATGAGGTTCTCGCACACGCGACGGGAGCCGACCCCCGCCGCGGCGAGCAGCTTCTGCAGGCGCACCCCTGCGGGGTCGTGGACGTCGACGGTGGGGATGGCGGGTCGGGCCGGCAGGCGGGTCGGCTGGCCCGGCTTCGTAGAGCCGGCGAAGCGGGGTGCCTTGCCGCCCTGGCGGGCGTCTCTCGGCAGGGACCGGGCGCGCTGACCACGCGGTTGTTGCCCCTTGTGCGGTCCCTTCCCCCGAGGCGTGCGGGGCGAGCGTGAGTGGTCCTCGTTCATGCGTGGCCCTCCTCGACGAGCTCGTCGATCACGTCGGCATCGGGCAGGAAGGGTGCCAGGGCGGGCAGCTCGTCGAGCGTGCGCAGGCCCATCCGCTGCAGGAAGTACGGGGTCGTCCGGTAGAGCGTCGCACCGCCCTCCCCGGGGTCCTCGGTCTCCTCGACGAGGCCACGGGCCAGCAGGGTTCGCACGACGCCGTCGACATTGACCCCACGTACCGCGCTGACCCTGCCCCGCGAGACCGGCTGGCGGTAGGCGATGACCGCCAGCGTCTCGAGGGATGCCTGGGTCAGCCTGGCCTGCTGGCCGTCCAGGAGGAACCGCTCGACTACCGGGGCGAAGTCGGCCCTGCTGTACACCCGCCACCCGCCGGCGACGTTGCGCAGCGTGAACCCGCGCCAGCTCGCCGCATAGTCCTGCTCGAGGGCGAGGAGGTGGTCGTGGACCTGGCCGACGGGCAGCTCGAGGGCCGACGCGAGCGCGAGCTCGGTCACCGGCTCGTCGACGACCATGAGGACGGCCTCGAGGGCCGCGCGCGGCCCGCCCGGCATGGCGTGCACGTCGAGGCCGGCCGGATCCGCCTCGGCCTGCGGGCCGATCTGCTCGTCACTCATGATGTCCCTTCTGCGGGCTGCTCCCCCGGGCTCGGCCCGTCCGTATCGTTCCCGTCCGTATCGTCCCCGTCCGCGTCGGTGCCGGCATCCCGGTCGTCGAACTCGCCGGTCTCGTCGAACTCGTCGGTGATGGCGACATCGCCGGAGGCGGCGCCGGTCCACCGGATATCGAGCTCGCCGAGCGCCTGGGCCTGCTCGAAGGCGATGGCCGACTCCTTGAACAGCTCGAGCAAGGCGAGGAAGCGGGCGACGATGACCAGGGTGCTGTCGGCATCGGCGACGAGGGCCCGGAAGGAGACCTGCCCCCGCACCCGGAGCCGCTCGATCAGGATCGTCGCCTGCTCGCGGACGCTGACCCGCGGCGAGTGCAGGTGCTCGAGCCCGACGCTCGGGGGGGCCTTCGGGGTCAGGGCGCGAGCCGCGATCATGGCGAACTGCTCGGGTGTGACCGAGATGACCAGCTCTGGAAGCAGCGCGGCGAACCGCGGCTCGAGCCCGGCCTGCCTGGGCGCGATACGGCCGACCGTGGCCATCCGGTCGGCGAAGGCGTCCGCGATCTGCTTGTAGGCGCGGTACTGCAGGAGCCGGGCGAAGAGCAGGTCACGGGCCTCGATGAGGGCCAGGTCCTCCTCGTCCTGAGGGCCGGGCTGAGGCAGCAGCCGGGCCGCCTTGAGGTCGAGCAGGGTTGCGGCGACAACGACGAACTCCGACGCCTGGCTGAGGTCCCATGACGGGCCCGAGTCGTCGGTTGCCTGGGCCGCCTTGAGGTGGGCCACGAACTCGTCGGTGACCTTGGACAGGGCGACCTCGGTGATGTCGAGCTTGTGCTTGGCGATGAGCCCGAGCAGCAGGTCGAACGGCCCCTGGAAGACGTCGAGGTGGACCTCGAAGGGCGCGCCGGTACGCCGGGTGAGGACACCACCGGGAGTCATGGCCGACGACCGGTCCCCGGGCAGGCTCGGCAGGTGTACGGCGTCGGCCGGCCCCCGGTCGACGAGGTCGGGCTCGCTCATCGGATCAGGCCGCGTCGCCACGTGCGATGAGCTCGCGCGCCAGCTGCCGGTAGGCGTCGGCGCCCGAGTGGTTCGGCGCGTAGGCCGTGATCGGCTCGGCGGCCAGCGTCGCGTCGGGGAACTTGACCGTGCGACTGATCACGGTGTGGAAGACCCGGTCGCCGAAGTGGTCGACGACCGAGCGGACCACCTCGCGGCAGTGCAGGGTGCGTCCGTCGTACATGGTCGCGAGGATGCCGTCGACCTGCAGGCGGGGGTTGAGCCGGTCGGTGATCTTCTCGATCGTCTCGACGAGCAGGGCGACGCCGCGCATCGCGAAGAACTCGCACTCGAGCGGGATGATGACGCCGTGCGAGGCGGTGAGGGCGTTGACGGTCAGCAGGCCGAGGGACGGCTGGCAGTCGATGAGGATGACGTCGTAGTCGTCGGCGACCGGTCGGAGCACCCGGGTGAGCACCTGCTCGCGGGCCACCTCGCCGACGAGTTGGACCTCGGCCGCGGACAGGTCGATGTTGGCCGGGACGATGTCGAGGTTGTCGGTCGCGGTGCGCTGGATGATCTCGCGGATGTCGTGCCCGCCGCCGACGAGCAGGTTGTAGATGGTCCGGTCGAGCTCGTGGGTGCGCAGGCCGAGCCCGACCGACAGGGCGCCCTGCGGGTCGAAGTCGACGAGCAGCACGCGCCTGCCCAGCTCGGCCAGTGCGGCACCGAGGTTGATGGTCGTCGTCGTCTTGCCGACCCCGCCCTTCTGGTTGCACATCGCGATGATGCGCGCCGGGCCATGGGTGCTCAGCAGGGCAGGCTCGGGGTAGTGGGGCACCGGCCGGCCGGTCGGGCCGAGCGCCGGCTGCGATGCGGCGTTGCTCTCGTGCGGGCTGGGGAGGTCACCGACCTGGCCGGCCTGCGCCGCCACCTGCGCCGCCTCCTGGGTCTCCTCGTTCACCCTGGTGTCCACTCCGCTCCGTCGTGCCCGGTCAGCGTCGCGCTGATCAGGCCCGACCTTATCAGCGCGCCCGGGGATGAGCCTCGGCGTAGACCTCCCGGAGCCGATGCACGGAGACCATCGTGTAGATCTGGGTCGTCGTGACCGAGGCGTGCCCGAGCAGCTCCTGCACGACGCGCACATCTGCGCCTCCGTCGAGCAGGTGCGTGGCAAACGAGTGCCGCAGCGTATGCGGCGACACGTGCTCGCGCAGGCCCGCGCGGCCGGCCACCGCCTGGAGCACCAGCCAGGCCGACTGGCGCGAGAGCCGGGCTCCGCGCCGGCCGAGGAAGAGCGCTGGGCCGGCCCGTCCGGCGGCCGAGAGGGCAGGTCGAGCTCGGGTCAGATAGGCGCCAAGGGACTCGGCGGCATACCGGCCGATGGGGACCACGCGCTCCTTGGCGCCCTTTCCGACGAGGCGCACGGCGCGCACCTCGAGGTCGAGGTCGTCCACGTCGAGGCCGACGGCCTCGCTGATGCGGGCTCCCGCGCCGTAGAGCAGCTCGAGCAGCGCACGATCGCGCAGCGACAGGGGTGGGTCGCCGACGGAGGCCGCCTCGAGGAGCCGCTCGACCATGTCCACGGGGATCGCCTTCGGGAGGCGGGAGGGTGGGCGCGGGGGCGCGACGTGCGCGGCGGGATCGGTGTCCGTGATCCCCTCGAGGGCGAGGAACCGGTGCAAGCCGCGGACCGCGGCGAGGGTCCGCGCCGTGGAGGAGACGGCCAGGCCCGGGTGGCCGGAGTCTCCGAGGCGCAGGTGGGCGAGGAAGCCGGTGACGTCGGCCTCATGCACCGCTGCCGCGTTGGTGATGCCCCGTTCGGTGAGGAAGTCGCGGTAGCGGCCGAGGTCGCGACGGTACGCGGCGAGGGTGTTGGCCGCCGCCCCGCGTTCCACGCGGACATGGTCGAGCCACGCGCTGATGTCACGTTCCAGGGGGGTGGTGCGCTGGGTGCCGGCGGTCAGGAGAGCACCTCGGCGAGCGAGGTGAAGGAGAGGCCGTGTCCTTGGGCGACGGGCTCGAACACGACCGCGCCGCCGTGGGTGTTCAGGCCGAGCGCGAGGGAGGGATCGGACCGCAGGGCATCGCGCCAGCCGTGGTCGGCGAGTGCGACGGCGTAGGGCAGCGTGACGTTGGTGAGCGCGTAGGTGCTCGTGTGCGGCACGGCGCCGGGCATGTTGGCCACGCAGTAGAAGATCGAGTTGTGCACCGGGTAGGTGGGGTCGGTGTGCGTCGTCGGGTGGGAGTCCTCGAAGCAGCCGCCCTGGTCGATCGCGATGTCGACGAGTACCGAGCCCGGACGCATCCGGGCGACCTGCTCGTTGGTGACGAGCCTCGGGGTGCGGGCACCGTGAACGAGGACGGCCCCGATGACGAGGTCGGCGTCGGCGATGGCGTTGCCGATCTCGTAGGCATTGGATGCGACGGTCTGGCAGTGGCCCTGGTAGACGAAGTCGGCGTGTCGCAGCTTGCTGATGTCCTTGTCGAGCAGGAGCACCTCGGCCTGCATGCCGAGGGCGATGGCTGCGGCGTTCATCCCGGCGACGCCGGCACCGATGACCACGACCTTGGCCGCGTAGACACCGGACACCCCGCCGAGCAGGATGCCACGGCCACCGTGCGCGCGCAGCAGCGCCTGGGCGCCGACCTGGGGAGCCAGCCGTCCCGCTACCTCCGACATCGGGGCGAGCAGCGGCAGCGACCCGTCGTGCAGCTCGACGGTCTCGTAGCCGATCGCAGTGACCCGCCGGCGGGTGAGCTGCTCGGTGAGGGGTCGGTCGGCGGCCAGATGCAGGTAGGTGAAGACGGTCTGGCCCTCGTGCAGGTAGTCGTACTCGTCGGGGACGGGCTCCTTGACCTTGAGGAGCAGCTCGGCCGACTCCCAGACCTGCTCGGCCTTGGCGACGAGCACGGCTCCGGCGGCCCGGTAGTCGTCGTCGGTGATCGCCGAGCCGACCCCGGCTCCCTCCTCGATGACGACCTCGTGGCCGTGGGCGACCAGCTCGGTGACCCCGGCCGGCGTGATCGCAACCCTGAACTCGCTGTCCTTGACCTCACGCGGTATGCCGACCTTCATACCTCCCACAGTAGTGTCGCCGGGTCAGTCGCGCCTCGAGACGGCGGGGTGCAGGTCTTCGGCGGGCGGGGCCCAGGCCCGCGAGTCGGCGGGGAGCTGCGCGCCGGAGCGGATGTCCTTGACCTCGTCGCCGGCCTGCCCGGCTCCCGGGAACCACACGTACGGGATGCCCCGGCGCTCGGCGTAGCGGATCTGCTTGCCGAACCTCGCGGCCGACGGGGCGACCTCGCAGGCGATCCCGCGAGCCCGCAGCGCCGTGGCCACCGCCACCGACTCGTCACGAGACCCGTCGTCCTTCAGGGCGACGAGGACCGCGGCCGGGGTGGACCGGTCGGCGGTGACGAGCCCGCGGCCGACGAGCAGCCCGAGGATCCGGGTCACGCCGATCGAGATACCCACTCCGGGGTAGGTGTGCCGGCCGTCGGAGGCGAGGGCGTCATACCGGCCGCCGGAGCAGAACGAGCCCCACTGCTCGTGCCCGACGAACTGCGTCTCGTAGACCGTGCCCGTGTAGTAGTCGAGCCCGCGGGCGATCCGCAGGTCGGCGACGACGCGTCCCGGTGCGTGCGCCTGACCGGTCCGGACGACGCGGGCGAGCGACTCGAGGCCCTCGTCGAGCAGCGGGTGGCTCACCCCCAGCTCGTGGACGCGCTCGACGAAGGACAGGTCGGGGGTGCGGATCTGCGCCAGCGCGAGGCACTGCGCCGCCTGTTCGGGTGTGGCGCCCGACTCGATCAGCAGCTCGCTCACCTGTGCGTGCCCGAGCTTGTCGAGCTTGTCGACGATCCGGAGGGTCCCGACGACGTCGGTCAGGCCGATGCCCTGGTAGAAGCCGCCCGGGATCTTGCGGTTGTTGACCTGGATCACGAACTCGCCGACCGGGAACCTGTCGAAGACGTCGGCGATGACCAGGGGCATCTCCGCCTCGAAGTGCGGGGACAGCTCGCCGAGGTCGACGACGTCGATGTCGGCCTGGGTGAACTCGCGGTAGCGCCCCTCCTGGGGCCGCTCACCGCGCCATGCCTTCTGGATCTGGTAGCGCCGGAAGGGGAAGTGCAACTTGCCGGCGTTCTCGAGGACGTACCGCGCGAACGGCACGGTCAGGTCGAAGTGCAGCCCCCACCTCGCCTCCTCGTCGTCACCGGCGAGCCGGGAGACGCCGTAGATCTCCTTGTCGGTGTCGCCGCCCTTGCCGGTCAGTCGCTCGATCGGCTCGATGGAGCGGGTCTCGATCGAGGCGAAGCCGTGCAGCTCGAAGGTCTCCCGGATGACGTCGAGGAAGCGCTGCTCGACGATCCGCTCGGCGGGCAGGTACTCCGGGAACCCGCTGATCGGGGTGATCTTGGCTGACGTGCTCACGCGGGCAAGTGTTGCAGGTAGGGGTTGTTCTCCCGCTCGTGGGCCATCGTCGTGGCGGGCCCGTGCCCCGGCAGGACGAGGGTCGTGTCCGCCAGCGGCAGGACGACCTCGCGGAGGCTGCGCTGCATCGCCGCGTGGTCGCCTCCCGGCAGGTCGGTCCGTCCGATGGACCCGGCGAACAGGACGTCACCGGACAGCATGGTGCAGTCGAGGTCCACGTCTGCGCGAACCCCGTCGGGGACCTGCCTCGTCCCGAAGAGCACCGAGCCCTCGGTGTGCCCGGGAGCGTGCCGGACCTCGAACTCCAGCCCGGCCAGCGTCAGCCGCGTCCGGTCCTGGATCTCGACGACGCTGGAGGGCTCGGCCCAGGTGGCCTTGCGGCCGAACTGCTGCTCGAGCATGGCGATGAGGGCCGGATGGGTGCCCGCGAGCGGGTCGCGCAACCGGTAGCGGTCCTCCGAGTGGATGTATGCCGCCGTGTCGGCGCCGCACACCGGTGTGACCGCCCAGACGTGGTCGACATGGCCGTGCGTCAGCAGGACGGCGGCCGGCCGCAGCCGGTGGGTCGTGAGCACCTCTTGAAGCGCCTGCTCGACCCCGACGCCCGGGTCGACGACGACGCACTCCTGACCGGGGCCGGGCGCCAGGACGTAGCAGTTGGTGTCGAACGCCTGGGCGGGGAACGCGACGGTCAGCACGGTCAGCGGGCCAGCGGGCTGTAGAACACCAGACCGTTGCCCATGTTGTCGTAGCACACGGCGCGTCGCTCGTGGGCATCGTCGTACGGGCCCTTGATGACCGCGCCGCCGCTCTCCTCGATGCGCTGCGCTGCCGCGTCGACGTCGCTGGTCTTGATGCCGACCACGACCCGGCCATGGATCGGGTGGTCCACCCTGGTCGCGAGGGCCAGGGTCACCGACCCGCCGTCGAGGGCCGCGAAATGTGAGCCGTCGCGGAACTTCAGGGGCATCCCGAGAGTCTCGGAGTAGAACTTGATCGACTCGTCCAGGTCGTCCGTCGACAGGACGATCATCCGCACATCATGCTCGGCCACAGCTGACTTCCTTTCGCCAGCGGCCATGCTAGTTCCCCCGCGGCCCGGGGGTTGTGTCGTCCAGTCGTGACCCTGCGGCCCGCACCGGGCAGGGCTGTGTCTCTAAAATGTCCGAAGCCCGGCACGTCGGTGGTCCCGCCAAGGAGAGGAACGTGACGAAACAGCAGGAGCACGCCCGCGCGCGGCGCCGCAAGGAGGCACGGCGTGGCACCCAGCAGGTAATCAGCGAGAGCGCCAAGGACAAGCGGCTCTTCGGCGCCATCCTCGCGGTGATCCTCGTCGTGGCCGCGGCCATCGCCATCCCGCACTTCCTGCCCGACTCGGATGCGGCTCCCGCGGCGGCACCGACACCGGCCGCGGCGACGACTGCCGCCCTCGAGGAGGGGCAGCGGCTCGCCGCCGGGTGTGAGCAGCCACCGACCCTGCAGACGACCCCGAAGACCTTCGCGACGGTGCCGGACAAGAAGACCGCGGCAGGCCGGACGTTCGTCGCGACCGTCACGACGACCTGCGGCGACCTCACGTTCGAGCTGGACGGGACCAAGGCGCCGCAGACCGTCGCGTCGTTCGTCTTCCTGGCCGAGCGGGGCTACTGGGCTCCGAGTCCCTGCCACCGCGTGACGAGCGCGGGCATCTTCGTCCTGCAGTGCGGCGACCCCACCGGCACTGGCTCAGGGGATCCCGGCTACGGCTTCGGCGTCGAGAACGCCCCGAAGGACGGCGTCTACCCGGCCGGTACGCTGGCGATGGCCCGCACCTCCGACCCGAACAGCAACGGCGGCCAGTTCTTCATCACGTACAAGAAGACGACGCTGCCGACCAAGGGCGGCGGTTACACGATCTTCGGCACGGTGACCGACGGGCTCGACATCGTCAAGAAGATCGCCTCGCACAAGGCCCTGCCCCCCAACCAGAACGACGGCACCCCGGTCTCCCCCATCAGCATCCTCAGCGTCAAGGTGACGGAGAAGAAGGCATGACTGACACGACGAACCAGTCCGAGCAGCCCGAGCAGGAGACGGAGTCCGCGCCTGAGCCGGTGACCACGGACGTCGACACCACGCAGTCCGCGCCTGAACCGCAGGCCACGGACGTCGACACCACGCAGTCCGCGCCTGAACCGCAGGCCAGCGTTCCCCCGGTCCCCAAGCCCAGCGGCATACCGAAGCCGAGCGCCATCCCGACGCCCGCGTCGATGGCGCGCCCAGGCCCCCGGCCGGTGCCCCCGGCCGCGAACGAGGACCACTCGGCGGCAGCTGCCTTCGGCCGCGTCGACGAGAACGGGATCGTGCACGTACGGACGAAGGAGGGCGAGCGCGAGGTCGGCAGCTTCCCGGGCGCAAGCCCCGAGGAGGCGCTGACGTACTTCGCGCGCAAGTACGACGAGCTGTACGCGTCCGCGGTCCTGCTCGAGCAGCGGCTCGCCCAGCCCGAGGTGCCGTCCAAGGATGTCAACGACGCCCTCAAGAAGCTCATCGAGCAGGTCGAGGCCGCCGCCGTCGTCGGTGACCTCGATGCGCTGCACGCCAAGCTCGACGAGATCCAGTCCGGCGTCGCCCAGAAGCGCAACCTCGAGCAGGAGGCCCGTGCTGCGGCCAAGGTGCAGGCGACGACCGAGCGGGAGGCGATCGTCGCGGCGGCCGAGACCATCGCCGACCAGCCGGAGAACAAGATCCAGTGGAAGCAGAGCGGCGCGCGGATGCGCGAGCTGCTCGACGAGTGGAAGCAGCACCAGCGCGCCTCGACCCGTCTCGACCGCGACGCCGAGACGGCGCTGTGGCAGCGCTTCAGCACCGCCCGCAACCGCTTCGACAAGGCCCGGCGCACGCACTTCGCCGGCCTCGACGCGGTGCACGGGGAGGCGAAGGCGGCCAAAGAGCGGCTCATCGAGGAGGCCGAGCGCCTCTCGACGAGCACCGACTGGTCGGCGACGGCCGGCGCCTTCAAGCGGCTCATGGACGAGTGGCGTCACGCGGGACGGGCGAGCAGGTCCGACGACGACAAGCTGTGGGCCCGCTTCAAGGCGGCCCAGGACGCGTTCTTCGGGGCCAAGGACGCGGTCGTGGCGGCCGAGGAGGAGCAGTTCCGGGGGAACCTCGGCGTGAAGGAGGGCCTGCTCAGCGAGGCCGAGGGGCTCGTGCCGGTGACCGACCTCGAGCAGTCCAAGGTGGCGTTGCGCTCGATCCAGGACCGGTGGGACGCCGCGGGCAAGGTGCCCCGCGCCGACATGGACCGCATCGAGAAGGCCCTGCGCCGGGTCGAGCAGGCGGTCCGCGACGCCGACGAGAAACGCTGGAAGTCGTCGAACCCGGAGGTCGCGGCGCGGGCGCAGGGCATGGTCGACCAGCTCGAGCGGGCGGTCTCCGACCTCGAGTCCGACCTCGCCAAGGCCCAGTCCTCGGGCAACGAGGCCAGGATCCGCAAGGCCCAGGAGTCGCTCGATGCCCGGCGTGCGTGGCTCGAGCAGGCAAAGAGCGCAGCCAATGAGTATGGCGGCTGAGCCAAGGTGTGAGGATCGACCGAGCGCCAGCGAGGGAGGCCCGGAGCGCCGGTTCGGCTCGGCCGCCCAGAAGGTTCGGCGGCTGAGCCAAGGTCGTGGGGGCCGATCGGTGGCGCAACCCGGACGCGGACCTGCCGGCCGACTTCGAGGAACACCGGGCCGAGCACTACCGCGAGCTGCGGAAACCGCTGGACCCGGCCGAGTTCATCGCGGGGCTGCGCGGGGAGCTGACCGACGAGCTGGGCAGGTTGAACGAAGCACTGCCACAGCTGCCGTGGCTCGCGATCAGCGAGCGGCGAGCCGGAGCGATCAAGCTGACGCCGGTGCCGGCGCAGCACGAGCCGCGTAACCTGCGCCAGCTCAAGGCCGAGGTGCGCCGCCGCTGGGGCACCGTGGCGCTGGTGGACATCCTCAAGGAGAGGGTGCTGCGCACCGGCTGTCTGGAGGTGGTCACCTCGGTCAGCGGCGGCGGCAGCATTCCCGCGTCGGTGCTGGCCGAGCGACTGCTGCTGGCGATCTACGCCTACGGCACCAATACCGGCATCCGCGCCGTCGCCGCGGGCGGGCACGGGCACAGCGAAGACGAGATCCGTTACGTCCGCCGCCGCTACTTGAGCCTGGACGCCGCGCGGGCGGTCGCGATCCGCATCGCCGACGCGACCTTCGCGGCGCGGCGGGCCGTCCTGTGGGGTGTCGGTTCGACTGCGGTCGCCTCGGACTCCACTCACGTGCGGGCCTGGGACCAGAACATCTTCACCGAGTGGCACTCCCGCTACGGCGGCCGCGGTGTGTTGATCTACTGGCATGTGGAGCGTAAGTCGATGGTGGTGCACTCGCAGCTGATCTCCTGCACCGCATCGGAGGTTGCCGCGATGGTCGAAGGAGCGATGCGGCACAGCACCACCATGCGCCTGGAGGGCACCTACGTCGACTCTCACGGGCAGTCCGAGATCGGCTTCGGCATCACCCGACTGCTGGGCTTCGACCTGCTGCCCCGGATCAAGCAGATCAACCGGATCAAGCTCTACGTCGATGCCTCAGGTGGCCGCGACGCCTACCCGAACCTTGCCGCTGCGCTGACCAGGCCGATCCGCTGGGACCTGATCGCCGAGCAGTACGACATGACGATGCGCTACGCCACCGCGATCCGCACCGGAACCCCCACGACCGAGGCGATCCTGCGCCGGTTTACCCGCAGCGCCTCGCACCCGACCTACGCGGCGATGCTGGAGATCGGCCGCGCCCAGAAGACCATCTTCGTGTGCCGGTACTTGCGGCTGCGGGAGTTGCAGCGCGAGATCGAGGAAGGACTCAACGTCGTCGAGTCCTCTCACCGGGCCGGCGGCACCATCGCCGGCAACCACCGCGACGAACAGGAGATGTTCGTCGCCTGCCTGCGCATCCTGCAAGCCGCGCTGGTGTACGTGAAGACGCTGATGCTGCAAGACGTCCTCGTGGAGCCAGCCTGGTTCGAACGGCTCGGCGACGCCGATCGTCGCGGACTCACCCCGCTCTTCTGGAACCACGTGCTGCCCTACGGCGAGGTGAACCTTGATATGTCCAAACGGCTCACCCTCACCGATCCCGCAGCCCCGCCGCAGTGACCGCTGCGCTCTCGTCAGCCGGTGGAAGCGGCCGCACGCAGGTACTGGTACACCGTCTCGCGGCTGATCCCGAACTCCCGCGCCAGCGCTGCCTTCGCCTCGCCAGCATCGGCGCGCGCCTTCAGGTCCGCGACCTGCCCAGCGGTCAAGGAGGGCTTGCGGCCGCGGTAGGCGCCGCGTCGCTTGGCCAGCGCGATGCCTTCGCGCTGCCGCTCCCGGATCAGGGCACGTTCGAACTCGGCGAAGGCCCCCATCACCGACAGCAGCAGGTTCGCCATCGGCGAATCCTCACCGGTAAAGGTCAGCTGCTCCTTCACGAACTCCACCCGTACCCCGCGGGCGGTCAGAGCGTGGACGATGCGCCGCAGGTCGTCCAGGTTGCGGGCCAGCCGATCCAGACTGTGCACCACCACGGTGTCCCCGTCGCGGACGAACCCCAGCAACACCTCCAGCTGCGGGGGAGCAACGTCCTTGCCGGAGGCCTTGTCGGTATACACGCAATGCCACGTAGCGTAATCCGGGTCATGACGCGCGTGGGTGGACGGCGTGCAGGTTGATAGTGGGCGGCCGGTCGTGGCGGGTGCTGGCCGGCTCGTCGGGTCGCTTGACGCGGTAGCTGTTGTGCCGGGCGCGTTTGACAGCGCGCGGACACGTGCGCTGCCGGCGTTTCGGGATGCGCGCCCGCGCGATCCTCCTCAGGTGGCCGGGTAGTGCCGCGTGCCAGTCCTCAGGGGGGAATGTCCGCCGTCCCGGTAGCGGTACGGCGGATCAGGCGCACGGCCTTGGTGAAGGAGATCCGGTCCGGGTCCAGGTCCGCGGCGGCCAAGGCCCGCGCGATCAGCGCACAGATCGCGTGGTGCACGATCAGATGGGCCCAGATCTCCTGGTACACCAGGTCCGGCAGCCGCGAACGCAGCACCTTGCCCGGGCCCCGCAGATGCGTCTTGAGCTGGTCGTTGGCGGTCTCTTCCTCCCATCGCTGGTGATACGCCCCGGCCAGATCGTCCGGCCCGGCCTGCGGCCGGGTCGATGATCGACGTGAGGAGCACGACCAGCTCGCCGGTGCCGTTCCCGGCCCGGTCCGGCACGTCGTACTCGATCACCCGCACCAGCCGCGCCACCGGCAGCCCGTTGCTGCCGCGGGCGTCGGGATGCTCGGCCAGGTCGTGCCCGGCGCGGGCCGCGGCCAGGATCTTCTGACGGCGGGCACCGCGGATGCTCGAGTCCATGACCACGGACAGGTAGGTGCCGTCGGTCAGGACCTCGATGGCAGGCAGGGCCAGCTGGGTCGGGGCGCGCCACAACAGGGCGGCACCGGTCGCCGCGGCGGTGTCCCACGCGGCCCATGAGTAGAAGCCCCGGTCCGCGGTGAGCAGCTCGTCGGGGCGCAGCCGCGGGTAGATCCGCTGTGCGAGGCTCTTCTCCCCGACCGAGTACGCGTCGACCTCGGCGGCGACGAACGCGTGGGTGCCGCACTCGGCGAGGGCAACCACCCGCGCCTTGGGGAACGCAGACCGGTTCGCCCCGGACCCGGCATACCCGAACTCGGCCGCGTTCTGCTTCGAGTCGGGCACGTCCACCTCGAACCCGTCGATCGCCAGCAGCCGCCACCCGCGCAGGAACGACCCACGCGCCGTGCCCAACGCCGCCTCGCCCGCGCCCGGCCCAGCCTCCCCGCCGACCGGACCGCAGGTGCGCTCGAACAACTCGGGAAACACCTTCCGGCCCAAACGTTTCCGCGCCTGGGTGATCGCGCCGGCGGTCGGTACGCTCCAGGCCGCGTCCCAGCAGCCGAACCGGTCCAGCGACCCGGTCACCTTCGCCGCGACCTCCTCGTGGTCATCCTCCGGGAACAGGCACAACGCGAGCGTCAGATAGGTGATCACGTGCGCGGGCAGCTTGCCGTCCGAGCGGCGCTCCTTCTTCCCGCACACCGCCGACCGCCTCATCGACCGCGTCCCGCCCGACCGCCTCGACCAGCACCCCCAAGCTCACCTGATCCGGACGCGCCACTACCGCTGCTGAACCCATGACCGGCCATCCCAGCAGACCCACCCGTCACACCCGCCACGACACGCCGCACACCCACCGACAAAATTAGGCTACGTGGCATTGGGTATACACGCGGTCCAGCACGACGCCGTCGAGCTGCCGATCGACGTTCTGATCGAAACTACTCACCCCTGATGTACCCGTAAACATTCAGCCGGGGTTCCGGGTGAGGGCATGATTTGTGGCCGCCGGTGA
>NZ_JAKDLO010000062.1 GCF_030452765.1 Intrasporangium sp.
TTCGCGGGGTCAGTCACGTGTCGACCGTATCGAATCGAGGCGCGGCACGGCACGCGCCACTGTCGAGCTCCTGAGCAAGCACCTGAGGTGGGATCGCTCTGCGGGGCTGAGTGCGTCCCACCAGCCGAGACGGTTCCTGAAACACCACTGCAAGTCCTGCAAGAACATGTCACACGGCTATGCTGGTGGCCCGTGAAGGCCATCCGACGCTTCAGCGTGCGCACCGTCCTGCCGTCCCGCATCGAGGGTCTCGGCGACCTCGCCAGCAACCTGCGCTGGTCCTGGCACCCGCTGACCCGGGATCTCTTCGAGAGCATCGACCCGGGCAAGTGGGCGGCGACCAAGAACGACCCGGTCAAGCTCCTCTCGCGCCTGTCCGCCGACGAGCTGGCCGCGCTCGCCGCCGACGACGAGTTCGTCGGCCGCGTCGTCGCCGCGAACGAGGACCTGCACCACTACCTGACCAACGAGCGGTGGTACCAGCGCTGGAGCCGTGAGCAGGAGGAGCGCGGCGGTGCGGCGCCGCAGGCGATCGCCTACTTCAGCCCCGAGTTCGGCATCACCGCGGTCCTGCCGCAGTACTCCGGCGGCCTCGGCATTCTCGCCGGCGACCACCTCAAGACTGCCTCCGACCTCGGTGTCCCGATCGTCGGCGTCGGCCTGTTCTACAAGACCGGCTACTTCAAGCAGCAGCTCTCGCCGGACGGCTGGCAGCAGGAGACCTACCCGGTCCTCGATCCCGACGGCCTGCCGCTGTCCCTGCTCCGCGAGGCCGACGACACCCCGGCCGTGGTCTGCATCGACCTGCCCGGCGGCCGGGTGCTGGGCGCTCACGTGTGGAAGGCGCAGGTCGGCCGCGTCCCGGTGCTGCTGCTCGACTCCGACATCCCCGGCAACGACGAGGCCGCCAGGCGGGTCACCGAGTCGCTCTACGGCGGCGGCGGCGAGACCCGCCTCGAGCAGGAGATCCTGCTCGGTATCGGCGGTGTGCGCGCGCTGCGGATGTGGTCCCGCCTGACCGGTGCCCCGACTCCGGAGGTCTACCACACCAACGAGGGCCACGCCGGCTTCCTCAGTGTCGAGCGGATCGCCGAGCTCGTCCGCGACGAGGGCCTGACCTTCGACGAGGCGCTCGAGGCGGTCCGGGCCGCAACGGTCTTCACGACTCACACCCCGGTCCCGGCCGGGATCGACCGCTTTCCCGCCGAGAACATCAACCGCTACTTCGGTGGGTCGCTCGAGGCCCCCGGTGTGCCCGTCGACCGGCTCCTCGCGCTCGGTGCCGAGGACTACGAGGGCGGCACGCCCGACATCTTCAACATGGCAGTGATGGGCCTGCGGCTCGCGCAGCGCGCCAACGGGGTCTCGCAGCTGCACGGCGTCGTCAGCCGCGAGATGTTCGACGGGCTCTGGCCCGGCTTCGACGACGTCGAGGTGCCGATCGCGAGCATCACCAACGGCGTCCACGCCCCGACGTGGGTCGACCGCAGGGTCTACGACCTGGCTCGTACCCACCTCGGCACCACCAACGTCGCGGGTGCGGACGCGTGGCACCGCGTCGACGAGATCCCGCCCGATGCGATCTGGCAGGTCAAGGGCGAGATGCGTCGCCAGCTCGTCGAGGACGCCCGCCGCCGGCTGCGCTCGTCCTGGCGCAAGCGCGGCGCGACGAAGGCCGAGCTCGGCTGGGTCGACGACGTGCTCGACCCGGACATCCTCACGATCGGCTTCGCCCGGCGGGTGCCGACCTACAAGCGGCTCACCCTCATGCTGAGCGACCCCGAGCGGCTCAAGCGTCTCCTGCTGCACCCGACACACCCGGTGCAGCTGGTCATCGCCGGCAAGTCTCACCCCGCGGACGAGACCGGCAAGCGGCTCATCCAGGAGATGGTCCAGTTCGCCGACGACCCGCAGGTGCGCCACCGGATCGTCTTCCTGCCCAACTACGACATCGCCATGGCCCAGGCGCTCTACCCGGGCTGCGACGTGTGGCTCAACACCCCGCTGCGCCCCTTCGAGGCATGCGGTACCTCGGGCATGAAGGCGGCTCTCAACGGCGGGCTCAACCTCTCGGTGCTCGACGGGTGGTGGGACGAGTGGTTCGACGGCCGCAACGGCTGGGCGATCCCCACCGCGGACGGGGTCGACGACCCGGACCGGCGTGACGACATCGAGGCGGCCGCGCTCTACGACCTGATCGAGAACAGCGTCGCCCGCCCGTTCTACGACCGCGACGCCGACGGACTGCCGCAGTCGTGGATCGCGATGATGACCCACACCCTGAGGACCCTCGGGCCGAAGGTCCTCGCGAGCCGGATGATCAAGGACTACACGGAGCGGCTCTACGCCCCGGCGACCGCGGCCGGCCGCGCCATGAACGGCACCGGCTGGAAGGGCGCCAGGGACCTGGCTGCATACACCGCGAAGGTCCGGCGCGCCTGGCCCGACGTCAAGGTCGCACACGTCGAGTCCTCCGGTGTCTCCGACTCGCCGCAGATCGGCGACACCCTGCACGTCACGGCTCTCGTCGAGCTGGCCGAGCTCAGTCCGGACGAGGTCGAGGTCCAGCTCGTCCATGGTCGCGTCTCGGGTGACGACGAACTGAGCGATATCGCGGTCGCCCCGCTCGGTTTCGTCGAGACCGACGAGCAGGCCCGCGCGATCTTCGGGGGCGAGATCTCCATGACCAGGACCGGCTCGTTCGGCTACAGCGTGCGGGTCGTGCCCAAGCACGAGGGTCTGGCGTCCTACGCGGAGATCGGGCTCGCGAGTATCGCCTGAGTCTGCGACCACGCGCACGCCGTATGCCGCCCAGCTCGCCGAGCTGGGCGGCATACCTCGTTTCTGGGTGGACGGCAGGTCGAACTGTCAGGGGTCAGCACGACATTGGCCGATGTATGCTGATGTCGTGCATCGGACTCAGATCTACCTGGACGACGAGGAGGCAGACCTCCTCGGGCGCGCCGCCGCTCGTACCGGTGCCTCACGCTCTGAGCTCATCCGCAGGGCGATTCGCGCGCAGTACGGTCGGCAGACAGCGCAGGCGCGCCTTGCCGCGGTGCGCGCCTCTGCTGGGACGTGGCATGACCGGTCATCCACCGGTGCGGACCATGTCGACAGCGTGCGCGGCGACCTCGACGAGCGCCTCGACCAGCTTGGCTTGCGGTGAAGCTGCTCGACACGTCGGTCGCGATCGACCATCTGCGCGGATATGCGCGGGCCACCACGCTGTTGGAAGAGCTGCTGCGCGCTGACGAAGCGGTCGCTGCCAGCGAGCTGACCCGCTTCGAGCTGCTGGCAGGCGTGCGCCCGAGCGAGCTGACCGCCTTGGAGACGTTCTTCCTGGCGTTCGACTGGGTCCCCGTGACCGAGGACATCGCTCGCCGCGCGGCCGACTACGCTCGGGCGTACCGACGAAGCCACTCCGGAGTCGGGGCCGCCGACTACCTGATCGCCGGCACGGTGGCCGTGTTGGACATGCAGCTGCTGACCACGAACGTGCGGCACTTTCCCATGTTCGAGAGCCTCCAGGCGCCATACCCCTACGAGGGGTCCTGACCGCCCGCCCGGTCAGCGGCACGCGACCTGGACGTGGGGCGCCTGCGCGGTATTGCGGCCATGTCTGGCGCGGCGCCCGGTCAGTGACCGAGGATCGTGTCGCCACCGTCGATGGCCAGCGCCTGCCCGGTGACATAGGAGGCCTGCGGGGAGCACAGCCAGACGGCGGCGTCGGCCTGCTCGGCCGCATCGGCCATGCGGCGCATGGGGATTCGTGAGGCAACCGCCTCGTACGCGTCGGGGGAGGACTCCTTCCAGCCCTGCAGCGCGTCGGTCAGCGTGGCTCCCGGGCAGATGGCGTTGACTCGGATGCCGTCGGCGGCGACCTCTGCCGCGGCGGTCTTGGTCAGGCCGAGGACGGCCCACTTCGAGCTGACGTAGGGCGACAGGCCTGTGCTGCCGGACACCCCCGCGGTCGACGCGGAGTTGACGATCGCCCCGCCGTCGCCCTGGCGCAGGAACTGGCGCAGCTGGTGCTTGACCGCGTACATCATGCCGAAGACGTTGATCCGGAAGATCCGCTCCCAGTCCTCGCCCTCCTGCTCGGTCAGCGGCTTGTTCGGCGACCCGATGCCGGCGTTGTTGTGCGCGAAGTCGAGCCTGCCCCAGTGCGCCACGACAGCCTGGACGAGGGCCAGGTTGGCCGCCTCGTCCGAGGCGTCGGCCACGAGGGACTCGGCGGTGCCGCCGGCGGCGCGGATCAGCTCAGCCGTCTCGCGGGCGGTCGCCTCGTCGATGTCGCTGACGAGCACGTTGGCCCCGGCTCGTGCGAACGCGAGCGCGCTGGCCCGGCCGATCCCGCCCCCCGACGCGGTCACCAGACCACTCTTCCCGTCCATGATGCCCATGTCGACCAGCTCCTCGGTGTGGTGGCGCCAGACTAGCCGCGGCCGACGACGCGTCCGGCGCCGAGATCGGTGCCGCGCCGTCTGGGGCCGGACCAGGCACATGAGGTATGCCGCCCAGCTCGGCGAGCTGGGCGAGCGACAGGAGGGCACGGGAACGATTCGGGGTCGGGCGATCGACGTCTGGCCCACACCAGGCGCGGCACGCGCCTTCCCTGTCCCGACGCAGCGCCTTGCGGTGCCCGGCTCAGCGGGGTGTGGCAGACGCGACCGCGGTGGTCGATCCGGATGATCGCGATGAGCTGCTCGTGGCCGACGATGCGGTAGAGGACCCGGTAGTCGCCGCGGCGGGCGGTCGCCGCGGCGGGCGCCATGCAGGCCGCCGAGTTCGTGGCCCATCGGTTTTCCGAGGCGGTGCGGGTTCATCGGCAGGACTGCTGTGATGAACTCCACGATGGCTACTGCATACCGCGGCGGGATGCGGGCCAGGTTTCGTTGTGCTGGCGACGTGACCTGCACGTGCCACGGGTCGTCATCGGAGGGGTCGCGTGAGGCGCGGCTCATTGCCGCGGCAAGCCATACCGAGCGCGCAGTTCATCGCCACTGATCGTGTTGCCCTCGGCGATGTCACGGTCGGCCTGGGCGATGTCGTCACGGATGCTCGGCTGCGACTGCCAGAACAGCGTGTCCTGGATGATGTCCCACTCGTCGGACGAGACCATGACCGCTGCCGGAGATCCGTTCTTCGTCAGGGTGACGTGCTCATGCGTGCGTTGCGCCTCGTCGACGAGCTCGTTGAGCCTCGCCTTCGCGGCGCTGATCGACAAGGTTCTCATGGCGGTATCGTACGTCAGGTAAGGTTCGAATCCGGACTCTATTAAGATCTCGATATGGCGGCTTCTGGAGGGTTCTGGGTTCCTCGATCCTTCATAGTTGATATGGTCAGCGTGAGCATTCAAGGTGTGCACAGAAGGAGGCTTATTCTGCGGTGGTGAAGAAGTAGAGTCCGATGGCGACGGTGATGCTGGTGGCGAACGCGTGCAGGGGGCGTCGGTAATCGGTGTGCAGGATTTCCAGTTCTTGAGATGAGTGTTGGCACGTTCGACGATCCATCGGATTTGATTGATTTGTTTGTTGAATGCGATCTCGGTTTCGTGGAGTTCGCGTCCGATGGGCTTCTTGATAGGGGTCCCGGATTTGGCGCATCGTCGGTCCTGTGGAGTAGTACACCTGCGGCGGTCCTCTCGGAGATCGATTCTGGTAAGTCAACTCTCTCGAAAGCGCCGTCGTTCTCTATTGCGACACGCTGACCAAGGAAATACTATTCATGTCTCCGTGGGAATGTGAGAATAGGCCTCAAGGGTTGGATTTCGCTGTGGAGAGTTCGCCCACGGAGACCAGATGGACCCGCAGTGGTTGAGGCATGGGCGGATGGGCGGATCTTGCATCTAGCGTTGCTGTTGTTCTCCTGGCCGGGCTTGGGACCCAGTACCGACATCTCAACGATAGATGGATAGCGTGGCTCCCAGTACCCTTTCTTGCAGCACTTGTTTCCTTTGGTGCGCAATGCCATGTGTGTCTTGCGATTGCAAGTACGGTCCTCGTATTCTACGAACTGGTGGGACTTCGACAAGTTGTGCTGACAAGAAAACGGCGCCCTGATTCGTGAAGGGGCGAGCGGCTCTGCTCACCTATCGTTGCCAACTGCAGAGCGGGCTCCGGGGTTCGTAGGGGTTCGTAGGTAGGGCCGCGGGACCCGTGGGGAGGCGTCAAACGGCCTCATGCCGCGTTGGCTGAAGACCTGAAGGCGTGTCGAGACCAATTTGGTTGACATCCAAATCGGGGCGTCCCAAGGGTCCCGGGATGATCGGTGTGCGACTTCTAACCGAACCAGCAGGGGTTCTGCCGTTCGAGATTGAAATGGACTGGTTGCGGGTGCGACTTGATTGCCTGAGGTTCGTTGTGGTGGGTACGATCGGAGTGACTGGTGAGTGAGATCTTTGCAGGCCTGTCGGGTGGCGCCGCCTTCCTGGCCTTCTACTTCCTCTGGGACTACATTCGCGAATGGCGCCGCACCCGTTCTGCCGAGAAAAAGAAGGCTCCCATCTCGGCGGGGAAACGAGTCTCCATTCCAATCGAGCACGAGGACGCAGGTAATCGAGAGTTGGGTGACTTGCCGCTCGGCCTGAATGGGCATTTCACGGTTGGGCTCGCCGGTTCAGAACTGGTCGTGAGCGCTGCCACACCAGCCCTCTTCGGGGACCCGGCCATCTTTTGGAATCGACTCCTCGATGACGTGCGTTCTGCGGAGCTTGCGGCCTGCGAACGAATGGGTGACATGTATGTCTTGGCCAGAATCTCCTTTCCCACAGGGGGACGGGTTGCCCTTCGCTTCGCGAGGACGGACTGGGACGCAATCTGCAAGGCCAAGGTCGTGCGCTAGCCACTGCTGGCCGTCGCAAGCGCGAACTCAGCCCGCGCTGACGACGCGCCACAGCCGTAGCGACCCGCTCGTCATCGGCGCCTCGCCACCGGCCGGCACCGTGAGACCCGGCCCGCCGGGGCGTTCCCACGCGCTGTCCCAGACGAGGTCGTAGCCCGCCGAGCCGGGAGCGCGGGGCAGCATGACCTCCGCTGCCCATCCCGAGCCGTTGAGCGTCAGCAGCACCGAGTCGTGCCCCAGCGGGCCGCCGTTGAAGAGGGCCTGCAGGACATCGACGGTCGGGTCGTTCCAGCGGTCGCCCATCGGCTGGCCGTCCCCGCCGTACCAGGCGAGGTCGAGCGGGCCGTCCGGCCCGGTGGGACGGCCGGAGAAGAACGGGCGCTGCCGCAGCACCGGGTGCTTCGCCCGGATCTCGGCGAGGAAGCGGGTCGTCTCGAGCAGGTCCTGCTGCCACGGCTCGAGCTCCCAGTCGAACCAGCTCGTCGCGTTGTCCTGGCTGTACGGGTTGTTGTTGCCGCCCTGGCTGCGGCCGAACTCGTCGCCGCCGCTGATCATCGGCACGCCGGCCGACAGCAGCAGCGTGCCGAGCAGGTTGCGCATCGAGCGCTGCCGCGCCGCACGGATCTCCAGGTCGTCCGTCGGCCCCTCGACGCCGTGGTTCCACGAGCGGTTGTCGTTGCTGCCGTCGGTGCCGCCGTGCCCGTTCGCCTCGTTGTGCTTGTGGTCGTAGCGGGTCAGGTCGCCGACGGTGAAGCCGTCGTGCGCGGTGACGAAGTTGACCGACGCGGTCGTCCCCCGGCCCGCCCCGTCGAACACGTCCTGCGAGCCGGCCAGGCGCGTCGCGACATCGCGCACCCCGTGGCCGGTCTCACCGGCGCCGGACGCCGCGAGGTCGCGCAGCCAGTAGGTGCGGATCGCGTCGCGGTACCGGTCGTTCCACTCGGCGAACGGCGGCGGGAACTGGCCGGTGCGCCAGCCGTGCATCCCGACGTCCCACGGCTCGGCGACGAGCTTGACCTGCGACAGGACCGGGTCGGTGCGCAGGGCGACGAGGAAGGGGTGGTCCGGGTCGTAGCCTTCGTCCCGGCCGCGCGCGAGCGCGACGGCCAGATCGAAGCGGAAGCCGTCGACGTGCATCTGGCTGACCCAGTAGCGCAGCGAGTCCAGCACCATCGCCACGACGACCGTCTGGCTCAGGTCGACGGTGTTCCCGCAGCCGGTCAGGTCGATGTCCCGGCCGTGCTCGTCGAGGCGGTAGTAGGCCCGCTGGTCGAGCCCTCGCCAGCTGAGCGTCATCCCCGCCTGGGACTGCTCCGCGGTGTGGTTGTAGACGACGTCGAGGATCACCTCGATCCCCGCGGCGTGCAGGGCCCTGACCATCGCCTTGAACTCGTCGAGCACCCCCTGCGGGTCCCGCGCCGCCGCGTAGGGCGCGTGCGGGGCGAAGAAGCCGAGCGTGTTGTAGCCCCAGTGGTTGCTCAGGCCGCGGGTGACCAGCTCGGGCTCGTGGGTGAACGTGTGCACGGGCAGCAGCTCGACCGCAGTGACCCCGAGGGAGGTCAGGTGCTCGACGAACGCGGGGTGCGCGAGCCCGGCATAGGTCCCGCGCAGCGGCTCCGGCACGCCCGGGTGCAGCCGCGTCGCGTTCCTGACGTGCACCTCGTAGATGACCGAGTCACAGAGCCGATGGCGCGCGGGCGCGTCGGTGCCCCAGTCGAACCCGTCGCTCACGACGACACACCGTGGCACGTATGCCGCTGAGTCGCGGTCGTCTCGCACATGCAGGTCGCCCGCGAGGTTGGCTCCCACGTGGTGGCCGTAGACGGCCGGGTCGACGGTGACGCCGCCCTCGACGGCGCGGGCGTAGGGGTCGAGAAGCAGCTTGGCCGGGTTGTGGCGCAGCGCCCGCTCGGGGACCCACGGGCCGGTGACCCGCACGCCGTAGCGCTGGCCGGGCCCGACGCTCTCGACGGTGTCGAACCACGTGCCATACACGTGGTTGCGCAGCGGCACCCGCCGCTCGACCTCGGTGCCGTCCGGTGCCCGGTCGAACAGGCAGACCTCGACCCCGTCCGCGTGGGAGGCGTAGATGCTGAAGGTCGCCCCGTCCGCGCTCAGGTGCGCGCCGTGCGGCGGCGGCACATCGGGCGGGGTGGTCGGCATGTCGTCAGGATAGAGCGCGCCCCGGTGTGCCCGAGGGACCTTCGCGAGAGCCGAGGGCGCAACGGTCGCGAGGTGGGCGGCATACCGCGGCAGTGGCGGGAGCCCGCCATGTGACTCGGGGGAGGGTCCTCGTTACGGTTGGGCACATGACGGATCCGACTTCGCTGCCCAACTTCCAGCCCCCGACGCCCGAGGGTGCTCCGAACGGCGCACCGGCCGGCACACCCTTACGCGACCGCATCGCCGCCGAGCTCGACAAGCTCGGCGTCACGACCACCGTCGACGACGACGGCGATCTCGAGTACGTGGTCAACGAGCAGACCCTCTTCGCCCGCGTCGCCGAGGGTGAGCTGCCGCTGGTGCGCTTCTTCGGCCAGTGGCAGCTGCAGGAGCCGGTCTCGCCGGACCGCAACGAGCGGCTCGCGCGATGCAACGACATGACCCTGCAGCTCAACCTCGTCAAGCTCTCGCTCGTGCAGGACAGCCTTGTCGTGTCCGCCGAGCAGGTGGTCACCCCGCACGCCGACCTCGACATCCTCGTGCCGCTCTCGATCAACCACATCCTGCAGAGCGTCGGCTTCTTCTTCCAGACGTGGCAGCCACCCGAGGACGCGCCGGGTGCGACCGGGGCCGCGGGCACGTCGGAAGGCGGCCAGTGATGGGCGAGTTCGTCCGGCTCGAGGTCGAGGACGGCATCGGCACGATCCGGCTCGACCGGCCCAAGATGAACGCGCTCAGCCGGCAGGTCCAGGAGGAGATCCGCGCCGCTGCCCACGAGGCGACCGGTCGGGCCGACGTCAAGGCCGTCGTCGTCTACGGCGGCGAGAGGGTCTTCGCCGCCGGCGCCGACATCAAGGAGATGACGACCATGTCCTACACCGACATGGTCGAGCGCTCCGGCCCGCTGCAGAGCTCGATCACCGCCGTCGCCAGGATCCCCAAGCCGGTCATCGCCGCGATCACCGGCTACGCCCTCGGCGGCGGGTGCGAGCTCGCCCTCGCCTGCGACTTCCGGGTCGTCGCCGACGATGCCAGGCTCGGCCAGCCGGAGATCCTGCTCGGCGTCATCCCGGGCGCCGGCGGCACGCAGCGCCTCTCGCGGCTCGTCGGTCCGGCCAGGGCCAAGGAGATCGTCTTCAGCGGCCGCTTCGTCGGCGCCGCCGAGGCGCTCGCGATCGGGCTGGCCGACAGGGTCGTCCCGGCCGGCGAGGTCTACGAGAGCGCGCGCGCGTGGGCCGCGACGTATGTCGGGGCGGCCACCTGCGCGGTGCGTGCCGCGAAGGAGGCCATCGACCGTGGGCTCGAGGTCGACCTCGACACCGGTCTGGAGATCGAGCGGATGGCGTTCGCCGCGCTCTTCGCCACGCGGGACCGTGAGATCGGCATGACCTCGTTCGTCGAGCAGGGCCCGGGCAAGGCCAAGTTCGAGGGGCGCTGACCCCGCCCGAACCGGCCGCCGGTGACCGAACCTGTGCACGGTCCAGTTCGGCCCCGAACGGACCGTTCGGGGGAATGCGGGTGGTGAGGGTCACGCCGTCCCGATGAGGGCCCGGACGAGGTGCGGTGCCAAGATGGGGGACAGTGCCGTCGCCGTCCGGAGTGGACGGCTGACTGCTATAACCGATCCGCTGACCACCCATCCGCTAGGGAAGAGGACGCTCACCCATGAACATCGTCGTCTGTGTCAAGTACGTGCCGGACGCCCAGGCCGAGCGCACGTTCGACGCATCGGACAACACGACCGACCGCGAGAACGTCGACGGCCTGCTCTCAGAGCTCGACGAGTATGCCGTCGAGGCGGCTCTCAAGCTCGTCGAGGAGAGCGAGGGCGAGGTGACCGTCGTGACGGTCGGCCCCGACGACGCCGCCGACGCGATCAAGAAGGCCCTGCAGATGGGTGCCCACAAGGGCGTGCACGTCAAGGACGACGCGATCCACGGCTCCGACGCCATCGCCACCTCGCTCGTCCTCGCCGAGGCGATCAAGAAGCTCTCTGCGGAGGCCCCCGCAGACCTCGTCATCACCGGTATGGCCAGCACCGACGGCACGATGGGTGTCGTCCCGACGATGCTCGCCGAGCGGCTCGGCCTGCCGGCCGTCACGTATGCCTCGGAGCTGACCGTCGATGGCGGCAAGGCCACGATCCACCGCGACGGGGACACCTCGACCCAGACCGTCGAGGCGAGCCTGCCGGCCCTCGTCTCGGTCACCGACCAGATCAACGAGCCGCGCTACCCGTCCTTCAAGGGCATCATGGCCGCGAAGAAGAAGCCGGTGCAGCAGTGGGGTCTGGCCGACCTCGGCATCGACGCCGGCCAGGTCGGTCTCGACGCGGCGTGGAGCAAGGTCGACGCCTTCGCCGCCCGGCCGCCGCGGTCCAAGGGTGAGATCGTCACCGACGACGGTGACGGCGGCACCAAGCTCGCGGAGTTCCTCACGTCCCGCAAGTTCATCTGATCGCCCAGCCAGCAAAGGAGATTCACGTCATGGCTGAAGTTCTCGTCCTCGTCGACCACGCCGACGGCGCGGTGCGCAAGACGACGTCCGAGCTGTTGACGATCGCCCGCCGGCTCGGTGAGCCGTCGGCCGTCTTCGTCGGCACCGGATTCGAGGCCGCCAAGGAAGCACTCGCCAAGTTCGGCGCCGCGAAGGTCTACCGTGCCGAGGCCCCCGAGGTGACCCAGTACCTCGTCGTGCCGCAGGCCGAGCTGCTCGCCAAGCTCGTCGAGGAGAAGTCCCCGGCCGCCGTCCTCGTCCCGGCATCGACCGAAGGCAAGGAGATCGCCGCCCGCCTCGCCGTCAAGACCGGCTCCGGACTGATCACCGACGCCGTCGACGTCCAGGCCGGCGACGGTGGGGCCAAGACGACCCAGTCCGTCTTCGCGGGCTCCTACACCGTCGAGGCGACCGTCACGCACGGCACCCCCATCATCGCTGTCAAACCGAACTCGGCAACGCCGGAGGAGGCACCTGCGGCGGCCGCCGACGAGGTCGTCGACTTCGCGCCGTCCGACCTGGCCAGGGGCGCGACGGTCACCGACACGCAGCCGAAGGCCGCATCCGGGCGCCCCGAGCTCACCGAGGCCGCGATCGTCGTCTCCGGCGGCCGCGGCACCGCCGGCGACTTCAGCCCGGTCGAGGCGTTCGCCGACGCCCTGGGGGCCGCGGTCGGCGCCTCCCGCGCTGCCGTCGACGCCGGCTGGTACCCGCACTCCTCGCAGGTCGGCCAGACCGGCAAGCAGGTCAGCCCGCAGCTCTACGTCGCGTGCGGCATCTCCGGCGCGATCCAGCACCGGGCCGGCATGCAGACCTCGAAGACGATCGTCGCCGTCAACAAGGACAACGAGGCGCCGATCTTCGAGCTCGTCGACTTCGGTGTCGTCGGCGACCTGTTCAAGGTACTGCCGCAGGCCACCTCGGCGGTCGAGGCCGCCAAGGGCTGAAGCTCGACACGCAGCCTCGAGAGGCCGGTCCCGTGCGGGGCCGGCCTCTCGCGCACGGGCAGAGGCCGGCGGTTCACTCCTCCGGTGCCAAGCAGGTATGCCGCTCAGCGAGCGACCCGGTGCCAGCTGCGGATCCGCTCCCGGTTGAGCCCATAGCTGCTCGCACCGTGCCCGAAGGTCCACCACGGGCAGCGCAGCGCCTCCGAGGGCAGCCGGACCGGTCGGGTCGCCCCGGCGTGCCACTCGATCCTGCCGTCGTCGCGGACCCCACTCAGGTCGTGCCGGGGCATCGCCGAGGTCGCGAGGGTGTTGTGCACGCGCGCCGTCTCAGGCGTCAGCTCGATCCGGGCCTGCCACGCGCGGTAGGCCACGTAAACGGCGACCGCCAGGCACACGCCATACGTGAGCTCAGGGGCCAGCGGCGTGACGCGAAGGATGAGCCGGGCGACGAAGTAACCGACCACGATGCTCGCCACGGCAGCCACCGCACGGTGGCCTGCCGGGGCGCGCACGACGGCAACGGCGGGGTCCATGTGCCCGATCATAGGAGCCGCGCCCCCGCGGGAGCGCCCTTCCCGTCGGGGGGTCGGTCACGGCGAGGGCCCCCTGGCGTCGAGAGGTCACTACCCGGACGGCCTCACCAGCAGCGCGGAGCGCGAGCCCACGCGGCCTAGAATCGTCGGGTGACTGCCTACCTCGACCACGCGGCGACCACACCCATGCTGCCGGCCGCGCTCGCCGCGATGACCGAGCAGCTCGCAGTCGTGGGCAACGCGTCGTCCCTGCACCGCACCGGGCGGGCCGCTCGGCGGGTCATCGAGGAGTCCCGCGAGCGCATCGCCAAGGCGGTCGGTGCCCGCCCGTCGGAGATCGTCTTCACCTCCGGCGGGACCGAGTCGGACAACCTCGCCCTGAAGGGCACCTACCGGGCCCGGCGTGAGACCGACCCCGGCCGGGCGCGGCTCGTCGTCGGCGCGACCGAGCACCATGCCGTCCTCGACAGCGTCGAGTACCTCGTCCGGCATGAGGGCGCGCACGTCACGTGGGTCGAACCGACCTCGGATGGGCTGGTCGAGCCGGCCGCGGTGCGCGCCGCGATCGAGCGCGACCCGGGCACGGTCGCTCTGGTGTCGGTCATGTGGGCCAACAACGAGGTCGGCGTCATCCAGGACGTCGCCGGGGTCGCCGCTGTCGCGCACGAGCACGGCATCCCCATCCACACTGATGCAGTCCAGGCCGTTGGGCATGTGCCTGTCGACTTCGCGGTGAGTGGGGCCGACCTCATGACGATCACCGGGCACAAGCTCGGCGGGCCGATCGGGGTCGGGGCGCTCGTCGCGCGCCGTGACGCGAAGTTGCTGCCCCTCACTCACGGGGGCGGGCAGGAGCGGCAGCTGCGCTCGGGCACGCTCGACACCCCGGCCATCGCCGGCTTCGCCGTGGCTGTCGAGCAGAGCGTTGCGATGATGCCTGCCGAGGCCACCCGGGTCGCGGGGCTGCGCGACGACCTCATCACCAGAGCCCAGGCCATCGAGCCGGACATCCGCGTGGGTGGCCGGTGGGTGCCCTGTGACACGACACAGCGACTGCCCGGCAATGCCCACCTCATCGTGCCCGGCTGCGACGGTGACTCGCTGCTCTACCTGCTCGACGCCGCGGGTATCGCCTGCTCGACCGGGTCGGCCTGTCAGGCCGGCGTGCCCAGGCCGAGCCATGTCCTGCTCGCGATGGGCGTGCCCGAGTCGGATGCGCGCGGGGCGCTGCGCCTGACCCTGGGGCACACCTCGACGAGCGAGGACGTGGAGGCGTTCCTCGCCGCGTTGCCGGCCGCGATCGACCGGGCCCGCCGGGCGCGGGTCGCGACCGCGTCATGAGGTCGTGGTCATGAGGGTCGTGGCCGCGATGAGCGGTGGCGTCGACTCGGCCGTCGCCGCCGCGCGGATGCTCGATGCCGGGCACGAGGTCGTCGGGGTCCATCTGGCCCTGTCCCAGAGCGCCGCGACCCTGCGCGAGTCGGCGCGGGGCTGCTGCACCATCGAGGACGCGGGCGACGCCCGACGTGTCGCCGACCGGCTGGGCATCCCCTTCTACGTCTGGGACATGGCCGAGCGCTTCAAGCGCGACGTCGTCGACGACTTCGTCGCGGAGTACGCCGCCGGGCGCACCCCCAACCCGTGCCTGCGCTGCAACGAGAAGATCAAGTTCGCCGCCCTGCTCGACAAAGCGGTCGCCCTCGGCTTCGACGCAGTCGCGACCGGTCACTACGCCCAGATCGTGCGGACGCCGGATGGGCGGCGAGAGCTGCACCGCGCCCTCGACCCGGCCAAGGACCAGTCCTACGTCCTCGGGGTGCTCGACGCCGAGCAGCTCGCCCGCGCCTTCTTCCCGCTCGGCGACACCTGCAAGCCGCAGGTGCGCGAAGAGGCTGCCGACCGTGGCTTCTACGTCGCGCGCAAGCCGGACAGCCACGACATCTGCTTCATCGCGGACGGCGACACCCGTGGCTGGCTCGAGCGCGCGCTCGAGGTGCGGCCCGGGGAGATCGTCGACACGGACGGTGCGGTCGTCGGCGAGCACCGGGGTGCCTTTGCCTACACCGTCGGGCAGCGCCGGGGCCTGCGCCTGAGCCGGCCGGCGCCCGATGGGGAGCCGCGGTACGTCGTCGAGGTCCGGACCGCAGCGAACCAGGTCGTCGTCGGCACGGCCGAGTTGCTCGGCATCGACGCGATCACCGGTGACCACGCACGGTGGTGCGGACAGGCCCCGGAGGGGGTCGTCCGCGTCGGGGCACAGGTACGGGCCCACGGCGAAGAGGTTCCCGCCCAGGCCTGGGCCGACGGGGACCGGGTGCAGGTGCGCCTCGCCGGGCGGATCCGCGGCGTCGCGCCCGGCCAGTCGGTCGTGCTCTACGACGGCACCCGCGTCGTCGGGTCCGCGACGATCGCCTCGGCCCGGCTCGACCGAAGCCGCGATGCTGCGGAGCCGATGTCGTCCACCTGATCCTGGCCTGCCGATCGAGAGTGCACTACTCGGGATCGAGAGTGCACTACTCGGGATCGAGAGTGCACCTCTGTATCGGCGGCCCTGCCCGGGGTGCTGGTCGCAGTCACTACCCTGTGGGTCATGGCCGCAATCGAGCTTGTCGAGCACACCATCACCGCGCACGTCCCGGAGCTCGGTAACCCCACCAACCGCATCGAGGTGCCGCTCAGCGTCCGGGTCGACCCGCTGACCGGGCGCACCTCCAGGATCGTGACGGGCACCAAGCTGTCACCGAGCACCCGTCCCGACCTGTCCGAGCTCACCGCGAAGCCGGGGTTCTGCCCCTTCTGCGCGGACCGCCTCGAGGCAGCCACCGGGACCTTCGCGCCCGAGATCACCCCAGAGGGTCGCATCCGCCGGGGGAGCGCGGTCATCGTGCCCAACGTGATGGCCTACTCGGAGTACTCGTCGGTTGGCCTCTACGACACAGAGCGGCACTTCATCGACCTGCCCGACCTGACCCCGAAGCTCATCGACGACCTGCTCGCGGCCTTCGTGGAGTACACCCGGGGCATCCACAGAATCCGGCCGATGTGGTCGTCGGTCAACGCGAACTACCTTCCCCCGAGCGGCAGCTCGCTCGTCCACCCCCATGTCCAGTCGGCGCACGACGACATCGGCACGACATTCCAACGCCTCCTCGCGGAGCGGTCCCGGGTGTGGAGTGGGCAGCACTCCTTCTGGGAGGAGCTCGTCGAGTTCGAGGAGGGCGGCCCCAGGTGGGTGGGCGGTCGGGGCCGCGTTGCCTTCCTGACCCCCTTCGCGCCGATCGGGTTCCACGAGGTGTGGGGGATCGTCGCCGGGTGCCGGGACATCGAGGAGCTCACGACCCAGGACTGCGAGGATCTCGGGGCCGGCATGTCACGCATCTTCGGCGCGTACCATGAGCTCAACCTCACATCGTTCAACTGGGCGCTCTATGGTGGCGGCCCCAACGTGGGGGACGAGTACTCGCTCCTGCTGCGGGTCGTGAGCCGCAGCAACGCCGAGCCGATGTACCGCAGCGATGTGACCTACTTCGAGAAGCTCCACGACGAGGCGATGACCGACCTGGCGCCTGAGGACCTCGCTGCGACACTGAGGCCCCGCTTCGCCTGATCGACAGCGCACCCTTCCCGATCGAGCGTGCACTTTTCCCGATCGACAGTGCAGTAGTCCCGATCGACAGTGCACCAATCCTGATCGACAGTGCACCAATCCTGATCGACAGTGCACACATCAGCTGCCGAGCCCACCGAGTGATCGAGTCCATGTGACGGTCCGGGCGCCGGGCTGGAAGCCGAGTGACCGGTAGAGGCGCATCGGCCCCGGGTAGCCGTCATCGCCACGCGGCGTCACCAGGGCGGTCCGGCCACCTGCAAGCACCAAGGCGTGCAGGGCAGCGAGCGTCACGGCACCGGCGAGGCCACGACCGCGATGCTCGGGCACGCACCCGACCGGTTCGACCAGGCCCACCCCCGTGGCAGGGTCGAGCCACACGAGCGCGCTTGCCACCATCCGCCCGAGAGCATCGATGGCCACCCAGTCGAGGCCGGCCCGGTAGGGCCACGCCGACATGAGCACCTCGTAGGACTCGCCAGTGACCTCCGACGTGCCGAAGTCCGACCACGCCGCCGCATGGCAGGCTGCCCGTGTGCGCCCCTCGTCCGGGTCGACGTGCCGGAACCGATAGCCCTCGACCTCAGGCGCCGGCGGCAGCGACGAGAGATCCATCAGGTGGTGCCGGAAGAACGGTGCAGTCTCGTCGGGCGCGAATCCAGCTGCGTGACAAGCATCTTCGGCCGTATCGCCCTCCATGAGCAGGACCGACTGGGTAGCTGCGTCGCTCCACTCCTCGAACCAGTCGAGGACCTCCTCGGCCACCTCGGGGTGAGCCGGATCCACCTGCAGCTCGAGCCAATCCTGCCCTTCGGCCCATCCGAATCCCACCACCTGCCCGACACGGTCACGCCAGAAGGAGATGGCCTCGCCCGCGCGAGGCCGCAGCGCATCGACTGGGGCGTAGTAGCGGTTCCACGCCAACTGCCCGGGGTGAAACCGGGATGCCGGCGACCAGAGCCGGGAGCACATGTCCTGCATTGTCCGCAGGTCTCCGGGGCCGGTGAAGTCAGCGTGGCGCACGAGGGCACACGCTATCTGCACGGTCGATCGGAACTACTGCACGGTCGATCGGAACTACTGCACTGTCGATCGGAACTACTGCACTGTCGATCGGAACTACTGCACTGTCGATCGGAACTACTGCACTGTCGATCGGGTTTACTGCACTCTCGATGAGGGGCTGGAGGCCAGCCTCGCTAGAGTGCCCGGATGACCACCGCGAGCGGCATCGGGTCCTGGCCCGGCACGTCCATCCGCGATGCCCTCGCCCAGGTCCGTGAGCTGCTCGACGGTCACCTGCCCTACCTTCCCGAGTTGCCCGACCGCGGCCCGGGCGGCGACCTCGTCGGACGCAGCGCGGGCCTGCTCGTCGAGCTGCCCGTCGACCTGCAGCCGATGGGCTGGCGCCTCGTCGACCGACCCGGGCGCGACGGGGGCCGTATCGCCGCGCTCTGGCGCGAGGACCTCGACGAGTTGGCCGAGGCCTTCGACGGCCACACAGGCCCACTCAAGCTGCAGGTCGCCGGTCCGTGGACCCTCGCCGCGAGCATCTGGCTCCCGCGCGGCGAACGCGCCGTCGTCGACGAGGGTGCGACCCGAGACCTGATCGCCTCGCTCGCCCAGGGCGTGCGGGAGCACGTCGCGACGGTCCGAAGCCTCGTCCCCGACGCCGAGATCGTCCTGCAGCTCGACGAGCCCTCGCTGCCCGCGGTCCTCGACGGGCGCCTGCCCACCGCCTCAGGGTTCGGCCGGCTGCCCGCCGTCGACCCACAGGTCGCGCTCGCCGGCCTGCGCGAGGTCCTGGCCGCGCACGAGGGGCTCACCGTCGTCCACTGCTGCGCGGCCCGCCCACCCCTGCCGCTGCTCCGCTCGGCCGAGCCGAGCGCCCTGAGCGTCGACTGCACCCTCCTCGGCCCGCGCGGGTGGGAGGGGCTCGCCGTCGCGGCGGAGAGCGGCATACGGCTGCATGCGGGCGTCGTGCCCACCGACGGGTCGCGCACCCGGGCAGCGGACCTGGCCGACGCGCTCGTCGACCCATGGCGCCGAGTCGGTATGCCGCTCAGCTCGCTCGCCGACGTCGTCGTGACCCCGACGTGCGGGCTGGGCGGTCGACCCCCGGAGAAGGCTCGCGCGGTGCAGCGGGCCGCGGTCGAGACCGCGAGCGAGCTCGCCGAGCGTGCCGCGGGCTAGCCGGTCAGAGGGCCGAGCCCTTCTCGTACTGCTTCCAGCTGAGGTTCCAGTCGGAGTAGCCGTTGCCCATCGTCATCGGCTTGTTCGACCCCGTGGTCTCGACGATGTCACCGATCCGGAAGTTGTCCCACACCCAGTCACCGGCCCGGTTGCTGATGCCGGTGCACCCGTGGCTGACGTTGGCGTACCCCTGCTGGCTCACGGACCACGGTGCGGTGTGGAGGAACTCGCCCGAGTTCGTCAGCTGCAGAGCGTAGTTGACCTTGACGTCGTGGTAGTAGTCCTTGTCGCCGGGCTTGAGCCCGATCGACTCGGCCTTCATCGTGAACTGTGAGTACTTGGCCATGATGACCTTGACGCCGGAGCGGGTCTCCCAGCCAGGGCGTCCGCCGGAGATCGGAATGCGCCGGACCTTGTCCCCGTTGACGTAGACGTCCATCTGGTGGGTCTTGAGGTTGGCCTTCGCGATGACGGACCTGCCCACCGTGAAGTCGGCGGTGCGGGACTGCTCGCCGAACCGCTTGCCACCCGCGGGGACGCCGTTGAGGTTTGCCTCGACGTGCACCTTGGTGCCGGGCTTCCAGTAGCTCTTGGGCCGCCAGTGGGCCTCTCGGTCGGAAAGCCAGTACCACGACCCGGCCTGGGCCGGCTTCGAGGTGACCTTCATGTGCTTCTCGAAGTTCGCCTTGTCCACGACGGGCAGGTCGAAGATGACGATGACCGGCATGCCGACGCCGACCGTCTGGCCGTCTGGGATGACCTTGACGTAGATCTGGTCGTCGAGCGTCAGGTTGGCGGTGCGGAAGGTCTGCGTCGTCGAGACGAAGCCGCCGGACTCGTCGTGGCCCTCCATCCTGAGGGTGTACTTCACGCCGGGCTCGAGCAGGTCCTTGGCGGTCCAGGTGCCCGACTCGAGCCAGCCCTCGGCCTCGACGTGCTTGCCCTTCTTGCTCAGGTAGGACAGGGACGCCTGGGCGAGGGTGCCCGACTGCACCTTGGCCGTGACGCGGGTGTCGACCGGGACGTGGTTGGCGTCCTCACCGGGCGTGGTGACCCACTCGACCGGTGCCGTCGTGGGGGTCGGGGTGCTGCTCGTCGACGGGGCCGCGGTGCCCTTGGCCCCCGGCTGAGGCCCTGCGTTCGCCGTGGCGTTGCACGCAGACAGCCCGAGCATGGCGATGATCGCCAGACCTGCTGCCATCGACTTCGACCGACCCGTCACCTGCACGTGTGTCCTCTCTGATCCGGCCCCCCTGCACCCATGCAGCATCGGCCCCAATATCACATTCCGCGCTCCAGTGTCCCCGATAGGTGCCCCTATCGCCAAAACGTCGGCGCGTCGCGGCCCCTGGGGCTCTGCGCTGCCATCCGCTGCCGTCCGCGGCCGCAACCATCCGCGGCCCGCTGGCAGGATGGACCGGTGACCCAGACCCATCCGCGTGCCGACACCGGTGCCGACCCGGGCACCGACGTCCCGGCTGCAGCGCACCGTGAGTGGATCGAGCTCGCGGAGCAGGCCTCCGCCGCGCAGTTCGCCTACTACGTCCGCGACGCCCCGACCATCAGCGATGCCGCCTACGACCAGATCATGCAACGGCTCAATGCGATGGAGGACGAGTGGCCGTCGCTGCGCACGCCGAACAGCCCGACGCAGCAGGTGGGTGGCACGGCCTTCGCCACCGGGTTCCAGCCGGTCGACCACCTCGATCGGATGCTCAGCCTCGACGACGTCTTCTCCTTCGAGGAGCTGCGCGCCTGGGTCGACCGCGTCGAGCGCCTGGTCGGTGTGGGCTGCCACTTCCTCACCGAGCGCAAGATCGACGGACTCGCCATCAACCTGCTCTACGAACGGGGCCGGCTGACGCGAGCGCTGACCCGTGGTGACGGGCGGACGGGCGAGGAGGTGACGCACAACGTGCGGACGATCGGCGACATACCGTCGCGCCTGCACGGCGACTCCGTGCCCGAGCTCATCGAGGTGCGCGGTGAGGTGTTCTTCCCGACTGCGGCCTTCGCCGACCTCAACGCGAGCCTCGTCGAGGCGGGCAGGGCGCCGTTCGCCAACCCCCGCAACGCGGCCGCAGGATCGTTGCGACAGAAGGACCCCCGAGTCACGGCGAGCCGGCCGTTGCGGATGCTCGTGCACGGTATCGGCGCGAGGCGCGGTATCGATATCGCCCGGCAGAGCGAGGCCTACGAGCTGTTCCACGCCTGGGGCCTGCCCACCGCGCACGACTACGAGGTGCTCGACGACATCGCCGCGGTCGAGGCATACGTGACGCACTGCGGCGAGCACCGACACGACGGCTTGTTCGACATCGACGGGGTGGTCGTCAAGGTCGACGAGGTTGCGCTGCAGGACCGGCTGGGGACCACCTCGCGGGCACCGCGCTGGGCGGTGGCGTACAAGTACCCCCCGCAGGAGGTCAACACCAGACTGCTCGACATCCGGGTCAACGTCGGACGGACCGGGCGCGTGACGCCATACGGCGTCATGAAGCCCGTCGTCGTGGCCGGCTCCACCGTCGAGCAGGCGACCCTGCACAACGCCCACGAGATCGAGCGCAAGGGCGTGCTGATCGGCGACACGGTCGTGCTGCGCAAGGCGGGCGACGTCAT
>NZ_JAKDLO010000236.1 GCF_030452765.1 Intrasporangium sp.
GGCAGATCGTCGACACCGCCACTCACAATCCCGCCGCGGCAGCAAAGGTGGCGGCAGATCGTCGACACCGCCATCCGGCGACGATCAGAAGCTCTCACCGGTCAGGCGCTCGTACGCCTCGACGTACTTGGCCCGGGTCTGCTCGACCACCGACGCGGGCAGCTCCGGCGGAGCCTTGCCGCTCGACCGGTCCCACCCGGACTCGGGCGAGGTCAGCCAGTCGCGGACGAACTGCTTGTCGTAGGACGGCTGCGGGTGACCGGGCTCCCACACGTCCGCGGGCCAGAACCGCGACGAGTCCGGTGTCAGCACCTCGTCGGCGAGGACCAGCCCCGACTCGTCTGCCCCCGCGTCGGCCAGCCCGAACTCCACCTTGGTGTCGGCGATCAGGACCCCGCGAACCGCAGCGATCGCGTTGCCGCGCACCAGGATCGCCCGGGTCAGCCGCGACACCTCGGTCGCAACATCCACCCCGAGCGCCGCCTCCACCTCCGCCTGCGTCATCGGCAGGTCGTGCTCGCCGACCGGTGCCTTCGTCGTCGGCGTGAAGACCGGCTCGGGCAGCATCGACCCGTCGACCAGCCCCTCCGGCAGCGGCACCCCGCACACCGACCCCTTCTCGCGGTACTCCTCCAGACCCCCTCCGGTCAGGTACGCCCGGGCGATCGCCTCGACCTTGAGCATCTCGAGCCGGCGTACCAGCACGGCCCGCCCAGCCACGGCATCAGGCACGGCAGGCGCCTTGGTCGAGACGACGTGGTTGGGCACGATGTCCGCGAGCTGGTCGAACCACCAGAGCGACAGCCGCGTCAGCACCTCGCCCTTGTCCGGGATCTCCGGCGTCATCATCCAGTCGTAGGCCGACAGGCGGTTCGACGCGACGAGCAACAGCCGGTCGGGCACGACCTGACCGTCGGCCCCCACCGGCGCATAGAGGTCACGCACCTTGCCGGAGTAGATGTGCTCGTAGCCGGGCAGTTCGATAGGGAGGTCGGTCACACGTACAGCCTGCCATCTGCTCGGGCGATCGGGCCTGGAGCGCTCGCCTCAGCCGACCGTGATCTCGCCGCGCGCCGCCTTGAGCGCGATGTCCGTCCGATGGTGGGACCCCTCGAGCTCGATGAGCGCCACCGCCCGGTATGCCGCTGACCGGGCCTTCGTCAGATCGGTGCCCACCGCTACGACGTCGAGGACGCGACCCCCACCCGAGACGAGGGTCCCGCGCTTGTCGCGTTTCGTGCCGGCGTGCAGGACCGCGACCCCCGGCACCTCAGCGGCGGCATCGAGCCCGGTGACGGGGTCACCGGTCTGCGGCGCGGCCGGATAGCCCGCCGACGCGACGACGACGACGACGGCGGCGTCGCTCGACCATCGCAGGTCGGGGAAGTCCGCGAGCGCACCGGTCGCCGTGGCCAGGAGCAGCTGCGCAAAGGGCGTCTCGAGGCGAGCGAGGACAGCCTGCCCGTCGGGGTCCCCGAGCCGGGCGTTGAACTCGACGACCCTCGGGCCACGCGAGGTGAGGGCGAGCCCGACGTAGAGGATCCCGACGAAGGGGGTGCCCCGGCGGCGCATCTCGTCGATCGTCGGCTGGGCGACTCGCTGCACGACGTCGGCCACCAACGTCGGCGGCGCCCAGCCGAGCGGCGAGTAGGCACCCATCCCGCCGGTGTTGGGGCCGGCATCGCCGTCGCCGACCCGCTTGAAGTCCTGGGCAGGCTGCAGCGGCACCACGGTGGTCCCATCAGAGAGGCAGAAGAGCGAGACCTCGGGGCCGTCGAGGAACTCCTCGACGACGACGCACCCGCCCTCCTTGGCCAAGCACGCCCGGGCGTGTGCGACGGCCGCGTCCCGGGAGTCGGTGACGACCACGCCCTTGCCGGCCGCGAGCCCGTCCTCCTTGACGACGTGCGGTGCGCCGAGGGCACCGAGGGCCGACTCGACCTGCTCAACCGTGGTGCAGACCCGGGCGAACGCGGTCGGCACCTCGGCGGCGGCCATGACCTCCTTGGCGAACGACTTGCTGCCCTCGAGCCGGGCCGCGGCGGCCGAGGGCCCCACGACAGCGAAGCCGGCTGAGCGGCATACATCGGCGACACCGGCCACGAGGGGTGCTTCCGGTCCGATGACGACGAGGTCGACGGCGTGCTGCTCGGCGAGCGCCGCGACAGCGGTGCCGTCGAGGATGTCGACCGGGACACAGAGCGCGGTCGCGTCGATGCCGGGGTTGCCGGGAGCGGCGATGACCGCCTCGACCTCCGGGTCTGCCGCGACGGCCTTGACGAGTGCATGCTCACGGGCGCCGGAACCGAGGACGAGGACCTTCACGGCGGACAGCCTAGGGCGTCACCCGCCGAGCCGGCCGAGCAGGCCCGCCCGGACCTGCGGCCACTCGTCGAGCAGGATCGAGTAGACGGCGGTGTCGCGCCAGGACCCGTCGATGCGCGGCCGGTCCCGCCGCACCACGCCCTCGAAGGTCGCACCCAGCTTCTCGATCGCCGCGCGGGAACGCTCGTTGATGACATCGGTCTGCAGCTTCACCCGCCCGAAGCCGCATGTGTCGAAGGCATGCCCGAGCAGGAGGAGCTTCGCCTCGGGGTTGACCGCCGTGCCCCACCAGCGAGAGCCGTACATGGTCCAGCCGAGGTGGGCGTGCTCACGCGCCGTGTCGATGTCACCGAGCGAGCTGGTGCCGACGACCGTCCCGGCGGCACCGAGCCTGCAGTCGCCGACGAGCCGGACCGTGTACGCGGTCCGGCCGGCGGCAGGTGCGCCGATGGACGCCGCGATGTACGCCTCGGTGTCGGCGACCGTACGGTGCGCAGCCGCCATGGCGTATCCGTGCCGGTAGCACTCGGGGTCCGAACAGACCGCGAAGAGCCCCGCGGCGTCTTCGGGCGTCATGGCGTCGAGCCGGACGGTGCGGCCCACAAGGGGCTCACCCGTCGGGGGGATGCATGCGCAGGGAGCCATTCCAGGACAGTAGCTCCAGGACAGTAGACTGAGTGGTTCCTGCGTCCGGAGTGCCTGCGTATGTCACGCGACAGCCCGACGCAGCACCGACGTGAAGCTAGCGAGTACTGGGGAGTCCGTGAGGTTCTCGAACGCCACCGCGCGTGACGTCGTGTCCGACGTCGTCGCCGAGCAGATCGCCATCGAGCAGACCCAGGTCGACCGGGTCCTCGCTGAGCTCGACAAGGCCGCGGGTCGCGCCGAGGCCGTACACGCCGAGGGGCTCTCGCGGGGCCAGTTCGGCCGGTCGGTCGAGACCGGCGACGCCGAGGGGGGGAGCCTGTTCGAGCGCGATGCCCTCGTCTTCCACGCGGCCCGGCGTCGCACGGCACTCGACACCCAGTACGAGGGCCTCGTCTTCGGCCGGCTCGACCTCGACCACGCGAGCCGGTCGCCCAACGGTCACGGGGCACGTCCGGGGCACGCGACGAGCGGACCGGACGAGACCCGCGAGGTGCGCTACGTGGGCCGCATCGGGGTGCGCGACGACGACTACGAGCCGCTCGTCATCGACTGGCGCGCACCCGCCGCGGAGCCGTTCTACCGGGCGACCCCGGCCCACCCGATGAACGTCCTGCGCCGGCGCGTCCTGCGCAGCCGCGGCGCGAGCGTCGTCGGTGTCGAGGACGACCTCATGGTGCCGGAGGCGCCGGACGACCTCGTCGTCGTCGGCGACGGGGCCCTCATGGCGGCGCTGACCCGCTCCCGCGGGGAGCGGATGCGTGACATCGTCGCGACGATCCAGGCTCACCAGGACGAGGCGATCCGGGCGAGTGCGAAGGGCGTCACCGAGATCAGCGGCGGTCCCGGCACCGGCAAGACGGTCGTCGCGCTGCACAGAGCCGCCTACCTGCTCTACTCCGACCGGCGCCGGTTCGAGTCCGGCGGCATCCTCGTCGTCGGTCCGTCCGGTGCCTACACCGCCTACATCGAGCGGGTGCTGCCTTCGCTCGGCGAGGAGAGCGTCGTCCTGCGCGCCGTCGGCGACCTCGTCGACGCGATCGACACCGAGCGGCTCGACCCACCGGAGATCGCCCGGATCAAGGGCTCGACGCGGATCCGCACCCTGCTCACCGCCACCGCACGAGGCAGGGTCCCGGACGCCCCCACCGAGTTCCGCGCGATGGTCGCGGGCCGAGCGGTACGCCTGGAGGGCCGGGCCCTCGACCACGTGCGCAGCCAGGTGCTGCGCCAGCACCAGCGGAATGCCGGCACGGCGGCGGCGCGGGTGGCGCTGGGTGAGGCCGCCTGGGCATCCCTCGGGATCCAGGCGGACCGGGACGCGAAGGCCGAGTTCGTCGACCGGTGGGAGGACCACCTCGAGGTCGAGGCGTTCTTGAAGGCGTGGTGGCCCCAGGTGGACCCGCGTGAGGTCCTGCTCTGGCTCACCGACGCCGAGCTCGTCCGCAAGAACGCCCGCCGTTCGCTGGAGCCGGGCGAGGCGGAGCTGCTTGCCGCCTCGTGGCAGACCGCCCTGAGGACGGGCGAGTGGTCCGTTGCCGACATCGCCCTGCTCGACGACCTCGCGGCACGGCTCGGCCCCGTCCAGGACGAGCCGGAGGAGGAACGCGGTTTCTACGAGATCGAGGAGCTCGACGACCTCAGCTCGTACGGCGTCACCGAGGTGCAGCCGGTCGCCCGCCCGTCAGGGCCGGCCCGCTCGACGATTGTGCCGGATGACCCGCGCGGGCAGCTGCTCTCCGGTCGCCTCGAGCGGCCCGACGAGTACGCCCACGTCCTGGTCGACGAGGCGCAGGACCTCTCGCCGATGCAGTGGCGGATGATCGGCCGCCGCGGGCGGCACGCCTCCTGGACCCTCGTCGGGGACGCCGCCCAGGCGTCGTGGCCCGACCCCGTCGAGGCGGCCCAGGCCCGCGAGGAGGCCCTTGGGTCGCAGGTCCGTCGGCACTTCCACATGAACACGAACTATCGCAACGCCCGCGAGATCTTCGAGTACGCCGCCGAGGTCGTGTGCCGCGAGGTGCCCGATGCCGATATCCCCCAGGCCGTCCGTGAGACGGGGGTCGCCCCCGTCGTCCGGCCGCTCGGTGCAGACCCGGTCGCGACGGCGCGGGAGGCCGTCGACATGCTCCTCGAGCAGGTCGAGGGCGCCATCGCCGTCATCACCCCGCAGCGGTATGCCGCGCAGCTCGCCCCGCTCGACGGCGCGTCGGGCGCCGGGCCGGCTCGCGTGCATGTCGTGGGGCCGATGTCGACCAAAGGGCTCGAGTACGACGCAACCGTCATCGTCGACCCGGCCGAGATCAGTGCGGAGTCCCCGGGTGGGGTCCGGGTCCTCTACGTCACGCTGACCCGGGCGGCGCACCGGATGACTGTCCTGACGGCCTCGCCCGGGCTGCGCTGAGGTTCGTACCTGGCCGCATCGCGCGTCAGCCAGGCGGGAAGGGGCTGGCCCACAGCCAGCCTCCCCCGCCCAAAGAGTGAGGCGAGGGACGAGATGCGGGGGGAATGCATCGCGTCCCTCGCCTGGGAGCGCGCGATCGGGGGGATCGCTCGCTGACGATCAAG
>NZ_JAKDLO010000237.1 GCF_030452765.1 Intrasporangium sp.
TGCAGCAGTACTTCGACGACCCGACCGTCGAGGAACTGTGGATAAACGAGCCATCGCGAGCTGCAAAACATCTCTTCGAACGGACGGGCCAGACCTGTGAGCGACGCGACCCGAGAAGGCACGGCTCGCCTCCTTGCTGCCACGATACGGAGATACTTGTCCCGATGCCGGTCACGATCCACGAACGGCTCGATGACCTGCGTGGCACTGCTCTCGATGAGCAGGACAAGGGGGACTGAGGCTTGCCCGCAGGAGGTCCCCGTCCCGGGAGGGCCAGCCGGACGGCCCTTCCGGGACGGGGCGAAACCGGACACGATGGACAAGCGACGTGATGCGATGTAGGAGCGGGGCCTCCCGCTCCTACAGGGATGACCTGCGACGTTCCGGCTGCGTCGATGGCGTCGATGTCGCCGGCGTCGAGTTCGGCCAGGCGCGCGGTGAGCCAGTCGGGGTGGGTCTGGCCCAGGGCGGGCGCGGCGAGGGCGGCGAGGTCGTGGAGGTGCTCGCGGGCGTGGAACAGATCGACGATCTCGGTGGCTGAGGGGAAGTGCTGGCCTGCGAGGTTCCAGATCCAGGGCGCGCGCCGTCGCCGAGCACGATGACCTGGCCGGTCTGGGCTGATCCGCGGCGGCGGGCCTCGGCGTGGACGAGGCGTCCGAATGCGGCGGCCGGGTCGAGGGTGGCGACGTAGCTCGACGAGCCCGGGTCCCGGACCGGTCGGCCCTTCTCGTCGGTTTTGGTCTGGGTGAAGATCACGCCGAGTTTCACCTCGCGGGTCCGGGCTTTCCCGTCGGGGTGTTTCCCGGCGCGGCCGGTCGTCTCGGCGGTGGTGGCCGGGATGCCGGTGCCGTCGACCGCGACATAGAGACGCTTCGGTGCGACGCCCGGCGGGAGCGGGGTGAGGGAACCGTCGGCCACCGCGTCGGCGTGGGTGGTGATCTTCTCGTGCAGGGCGCGCCCGTCGGCCTCGTCGGCCCGTCCGACGCGTTTGGTGCTCAGGGTGATCCCGGCCAGGTCGGCCAGCAGGTCGGTGGCCCTGGCGAACGGGACGGCCGCGGCGGTCCGGTCCAGCATGGGGCGCAGGCCGGAGGTGATGGAGGTGCAGGCGATGCCCAGCTCGTCGTCTTTCGGTGACAGCCCGCGGTGGCAGCGTGGGCAGTGATAGTAGGCGCGGGAGATCTCGATGGGGCCGAGCACGGTGTCGACGGTCTTGGTCCGGTAGGCCACGAAGGTCGCCTCGTGTCCTTGCCCGCAGTCGATGCGTGGGCCCCGATGGCCAGGATCGGCGGCGAGGAGTGTTTCCAGGAGCGACGCGCCGAGGTGGGTCATGGCGCTGCGGATGGCCAGCTCCAGTGCGGCCCAGGCCCTCGCCGCCGGTGTGCAGGGTTTTCGTGGCCGTCTCGGCGAGGCGTTCTACCTCCGCCGTGAAGTCTTTCCTGAGCGCTTCGAAGAGTCCCCTTTTTCCCGGCCCGTCCCGGCCGGCGCGTCCTGGCGATCGGCCAGCGGCGTGGCCGGTCTGGCCTGGCAGATCGCCTCGTTGACGTCGATCAGCTGCTCGACGACGGTTTTGAACCGCCGGTAGTTGCCGACCTCTGCGGTGACCTTGTCCAGCTCGGGGCCGGGCTTGAAGTGCATCGACATGGTCTTTCCGGCGACCTTCTTGGTCAAGATGTGTTGCGGGCCGTGCCCGGGATGGGACGGTTCGGCGCAGGCGCAGTTCGCCTTGCCGCAGCGGCGCATCACCGCCGAGAGGCTACCCGGCCGGAAGTCGCCGATGGTGCCGATCTGGGCGCGGAGCCGGGTGCGCTCGTCTTCGAGTTGCGCCAGGTCAACGTTCGATGTCATGGCCCACAACCTCCTCTGAAAGTAACGGTACCCTCAGATTGGGAGCGGAAGGTCTGCAAACCGGGGAAATTCAGACGCCACCTACAAACGTGTCGCACACCCGGGTCGCCGGGGCTGAGGTGACAGTCGCCGTGGGAGTGGGTCGGCGGCAAGGCCCTCGCGGTCCTAAACGGGCACGCCCCGACCGTTGCCGCCGCGATCCGGCGCAAGGCCACCCGTCTTGGCCTGGACCCCAAGATGCGACGCAACGCCGACCGGTGCGCCGCCTACCTGCTGGCCAAGAAGGACTACCTGAACTACCCCCAGGCACTGAGCGCCGGCTGGCCGATCGCCACCGGCATCATCGAAGGCGCCTGCCGACACCTGGTCAAGGACAGGCTCGACCTGACAGGCGCGCGCTGGGGGCTGCCCGGAGCCGAAGCCATCCTGAAACTCCGAGCCCTACGCAGCAACGACGACTGGGACTCCTACTGGCGATTCCACCTCAACCAGGAACGACACCGGACCCATCAAACGCGCTACGCCGACAACGCATCCCCGACAGCCGCCTGATATCCCTCCAGGGGAGCCGCACCCTGCGCATTTCGATGCCGTCGACCGCCGCCAACGCGCCGTCGAGCTCCGGAGCCGTCGCCGCGCCGGTCCAGACACTGACCGTGAAGCGCTCCCCGCGCTCGTTGGCGTCCGCGACTCGACGTACCAGCGCCGCCGGAACCGCCTTCGGATACCCGGCACCAGCGAAGCCACTCATCCCCACGTTCTCGCCCGGAGAGATCAGCCCGGCCGCGTCCTCGGCCGACATGATCTTGCCGAGAAGGTGTTCGGCCTTGACCCGTGACATGTCCGTCATCCGTGCACTCCTGCCCACCGAAAGGTGCTGGTCGCTCAGTCGACGCCGTGGGCTGACCCTGTCAGTCAACCTCCTCGAGCCGGTTGCCTCCAAGGTGTAGCGCCTTCGGTCACTCGTCGCAAGGTCATCGTCCCCGATGTCGTCCTCCAAAGTGTGCCGCGACGCGGCCGCGGGTCGCCTGTCATGGCCGAGGTGAGCGCGAGCGGCGCGAGAGCGACGCTGCCTGCCGAGCTGCTGCCCGGCGATCCTCTTGACCCGGCTCGAGTCCCAGGTCGGGGACCCTTTGGCCCTTGTCATCCACCGGCGGTGTCTGGAAGTCTCCTAGGGTGGGCTTGCCCTTGGGGCGGCTCCGCGCTCGTCCGAGTCAGGACGCGACGATGGGGTAGCCCTGACTCGAACCAAGGAGCTGCAGTGCACCCGTTCGTACTCAACCGTCACGACAAGATGGTCTTTCCCTCCAACTTCGTCCCCGAGCTGGACCTCTCGGTCGTCGACAACCTCGATCACTTGGACAGGGTGATCCGACGCGATTTCGAGACGAAGGCCCCAACCGGCACCGAAATCCTCCAGCGCGTCGAGAGCAGTCACTACACCAGCCGCTACGAGTTGCTGCGCGACATCGCTCTCAACATGTTCTGGATCGGTCGCTACGCCCTCACAATGTACGAGAAGCGACCCACCCGCTGGCGCGACGTCCCCCGGCACCGCAACGACGTGTTCCTGCCGATCCTCACCCCGTGGGAGGACGGCGACCTCAAGGTCGCCGCGGTCGAGCGAGCCTATGCGGCATTGCCCCCGACCTGGGACGCGGCAGCGGAGGACCGGATCTTCACGATCCTTTTCGACGTGTTCAAGCATCGCAAGCACCATGCCTCGGAGCTGTCAGCGATCAAGCCGACTGTGGCGGAGATCCTTGCCGAACCGCGGAACCTCACGTTCCGACTGAACGGGTACGACCCCGATTTTCCGACGTTCGACTTCGACGACATCATCGACTGTGCCGAGGGGACTCCGGAGCTCGAGGCCCTGCACCGCTGGGCGATGGTGCTGCACAACCAGTACCCTTGGGACCGCTCGCAGGCTGAGCTCGTCGAGGTGGGCCAGCTGGGCGACGACGACTATGTGGTCGCCTTCCATCCGCGAGGCCCGGACGTGCGCCAGTTCCTTCGGCGGGCGGGAACCGGTGGGTCTGTCGCACCGATCTCCCCCACTCCGGAGGCGACGCAGCCGATCCGACCCTACCCGGCGGTCAACGTGCGCACGCACTTCCCGGTGAGGCCGCGCATCGAGGCGCTCGCCGTGGTGCACGGCGACACGGTCTGCACCAATGACGACCTGATCCGCAACTCGGCATACAACTGGTCACCGATGTCCGCCGACGAGATCCGCGACAAGACCGGGATCGAGGCGCGCCGCTACACCTCGAGCAGCCTGGAGGCGATCGCGCTTGAGGCGGCCCGGCGCGCACTGGCCCACTCAGGTCGGGGACCGGCAGACATCGGTGCAGTCTTGGTCTGCACGTGCACGAGCTCCCGGTTGATTCCGTCGGTGGCCACATGGATCTCCGGTCAGCTGGGGATCCAGCAGACCCACGCATCGTTCGACATCGTGGCCGCCTGCGCCGGGATGCCTTACGGCATGTCGGACGCTACCCGCATCCTCCAGGAAGTCGAGCGCCCCGTCCTCCTGATCTGCGTGGAGAAGTTCTCGGACAAGATCGGCAACGTCCGGCCGTCCCGGATGATCTTCGGCGACGGCGCCGCCGCCATGGTCATCGGCGTGGCACCGGAGGGCCAACCGTCAGACATTGAGTATCTGCAGACGTATGCCAGCGGGCCGGTGAGTCAGGTTAACTCGATCTTGTGGCCCAACCCGGCGTTCGACAACAACATCACCGTCTACGGTCCGGAGGTCAAGGCGCTGGCCGGTCGCTACCTCGGGCAGATGATCGACGAACTGAAGGCCCTGCCCGACCCGGACGGACAGGCCGCCTCGCTGCTGGACAGCATCGATCTCATCGTCCCGCACCAAGCCAACAAGACGATGGTGATCCAGCTGGCGAACCAGGCCGGGCTGTCCGAGGACCGCCTCTACTTCAACATCGACAAGGTCGGTAACGCGTCGTCGGCGAGCATCCCGTTGGCCATCCACGACGCGGTCCGCGACGGCGTCATCACGAAGCCCGTCCGGGTCTTCGCACCAGGCTTCGGTGCCGGCGCTGTCGCCGGTTTCGCCGTGATGCGCGTCGATCCGGCGGTGGTGGCCATCGCAGACCCATCACCCGACCACACGCCGAGGGTCGACGCGGAGAGCGCGCCGCCCTCTCCCGCGCAGTCCTCAGACGACGTGCACCTGGCGTTCGGGTAGCCCGTCGACTACCCGACGACCGGTACCGCCGCCTCGAGCGGACTCGGCGACCGCCACGAACTTGATCTCCACGAACCCGTCGGCCGGTGCCCTGTCGAGGTATCGGCAAGGCCCAGCCTAGGCCACACAAAGACGCGGCTCCGCAGCGGGCGCGGGGCGCGTCAGGCTGAGACCGGTGGACCGGGCAGGTTGAGTCGGATCGGGTGGGAGACACTTATGCCATGGAGTCTGAGGAAGTGCTGGTCGCCGGACCCGATGGCCGTGCGCTGGGGGAAGCTGCCACCCGAGCTCGGGTTCTGGAGCTGGCTGGGCTGTTCGAGGCGTGCCGGTTGGCGTTCTTCGAGACGGCCGACCGGTTCCACTGGCAGCCTGCCCCCGGTTCGCCAGCTGAGCTGGTTGCCACTGTGCTGCCGAGCCCCAGATCTCCGCTGATGGGCTCTGCGTTGGTGTCGAGGTCGATCACGCTGTGGTG
>NZ_JAKDLO010000238.1 GCF_030452765.1 Intrasporangium sp.
CAGTGCGGCCGGCTCGTGCTCGCCGAGTGACCACTGCGCGACATGACCGGACGTGGACGTACCGCACCTGCGACAGGACCGCACCTGCGACAGGACCGCACCTGCGACAGGACCGCACCCACGACAGGACCGCACCCACGACAGGACCGGACCCACGACAGGACCGGACCCGAGCAGCCACGCGACACGGACGTGCGGCCGCAGAAGTCGTATGCCGCTCACTGCGGGACACTGGGCCGGTGACCTCGCTGACCCCAACCTTCCGTGAAGCCCTGCCCGTGTCCGGTCGTTCGGCGGTCACGCCGTTCCAGGTCATGGACGTCCTCGACCGGGTCGCCGTGCTGCGTGCTCAGGGCAGGGACGTCATCTCGCTCTGCGCCGGCGAACCCTCGGGTGGCGCGCCCTCGCTCGTGTCGCAGGCCGCGGCGCAGCTGCACGCCTCGGGCCGACCCCTGACCTACACGTCGGCGCTCGGCATCCACGAGCTGCGTCGCGAGATCGCCGGGCACTACCACCGGTGGTACGGCCTCGAGGTCGACCCGGCGCGGGTCGCGGTCACGACGGGCTCGTCGGGTGGCTTCGTCCTGGCCTTCCTCGCCGCGTTCGACGCGGGGGACCGGGTCGCGCTGGCCAGACCGGGATACCCGGCCTACCGGAACATCCTCGCGGCGCTCGGCTGCGAGGTCGTCGACATCGACTGCGGCCCGCAGGTGCGCTACCAGCCGACGCCGGAGCTGCTCGAGACGGCGCACCGCGAGGCACCGCTTGCGGGGGTCATCCTCGCCTCACCCGCGAACCCGACCGGGACGATGGTCGACCGGGCCGAGCTGACGGCGATCACCGGCTGGTGCCAGGCCAACCGGGTGCGCCTGATCAGCGACGAGATCTACCACGGCGTGACGTACCCGGATCCTGGAGCCGCCGACCCGCGTGGCGTCAGCGCCTGGGAGCTGGACGATTCTGCCGTCGTCGTCTCGTCGTTCAGCAAGTACTGGGGCATGACCGGCTGGCGGCTCGGCTGGCTGCTGCTGCCCGAGGAGCTGGTCCGGCCGGTCGACGCCCTCGCCGGCAACGTCGCCCTGTGCCCGCCGGCCCCGGCCCAGTTTGCCGCGGTCGCCGCCTTCGCCGAGGAGTCGTACCGCGAGTGCGAGGCCGCCGTCGAGGAGTTCGCCCGGACCCGGAAGCTGCTGCTCGACAATGCGGCCCGGCTCGGGTGGGGCGAGGCGGCCCCGGCGGACGGCGCGTTCTACTACTACGCCGACCTCGGGAGCCGGCTCGAGCGCTTCGGCGCCTCGGCGGCATACGCGTCGGCCCTGCTCGAGGACGGGGGCGTGGCCGTCACGCCGGGGCTCGACTTCGACGAGCGGAACGGCGCTCGGTGCGTGCGGCTCAGCTTCGCGGCCGGCAGCACGGCGGTCGCCGAGGCGATCGACCGGGTCGAGGCATTCCAGTCCCGCTGACGAATCCCGCGAACGGCCGGCTCGACGCCGCCCCCATCGGGGGGCGGCCCGAGCCGAGCTGGTCGGGGTCCACCGTTGGTTCTCCGAATGCTGTTGGCCAGAAGGGCTGGTGGTCGCCCTGCTGCGGCTTACCCGGGGCTGATGGCGGCACCCGCTTCGCAGAGGTGCTCGTGGTGGCTACGCCCCGCCCCCTGTTGATCGCTGCCCCGGCGGCTTTCGTCGGTGGAATGAGCCGCGCCGCACGCACCCGCGCCGCACGCACCGGGACCATCGTCAACGGCGGGGCGATGGGGTCGTTGGAGACGGCGCCTCGATGAGGACAGATGTGCGCCGTTCGACATTGCGAGGTAACATGACAATACCCCGCCGGGTATAAAGTAGTCGATTGCGCGGGGCCCACCCGGCGCGCCCGAGCCGGGGCGCGCCGCAGGCGCCAGGAGGTGCGGACATGACCAGCACGGCTGTCTCGGCCCCACGGCCGACCGTGCCCCACTGGCGTTCGGTGCTGGCCGTAGTGGCTCACCCGGACGACGAGTCCTTCGGGCTCGGAGCCGTGCTGGATGCCCTCGCACGGTCCGGGTCGAGCGTGTCGGTGCTGTGCTTCACCCACGGCGAGGCCTCCACCGTCCGCGGCGTCTCCGGCGACCTGGCCACAGTCAGAGCCGCAGAGCTGCAGGCTGCCGCGGCAGTTCTCGGGGTGGCCTCGGCACAACTGAGAGACCACCCGGACGGCTCCCTGGACGCCGTCCAGCGGCAGACCCTGGTTGAGGACGTCTCGCAGGTGGCCACGGCGGCGGGGGCCTGCGGGCTGGTCGTCTTCGACCCCAACGGGATCACCGGACACCCGGACCACGTCGCCGCCACTACCGCGGCACTGGAAGCGGCCGACACGCTCGGCCTTCCGGTGCTCGGCTGGACCCTGCCACACGCGGTCGCCGATCAGCTCAACGAGGAGTACAACGCGGGTTTCATCGGCCGCGAGGCCGAGCCCGGTGACCTCCTGCTACCGGTGGACCGAGTCCGTCAGCGGGCGGCCAGCGCCGAGCACAGCAGCCAGGCGGTGCCCACCAGTGTGCTGTGGCGCAGGCTCGAGCTGCTGGGTGACCTGGAGCACCTGCGTTGGCTGCGTGGCGCCCCCGACGCGGCACCGTGCACCCCGCCCGGCCCGGCCTCGTACCAGGTCGGCCGGACTGCACAACCGGAACCTGCGGCCGAAGGCGCCACGAGACGCATCGAGCACCGCGGCGACGACCAGTTCGCCATCGCGATCCGCGACGATGTGCTGACCATCGACCGACCCGAGCAGACGGGCGGACAGAACGTGGGCTCGACCCCGGCCGAGCGGTTCGTGGCACCACTGCCTCACCGGTTGTCCGGACATCCGGATCACCCTCGCCTGAGAACACGACCCCGATGAGCTGCCCACCGGTCACCGCACCCACCGACCACGACCGGCTCCGGTTGGGGCTGATGAACGCCGGCCTGCGGCTTCGCGACGCGGTCCAGACCTCGACCACGTTCGAGGCTGCCCGCGCCGAGCTGACCCGCTACTGCTTGTTCGAGGTGCTGCCCCACCTCGAGCAGGACGAGGCTTGGCTGACCCGAGCCGAACAGTGCCCGGCCGCCAGGCCCCTGGCGCAGGCCATGCGGGCCGAGACCCGAGTCATCACCGCCGCGATCCTCGAGCTGCAGGACAGCGACGCGCCGTGCGAGGTCGTTGCCGTCACTCGCGTGCTGCACACGCTCCTGGCCCTGCACGAGGACCACCAACAGCGCCTCGTCACGGCGATCGCCGCAACGAAGTGAGCCAGGAGGACAGTCGCCGCCACCGGCCTCGCGACCGTATGGCGCTGCGCATGGCGCTGCCGACCCAAGACTTTCGGGCCGGCCGGAACGGCGGCCGCTCGAGCCGGATGAGCTCGGCGACGACACGGGGAGCTTCGCGGCCGCCTCGCCCTCCGGCTCGACTACAGCGAGGCTGACGAGACCGAGACCTCCAGGTGATCAAACCCTCAGCGGGTGATCCTCGGCGGTTGGCGCCGCCGGACCGGCCCGGAGCTCGGCGCCCTCACCCGGCTCGAGCTCGGCGCCCTCACCCGGCTCGAGCTCGGCGCCCTCACCCGGCTCGAGCTCGGCCCGGCTCCGCTCGCGGCGCATCGCACCCCGCAGGCGCCACGCTGCGTAGACCGCAAACAGGCTGATCGCGATGTGCAGCACGAGGAACCCGTTGTCCAGCCCCGCACCGAGCAGGACCCCGGCCACCATCGGACCGACCGCGAAGAACACCGTCTGCAGCGCGGCGAACAGGCCCAGCGTCTGCCCGACCATGCCGCGCGGCGCGAGTGCGGCGGTGAGCGGGTTGAGGATCGGGGCGTACATCGTCTCGCCGACCGCGAAGATCCCGAACGTCATCACGAACAGGGCCGAGGCGATCCCCGGCTGGAGCTGGGCCGTCGACAGGATGACCCAGGCAAGGGTCCAGATCCCACCCACGGCCATGAGCAGGGTCGGGGCGCTGCGGTGCGCGGTGAGCCGGACGATGACGACCTGCAGCACGACGATGACGATCGAGTTGACCGCCGCGGCCGTGCCGATCGTCTGCGCGTCCACCTGGAGCACGGTGAGCGCGTAGGCCGGCAGACCCGCCTCGAACTGGGCGTAGAACGCGAGGGCCAGCGCCACGGTGATGACCGCGACCCAGCGCAGGGCAGGCCTGGCGAAGATGGCCCGCATCGCCTCACGAGGCGTCGCCGTGGCTGCGGCACGGCTCTCGAGTCCGTTGTCGGGGTGGTTGCCGGCGCCGATCCCCGCCCCCCAGATCATCGCCGAAGACACCGCGAATCCCGCTGCGGCCAGGAGGAACCCGATGTCGAGGCCGTTCGGCGCACCGAGGTCGACGAGGCGCCCGGCGGCATACGCTCCGAGGGCGATGCCGACCGCCTCGCCGGTGAACTTGTAGGCGAAGGTCTTGCGCCGGTCTTCGAGAGCGACCCACCGCAGGACGAGGACCTGCTTGGCCGGGACCGCGGCGGTCAGGCCCAGGCCGAAGACGAACATCCCGGCCAGGAAGGTCGCCGGCGAGTCGGACAGGGCCAGGCTGGCGACGCCCGCCGCGCCGAGCAGCTGGGCGAGCACGGCAACGCGGACCGGGTCGAACCGGTCGCTGAGCCGCCCCGCCACCGGTGCAGCGACGAGCGCGCCGACCGAGAACAGGGAGGCGGCTGCCGCAGCAGCGAGCGAGCCCCACCCGCGGGTGTCAGCGACATACGCGTACTGGTACGGCAGGACGGCGCCCCAGCCCAACATGCCGATGGACGAGGCGAGGATGAGCAGCTTTGCGCGCATGACGAATTCACACCCTTTCTGGGAGTCGACGGTGAACGGGTCGCCTCGAGCAAGAAGGGTTCGATGCCGAAGTTCGACATCGAAACATTAACATGTGAAGGGTCGTGCCACAATTCCACGCATGGCAGCGAAGCCAAGGAGCCTGACGGAGCGGCACCGGAAGGCAGTGGCCTCCTACGTCGCGGCGGGCGGCGAGGAGACCGTCCAACGAGTCATCACCGCGATCTACGCCGTCACCAAACGGCTCGACCAGTGGTACTCCCGGCAGCTGGCCGACCTCGACCTCACCCAGGGGGAGTGGGCCGTCCTGACCGGACTCGCCACCGCCCGCGACGAGTGCCTGACGCCGTCGCAGCTCGCGGATGCGACCAGCGTCGCGCCCTCCTCGATGACCCACCGCCTCGACAAGATGGCGGCACGCGGCCTCGTCGCGCGCCGGCCCGACCCCACGAACCGCACCCGTACCCTCGTCTCGCTCACCCACGACGGGTGGGAGCTGTTCAGCCACTCGACCCGCGAGTCGAACGTGGTCGAGAGCGAGACCCTGCGCGATCTCGACGACGGCGAGCGGGTCGAGCTTGCGCGCCTGCTCGAGGTCGTCATCACCGGGCTCGACGAGACCGTCGAGTCTCCCGGCACGCGTCGGTCGTGACGGGTGTGAGTCGTGGTCGTGTCGGTCCGTGAGTTTGTGCAGGTCGTTCCCTACT
>NZ_JAKDLO010000063.1 GCF_030452765.1 Intrasporangium sp.
AGGCGGGGCCAGTGGCATGCCCACGGCGTCCGGTGAACACGGGCTGTCGTCCCTCGGTGAACGCTTGGCGTGCTTCGGCGTGGTCCTCCGCGAGCGAGCAGATGACCTTGGACCGAGGCGCGCTCGAGCACCGTGACGTGCCAAGCGGCCGACCGAACCGGGACCCGCGTTGACGGCGCTCGTGGACCGACTCGACTGGCCGGCTTGGCCGCCGGCTCAGTCGACTGGGCTGGGGCGGTCGACTGGGCTGGGGCGGTCGACTGGGCCTCGGCGCGGTCGGGCACTGTCCGACCGCTGTGACAGAGTGACGCCCATGACATCCCTCCCGCCGCTGACGCTCGTCACCGGGCCGGAGGAGGTGCTCGTGGGGCGTGAGATCGCCGCCGTCGTCACACGAGCCCGCGAGCTCGGCGCCGAGGTGGTCCGGCTCGACGCGGTCGACTACGAGGCCGGGTCCCTCCTCGTGCAAGCCAGTCCGTCCCTCTTCGGGGGCACCACGCTCATCGTGGTGCAGGGCCTGCACGAGGCGCCGGAGGAGCTGCAGGACGACCTGCTCACGCTGCTCGCCACCCCCGCCGAGGACATCGCGCTCGTCGTGACACACTCCTCCGGGCAGCGCGGCAAGAGGGTCTTCGACGCGCTGAAGAGAAGCGGCGCCCGCATCGTCACCTGCCCGGCCATCAAGAGCGACCGCGACAAGAGCACCTTCGTCCAGCAGGAGTTCGCGCGCGCCCGTCGCAAGATCACGACAGAGGCGGTCCGCGCTCTCGTCGAGGCCGTCGGGCGCGACGTCAGCGAGCTGGCCGCGGCCTGCGCGCAGCTCGTCGCCGACACCAAGGGCCTGGTCACCGACGCAGTCGTCGACACCTACCACGGCGGCCGCGTCGAGGCGAGCGGCTTCCGGGTCGCCGACGCCGCGGTCGCGGGCAACACCCCCGAGGCGCTGCGCCTGCTGCGCCATGCCATCTCCTCCGGCCTCGACCCCGTCCCGATCGTCGCGGTCCTCGCCTCCCAGCTGCGTGGGCTCATCAAGGTCGGATCCGCGGGGCAGGGCAGTTCCGAGCAGCTCGCGGGGCAGGTCGGGATGGCCCCCTGGCAGGTCCAGCGAGCCCGCGCGGCGCTGTCCGGTTGGGGCCCCGAGGGACTGGCCAGGGCCATGCAGGGCGTGGCGGCAGCCGACTTCGCGGTCAAGGGTGGTGGGCGCGACCCGGTCTACGCGGTCGAGCGGGCCATCCTCACGATCACCGAGGCCCGGTCCGGGGCCTGAGGTCCCGCGCAGCGCGGGCCGGCCCCTGCAACTTGAGCGCGGCATCGCCATCGCGAAGTTCCCACTGCGCGGGCGGGCAGTCCGGCGTGCGCGGGCTGAGCGGCATACACCCGTTTTGGTCGGTGCTCGGGCGCACTGGTAGATTTCCTCCTTGCGTGCGCGCTCAGGTCGTGCGCGCATGCCTGCACCACCCAAGGCTGCTCACGCAGGGTGCCCCACGCCCGGTCCCGAGCAGTCTTGCCGCCCTCAACGGCACATCACCGACCAAGAAAGAACCTCACAGTGGCAAACATCAAGTCGCAGATCAAGCGGATCAAGACCAACGAGAAGCGCACCCAGCGCAACAAGGCGGTCAAGAGCGAGATGCGCACCTGGATCCGCAAGTTCCGCGTGGCCGCGGAGTCCGGCGACAAGGACGCTGCCGACGAGGCCCTCAAGACCGCCTCGAAGAAGCTCGACAAGGCGGCCTCCAAGGGCGTCATCCACAAGAACCAGGCGGCCAACAAGAAGTCGGCCATGGCCAAGAAGGCTGCGTCCCTCTGAGTCGACGCCGCTGACCGAGGGTCTCGCACCAGGCGGTGCGGGGCCCTTCGCCGTCAGTGCCGCTGTCGTCAGTGCTGCTGATAGGCCTGGCGGGCGGCAGCGACGACCTGCTCGTACCGGGCACGGGGGAGGACCGCTCCCTCTCGTCGCACCGCCGCCGGGTCGACCCGGATGAGTCGGTTTACCCGCACCTCGCTCGGTCGGCCTTGGCTGTCCCAGGGTCCCGTGCCGATGTCGACCCAGACCCGACCTGCCCGGCGCTCCTGCTCGGCGTCGCGGTCGTGGTCCTGGCTCGTCAGCTGTAGGGCGATGAACCACCGCTGCTCGCGGCCGATGACGAGCACCGGACGGTCCTTGCCCTGCGTGTGGTCCTCCTCGTAGGGCACCCAGGTCCAGACGATCTCGCCTGGGGCGACCTGCCCGTCGTCGTTGCCCTCGTAGGTCAGGTCCGGCAGTGTGGTCGCGTCGCCGGGATAGCCCTGGTATGCCGCTGTGTCCGCCCGCCGGGGCGCCGGGCTCGGCTGCGTGGCGCCCCGGCGGCGCGCGGGGGCGATCAGGTCGGCAAGGCGCCGGCGCAGGGTCGTGAGCGGGCTCGACATGCCAGACACGCTAGCGTCCGAGCCGGCCGTGCCTCGGTCAGGCGTCCGCGGGGGCGTCTTGCCGGTCGGCGACGGGCAGCGGCTCGGCGCCGGCCTGCACGAAGCCGTCCGGGGCGACCAGCGGGGTGGGCTGGAAGCCGACGAGGGCGGGGACGCGGTGCTGGGCCGGGTCGACAGGTTGGCGCCACAGCCAAGGCGTTCGTGGCCTCCAGAGCAGACGGCCCGGCCGGCGCCGGTCCCGCAGCGCGTGCATCCGCCAGGCGAGGACGGGATGGGTGGACAGGGCGTTCGCGATCCACACGAACAGGCCTGGCTCGGTCACGGCGCGGTCGGCCAGGGCATCGACGTCGACCGACCGGTTGAGGTACTTGCCGCCGGCGAGCGTCGCCATCGTCAGCCGGGCACCCTGGGGGATGAGCGCGTGGCCGTAGTTGTCGGCGGTGTACTCCTGCGCCCTGCTCAGGGTTGTGCCGACGACCGGGATGTACTGCGAGGCGAACGTCCCGAGCACGCGCCAGTAGCTCGTGTGGCCGGCCGCGATGTGCCCGACCTCGTGGGCGATGATGAAGCGCAGCGCATCCGGGTCGCGGTTCGCCCCGCCGACCTCGAAAAGGTCGCTGAAGACGACGACGAACCGGCGGAAGCCGTGCCCGGAGGCCGCGGCGTTGATCATGCCGTTGCCGAGCACGACGTAGGCGTCGGGCACGTAGGGCAGGCCGCTGCGCGCGGCGGCGTCGACGAGCATCGCGTGCGCCTCGGGGAACTGTTCAGGTGTCAGCTTGATGCCGTTGAGCCGCTGCTGCGCCCAGAACTGTCCTCGGGCGAACCAGACGAGCAGCGGGGCACCGATGAGCAGCAACGCGTAGACGTCGGGCTGGCGTTGCTCCCTGGCCGCTGCGACGAACTCGGAGATCGCCCACGACAGCAGGACGAGTGAGGCGATGATGGCGACGACGAGTGCGAGGATCTCGCGGGGGTGCCGGACCGCCCGGCGCATCGGCACCTGCCTGCCCGGGGGAGCCGTGAGCCGGGCCATCGGTTGTGGTCGCATGGCTGACATTCTGACGGAAGCCCACGCCTCAGCTCCTCGAGCGGTCTACGCGTGGACGAGCGAGGTGGTGGCCCGACCCGCTCGAGCTCGAACGGTCCGTTCGAGGGGAAGGGGAGTGAGCGGCATACCTCCGAGGCGTGGGAGACTGACCCCTCGGGGGCCACGGCCCCCCAGCGAGAGCCCAACCACCCCGTCTGCGAGGTCCGTCCCACCGTGTCGCCCATGGCCCGCTCCGCGCTCGCGCCGAACGCAACGCCGCCAGGCCTGATCCGCAACTTCTGCATCATCGCGCACATCGACCACGGCAAGTCGACGCTCGCCGACCGGATGCTGCAGCTGACCGGCGTCGTCGAGGAGCGCTCGATGCGGGCGCAGTACCTCGACCGGATGGACATCGAGCGCGAGCGCGGCATCACGATCAAGTCCCAGGCGGTGCGGATGCCCTGGGCACTCGATGCCGCCGGGTCGATCACGACGTACGCCCTGAACATGATCGACACGCCGGGGCACGTCGACTTCACGTATGAGGTGTCCCGCTCGCTCGCGGCGTGCGAGGGCGCCGTCCTGCTCGTCGACGCGGCCCAGGGGATCGAGGCGCAGACCCTCGCGAACCTCTATCTCGCGATGGAGAACGACCTGACGATCATCCCGGTCCTGAACAAGATCGACCTGCCGGCCGCGCAGCCGGACAAGTACGCGGACGAGCTCGCCCGGCTCATCGGCGTCGAGCCCGAGGCCTGCCTGCGGGTGTCGGGCAAGACGGGTGAGGGCGTCGAGGCGCTGCTCGACACGATCGTCGAGCAGCTGCCCGCGCCGACCGGCGACCCCACGGCACCTGCTCGGGCGATGATCTTCGACTCCATCTACGACACCTACCGCGGCGTGGTGACCTACGTGCGGGTCATCGACGGCAACCTCAACCCGCGCGAGCGGATCCTGATGATGTCGACCAAGGCGACCCACGAGCTGCTCGAGATCGGCGTCATCAGCCCGGAGCCCACGCCGTCCAAGGGTCTTGGCGTCGGCGAGGTCGGCTACCTGATCACCGGCGTCAAGGACGTGCGCCAGTCCCGCGTCGGCGACACGGTGACCAACGCGGGCCGCCCGGCCACGGCCGCCCTCGGTGGCTACCGCGACCCGAGACCGATGGTCTTCTCCGGCCTCTATCCCATCGACGGGTCGGACTACCCCGACCTGCGCGACGCCCTCGACAGGCTCAAGCTCAACGACGCGGCGCTCGTCTACGAGCCGGAGACCTCCGCCGCGCTCGGCTTCGGCTTCCGGTGCGGCTTCCTCGGGCTGCTGCACCTCGAGATCGTCCGGGAGCGGCTCGAGCGGGAGGGAGGCCTGGACCTCATCTCGACCCAGCCCAACGTGGTCTACGACGTGACCATGGAGGACGGCAAGCACGTCCACGTGACCAACCCGAGCGAGTTCCCCGACGGCAAGATCGCCGAGGTGAGCGAGCCCATCGTGCGCGCGACGATCCTCGCGCCGAGCGAGTTCATCGGCGCGATCATGGAGCTCTGCCAGTCGAAACGTGGTGCGCTGCGCGGCATGGACTACCTGTCCGAGGACCGGGTCGAGCTGCGCTACATGCTGCCGCTCGCTGAGATCGTCTTCGACTTCTTCGACCTGCTCAAGTCGCGCACCCGCGGCTACGCCTCGCTCGACTACGAGCCCGCCGGCGAGCAGGTCGCCGACCTCGTCAAGGTCGACCTCCTCCTGCAGGGCGAGCAGGTCGACGCGTTCTCGGCGATCGTGCACAAGGACAAGGCGTATGCGTACGGCGTCATGATGGCCGGCAAGCTCAAGGATCTGATCCCGCGCCAGCAGTTCGAGGTGCCGATCCAGGCGGCGATCGGCGCGCGGATCATCGCCCGCGAGAACATCCGCGCGATTCGCAAGGACGTGCTCGCCAAGTGCTACGGCGGCGACATCAGCCGCAAACGCAAGCTCCTCGAGAAGCAGAAGGAGGGCAAGAAGCGCATGAAGATGGTGGGGCGGGTCGAGGTCCCGCAGGAGGCCTTCATCGCCGCCCTCTCGAGCGACGACGGCGCCAAGTCCAAGAAGTGACGCCTGTCGCGGTGTCGGTGTCTCGCCGTACCGTGGAGCGGTGGGCGACACCAGCGTCGAGCACGTCGAGCACGTGCCGGGGCCACGCCTCGCGCCGTGGGTCCAGAGCGCTGTCGGCTATCGGCTCACAGGCTTCCCCGCAGGGGTGCACGTCGGGATGCCGTCCGGCTCGCTGACGCTCGTCATCCCGCTCGGTCAGCGGCTGGCCGTCGCCGACGGGAGCGCCGCGCCCCGGGAGTACGGCGCAGTGCTCGCCGGCCTGTCCGATGCCCCGTCCTTCATCCACCACGACGGCACGCAGTATGGCGTCCAGCTCGCCCTGCGGCCGGCCGCGCCCCGCGCGCTGCTCGGTGTGCCCGCCTCGGAGCTGGCGAAGCGGTCGTACGAGCTCGCCGACCTCGTCGGGGTTGCGGCCGAGCGCCTGCGCGAGCAGGTGGATACCGCCGGGTCTTGGCAGGAGCGGTTCATCCTCGTCGACCGGATGCTCGCGACACTGCTCGCGGGTGCGGAGGGGCAGCCGGTGGCCAGTCCGGAGGTTTCCGAGGCGTGGCGGGTGATCCGTCGCACCGGTGGCGCGGTGCCGATCCGTCGGGTCGCGGCCCACGTCGGCTGGTCGATGCGGCGCCTGCAGACGAGATTCCACGCCGAGTTCGGCCTGGCCCCGAAGGCGGCGGCAGTCGTGACACGGTTCGAGCGGTCCGTGCCGCTCGTGGCGCGAGGCGCATTGTCGCTCAGTGAGATCGCCGTACTATGTGGCTGGTCCGACCACGCGCACATGGACCGGGACTGGCGGGCGCTGGCCGGCTCTGCGCCGACGCGGTGGCGCAACGAGGACGCCCTGGTCGGCACGTGAGGCGGGCAGGCTCGCCGACGTCGTGTTGATCAAGAACGACGAGTCGCCTTGGTCAAGACACGCTTTCGTCCAAGACACGGTCGCCATGTGCAGCGAGGATGGTGGGCATGGACACGACATCGCAGCAGGACCGGTCGCCGCAGCAGGACGCTACGGAGGTGCCGGCCCGGCCCGACCACAATGTCTGGGTCGGCCTCAGTTACACCGACCCCCACGCGGCGCGAGCCTGGTTGCGGGCGCTCGGTTTCGTCGACGGCATCCTCGTGCAGGACGAGGGGGGCGCCGTGCACCACAGCGAGATGCTGTGGCCGGGGGGCGGCCGGGTGATGGTGAGCAGCCGTGACCGCGCGGACGCGACGTTCGTTGCGGGCGCCGGTGCGGCGACGCTGTACGTGGTCACGGAAGACCCGGACGGCGTGTGGGAACGCGCGCAGCGGCTCGGGGCATCGGTCGTGCGGCCAATGGAGGACAGCGACTATGGCTCGCGCGGTTTCTCGATCGCGGACGTCGAGGGCAACAGCTGGAGCTTCGGCAGCTACGCGGGGTGAGCAGCCTGCGCTCTCAGCCGAGCAGCTTCCGGCGCATCCGGTCGGTGTCGGCTACCGTCCAGCCCTGGCCCGCGAGCCAGCCCTGCACCCCGCCGAACCGGGCCTGCAGGGTATCGAGCATGAGGCGCATCGTGTCGGCCCGGGGTGACTGCTGGGCGACGGTCTTGTCGCGCAGGTTCTCGGCATACGCCCGCTTGTTCCGCAGCCGCTCGAGGATTCGCGGCACCCGCTCGGCCGAGGCAGCGTAGTCCGCGATGACCTGCTCGTCACCCACGCCGACGATCTTGAGGGCGAGCCCGACGACCGTGCCGGTGCGGTCCTTTCCGGCCGCACAGTGGACGACGGCGGCGCCTTCGCTCGCGCTGATGGTGTGCAGGGCCGCGAGGACCGAGTCGGGTCTGGTCGCCAGGTACTTGAGGTAGTGCTGCGACCAGAACTCGTCGTGGCTCGGACGGTGGGGATGCCCGTTGCGGGCCTCGGCGCGGGCGCGCTTCTCGTCGGTCTCCCACGGCAGGGCCTTCTCGGCTGCCGGGATCCCGGACTCGTCGCTGTCCTCGCGGTAGAGGGTGAAGTGGTGCAGGTGGACCTGGGGGAGATGGACCAGCGGCCCGTCGCCCTCCTTGGCGACCTCGACGAAGGTCCGCAGGTCGACGACGTCGGTCAGGTGGTAGTCCCGCAACAGCACCCGGACCGACTCCAGGGGCAGGTCCTGCAGGTTGTCGGAGCGCAGCAGCCGGTGGTCCCGCACGACGTCGCCGACGTCGGTGACCATGCCGCCGACGTCTCTCATGTTGACGACACCGGCCAGGTTGATCCAGTTGGGTTGTGCCACCCTTCGACCATAGGTGACGGTGGGACGTTCTGATGTAGGCATCCGGTGCGCGACCAGTGTCCTGCGCCGTCGGGGCCGGTTGTGCAGTGGGTCGGTTGTGCAGTGGGCGAGCTACCGGCGCAGGTCGACGACCTGGCCGGCCTCGGCGGCGTCGGCGGCGCGGGCCACGGCATCCCCGACGATGAGGTCGGCGAGCGCCATACCGAGGTTCTGGCACACGATCCGCCCGGGCGGGCGCTCACAGTCCAACAGGTCGCCGTCCCAGGCCGTCGCGGCGGGGTAACCAGGCCCCAGCTTGCCCGCGAGGCGGGAGGACTCGAACTGGTCGCGGTCGTCGGAGGCGAGCAGCGCGCTCGCGGCGAGGCCCGGGCCGACCGAGCTCGCGTAGTCGATCGGCAGCAACAGCGTGTCCGCGCCGACGTCCGCCGGGTCGAGGTGCGCGCCCTCGATCCCGATCGACAGGCCCGTGATGACCACGCCCGCGCCGCGGACCGCATCACCTGGGCTGCCCACGACGCGCAGGTCGACCGACGGGACCTGCTCGGCCGCCCAGGCCGCGAGCTGGTCGCGAGCCTCGGCCCGGCGGGCATAGACCACGACGTCACGCCGGCCGAGCGCTTCGAGCACCCTCAGGTGCGAGCGGGCCTGGGCGCCCGCGCCCGTGTAGGCGACGTGACCTTCCGCGGGAGCGAGCGAGCGCAGGCACGCGCCCGTCACAGCCGCGGTACGGCGTGCCGTGACCTCACCGGCGGCGATGAGGTGCGTCGGGACGCCGGTCTGCCCGTCGTTGAGGACGAGGACGCCGGAGGCGGTCGGCAGTCCCTGCGCCGAGTTGGTCGGGAACAGGGTGATCCACTTGTTCCCGACGAGGTCCCGCTCGGGCCAGGTTGCCGACATCCCGTTGGCGAACGAGTCCCGCGGGCCCGCATGCACCGTGTGCTTGGGTGGGACGTCTCCCTCGCCACGGGCCCGGGCGCGCAACGCATCGGCGACGAGCTCGATCGTCGCCACGGGGTCGGGAGCCAGGGCGCCGACATCGGCATCGGTCAGGACTCGCATGCCGCCCAACCTACCCAGCAGTGCGCTGCAAGTAGGGCCGTATGGTGCCGTCATGGACACCGCGCCGCCGTCACCCCACCGGACCGACCCGCTGACCGAGCTGGACCTTGCCCAGCTGCGGGAGCGGACCAGCATCAAGTGGCGCGCGCACCCGCCGGACGTGCTCCCACTGTGGGTCGCCGAGATGGACGTGCCGCTGGCGCCTGCGGTCGCCGACGCCCTGCACCAGGCGATCAGCCGCGGCGACACGGGCTACCCGTCCGGCACGGCATACGCCGAGGCACTGCAGCAGTTCGCGGCCGACCGGTGGGGCTGGGACGGGCTTGCCGTCGAGCGGACCGCCATCGTCCCGGACGTCATGATGGGCATCGTCGAGGTCCTCCGGCTGATCACCGACCCGGGAGACACGGTCGTCGTCTGTCCACCGGTGTACACGCCGTTCTACGCGTTCGTCACGCACGCCGACCGGCGCATCCTCGAGGCCCCGCTCGGCGCCGATGGCCGCATCGACCTGCCGACCCTGAGGGAGACCTTCGCCCGAGCCCGCACGAGCACCGACCGCCCGGTGTTCCTGATGAGCAACCCGCACAACCCCACCGGTGTCGTGCACACCCGGGACGAGCTCGAGCAGGTCGCCTCCCTCGCCCGCGAGAACGGCGTGCGGGTGGTCTCCGACGAGATCCACGCCCCGCTGGTCCTACCCGGCGCGACGTTCACGCCATACCTGTCCGTCGCCGGGGCCGAGGACGCCTTCGCGCTGACGTCCGCTTCGAAGGCGTTCAACCTCGCCGGACTCAAGGCGGCGCTGGTCATCGCGGGCGAGCGGGCGGCGGGCGATCTGGCCCGGATGCCCGAGGAGGTCGGTCACGGCCCCAGCCACCTTGGCGTCATCGCGCACAGCGTGGCGTTCCGGGACGGCAGGGCCTGGCTGGACGAGCTGATCATGGGCCTCGACCACAACCGCACGCTGCTCGCAGCCCTGCTCGCCGAGCACCTGCCCACGGTGCGGCACCTGCGCCCGGAGGGGACCTACCTGGCATGGCTGGACTGCAGTGGACTGGGGCTCGACGACGAGCCGGAGGCCCCGGGCGACGAGCTCGCCGTCGTCACCGACCTGGCCGGTCCGGCCCGCCACTTCCTCGAGAAGGCCAGGGTCGCCCTCAGCTCGGGGCACGTGTTCGGCACCGGCGGCGCCAGCCACGTCCGGCTCAACTTCGCCACCACCCCGCAGATCCTCACCGAGGCGATCACCCGAATGGGTCGATCCGTGACCACCTGACCCCGCATCGGAGCATGATGACGCCCGAGGAGTTCCGCACTGCCGCGCACGATCTGATCGACCGCATCGCCGACTACCGGGCACACCTCGAGGACTACCCGGTCATGTCCCGCGTCGAGCCCGGCTCGGTCGCCGCCGCCCTGCCGGCGAGCGCTCCCGAGACAGGCGACCGTGGCGCCGGCCTGCTCGACGACCTGGACCGGATCGTCATGCCCGGCCTCACCCACTGGCAGCACCCCAGCTTCTTCGGGTTCTTCCCCGCGAACTCGGAGCTGTCCTCTGTGCTGGGCGACCTGGCCAGCACCGGCTTGGGTGTGCTCGGGCTGTCCTGGGAGGGCAGCCCGGCGCTGTCCGAGGTGGAGCAGCGCGTCGTCGACTGGACCCGGCAGCTGCTCGGGCTGCCACCCGCCTTCCGTGGGTCGATCCAGGACACCGCGTCCACGAGCACGCTCGTCGCGCTGCTCTGTGCCCGGGAACGCACGACGGGCTTCGGCCTGGCCCGCGGCGGGCTGCAGGCAGAGCCGGCCCCCCTGGTCGTCTACGCGACCCGGCACGCGCACAGCTCCGTGCAGAAGGGCGCGCTGCTGGCCGGGTTCGGCCTGGACAACATCCACTGGGTCGAGACGGACGAGAGCTTCGCGATGGAGCCGGCCGCGCTGCGCAGGGCGATCGCGCAGGACCGGGCCGCGGGACGAGTCCCGTGCGCCGTCGTCGCGGTGACCGGCACGACAGCCACCACCGCCATCGACCCGCTGGAGCCGATCGGGCAGGTCGCGCGGGCCGAGGGGGTGTGGCTGCACGTGGATTCGGCGATGGCCGGGTCGGCGATGATCCTGCCCGAGTGCCGCTGGATGTGGCGCGGCATCGAGCGGGCCGACTCGGTAGTGGTCAACGCGCACAAATGGCTCGGCGTCGCCTTCGACTGCTCGTTGTACTTCGTCAAGGATCCCCAGCACCTCGAGCGGGTCATGGGCACCAACCCGAGCTATCTGCGCTCCGAACGCGACGAGGACGTGACGAACCTGCGCGACTGGGGCATACCGCTGGGCCGTCGGTTCCGTGCCCTCAAGCTCTGGTTCATGCTCCGGGCCGAGGGTGCCGAGGCCCTGCGGACCCGGCTGCGCCGCGACCTCGACAACGCGCGATGGCTGGCCGATCAGGTCGAGGCCGCCGACGGCTGGCGGCTCGTCGCACCGGTCCCGCTGCAGACCGTGTGCGTCGTGCACGAACCACCGGGCGCAAGCCCGCAGCAGGTGGACGAGCACACCCAGCGATGGGTGCGCGAGCTGAACCGCTCCGGGGTCGCCTACGTGACGCCATCCCTTCTCGAAGGACGGTGGATGGTGCGACTGTCGGTCGGCGCACTGGGCACCGAGCGTGCCCAGGTCGAACGGTTGTGGGCGCACCTGCAGGACGTCGTCACCGCGTAGTCGACTGCGCCACGGCCGCGGCAGCCCGCGCGGCCAGGCATTGTGCCGCTCTGGCCGCGGCCGGACAGGTCCTTCCCTGGTGAGGGGCCCACCCCTACAGTGACCCATGTCACCGATCGGCGCGAACGGCTGGACCAGGAGTCAGTGCGCCGCATCCAGGTTCCAGACGATTTCTCGGAGGTGAGATCCAGTGGCTGCGCCAGGGCAACGGGTCCGGAAGCACATCGTCGTCGCAGTGGCGATCGCCGTTGGGTCAGGGGTGCTGAGCGGGTGCGGAGTGCAGACGCTCGCCTCCTACAACGCGGCCCAGTCGGCCGGGGCCACCGCGCTCGTGCAGCAGCAGGCGCCGGACGGGGAGAAGGCGGCACCGGTCATCGACGCCATCAAGCCGGACGCCGCGATCGCCGCCACGGTGCCCGACGCCATCCGGGCCAAGGGCCTGACCCTCAGCACCTCAGTGGGATACCCGCCCATGGAGATCTACGCACCCGATGGGCAGACCATCGTCGGCGTCGACCCGGCGATCGGCCTGGCCATCGCGCGGGTCCTCGGGCTGCGCCTGACGGTCACGAACGAGGACTTCAACGCGCAGATCCCCGGTGTGCTGACCGGGCGGTACGACCTGGTGATGTCGTCGATGTCCGACACCAAGGAGCGGCAGGCGAAGGTGACCTTCGTCGACTACGTCAGTGCCGGCGCCGGCTTCCTGGTCAAGCATGGCAACCCCGACCAGATCAAGGCGCCCGCCGACATGTGCGGTCACACCCTGTCCGTCGTCGACAACGGCTCCTCGCTGATGCTCGCGGAGAAGTACAACAAGGCCTGCGTCGCCGAAGGCAAGCCGGCCATCGACCTGCTGCGGATGACCGGCGACCAGGACGCCCTGCTGGCGCTCAAGAGCGGCCGTGCGCAGCTCAACATCACCGACTACGTGGTGGCCGCGAGCAAGGCGGCAGACCCGAAGGAGGGGGTCGACGCGGTAACGCTCAAGGGCACCGAGAGCCCTTGGGGCATCGCCATGAACCCACAGAACAAGGCGCTCATCGACGCGGTGCAAGCGGCGCTGACCAAGCTCATCGAGAGCGGCGACTACGCCAAGATCCTGCAGGCCTGGCAGGTGCCGGCGCTCGCCACCGACAAGGCGACGATCAACGGAGCCACATCATGACGACGACAGCACGGTCGGCCCCCTTCGTGGACGCCTCCGGAACGACCATCCCGGTCGCCCGGACCTGGCACGGGAAGCGCTGGGTCGCCGGCGCGATCGCCGTCCTGGTGGTCGCGTGGCTCGCCTGGCTGGTGATCGACAACCCACGGCTCGACTGGTCCCAGGTCGGCCACTACCTGTTCGCCGACAAGATCCTCAGCGGGGTGCTCGTCACCATCGAGATCTCCATCCTGGCAACGGTTCTCGGTCTGGTGCTCGGTGTCGTGCTCGCGGTGATGAAGCTGTCCCACAACCCTGTGCTCCGCGGGATCTCGACCGGGTACATCGGGTTCTTCCGCGGCACGCCGGTGCTGGTGCAGATGATCTTCTGGTACAACTTGGCCTTCCTCTTCCCGCACCTGGTCGTCAAGGTCCCGTTCACCCAGATCGGGTTGATCTGGGACACCAACAACGTGATGACCGGGTTCAGCGCCGCCCTGCTGGGCCTCGGGCTCAACCTCGCGGCCTACTTCGCGGAGACGGTCCGCGCCGGGATCCAGGCCGTCGATGCCGGGCAGACCGAGGCGGCCTACGCACTGGGGATGACGCCGTCGAAAAGGATGCGCGTCGTCGTGCTGCCACAAGCGCTGCGCATCATCATCCCGCCCACCGGAAACGAGTTCATCTCCATGCTGAAGACGACCTCCCTGGTGTACGTCGTGGCCGGCCACGACCTGATGACCAACGCCAGCCAGATCTACAAGCAGAACAACCTGATCATCGAGCTGCTCATCGTGGCCAGCCTCTGGTACATGCTGATGACCGCGATCGCCACCTTGCTGCAGAGTCGGCTGGAGCGCCGCTATGGCAGTGACGCAGTCCGCCTCGTGCGCAAGGGCGGCCTGGCCGCCAGGCTGCTCGGCCGCCAGCAGCCCGGTTCGCAGGCAGGAGTCGTCGCATGAGTGCCGACCGACGTGAGGACACGAGCGAGGAACGAGCGAGGCCCGCAGCGGCGGAAGGAGGCGCGACAACCGGCATGAGTCTCGTGGACGAGCAAGCCCTGGACAGCGCCAAGAAGACTGGTCCAGTCGTGGTCGCCGAGGGCGTCCGGATGAGCTATGGGCACGTCGAGGTTCTCAAGGGTGTCGACCTGCAGGTGCAGCCCGGCGAGGTCAGCTGCATCATCGGCCCGTCCGGATCGGGCAAGTCGACCTTCCTGCGGTGCCTCAACGGCCTGGAGCACGTGCTCGACGGGAGCCTGCGGGTCCTGGGCCACGAGGTCGGTTACACGTTGCGCGGCGGGCGCTACCACCCGTGGAGCCCGAAGGAGTACGCGCAGTTCCGCACCGAGATCGGCATGGTCTTCCAGCGCTTCAACCTGTTCGCGCACCAGAGCGCCCTGGAGAACGTCGCGTGCGCGCCGGCGCAGGTGGCCGGCCGCCCCAAGGCCGAGGCGTCGGCAGCCGCCCTGGAGTACCTCGACCGGGTGGGGCTCGCCGAGCATGCCCACAAGCGGCCGCACCAGCTCTCCGGGGGCCAGCAGCAACGGGTCGCGATCGCACGAGCCCTGGCGATGCACCCGAAGGTGATGCTCTTCGACGAACCCACGTCCGCGCTCGACCCGGAGCTGGTCGACGAGGTGCTCGAAGTGATGAAGGAGCTGGCCCGGGAGGGGATGACGATGGTCGTGGTCACCCACGAGATCGGCTTCGCCCGTGAGGTCGGAGACACCCTGAGCTTCTTCGACAAGGGTGTCGTCGTCGAACATGGGTCCCCGAGCGAGCTGATCACGCAGCCGCAGCACGAGCGCACCCAGGCCTTCCTGTCCAGCGTCCGGTGACGGCAGGGGTTGTCGGGGCGTCAGACCCGAATCCACGAGGGTCGTCAGCGGCCAGGTAGTCGCGCTCAGCCGACCGGAGTGGGGATGATGGGGCCGTGCCCTCCGCTCTGCCCGACGGTGACCCCGCGCCCGCCGACGGCGCCCTGTCGACGCCGGCCCTCGCCACCCTGGGCTCGGCGCCGCTCGGCATCTACGTCCACGTCCCGTTCTGCCGCGTCCGCTGCGGCTACTGCGACTTCAACACCTACACGATCCCCGAGCTCGGCCTGCACGGCGCGAGCATCGACACCTATGCTGGCGCGGCGCTCGCCGAGCTCGACCTGGCCGCGCGGGTCCTCGGACCCGGGGCGCCTGCCGTGTCAACGGTCTTCGTGGGGGGCGGGACTCCCACGATGCTGAGGTCGGCCGACCTCGTGAGGATCGTCAGCGGCATACGTCAGCGGTTCGGGCTGCTGCCCGACGCGGAGGTCACGACCGAGGCGAACCCCGACTCCGTCACGCCCGAGTCGCTCGACGAGCTCGCCTCCGGGGGCTTCACGCGCGTCAGTCTCGGGATGCAGTCGGCCGTCCCGCACGTGCTCCGGACGCTCGAGCGGACTCACGACCCGGCCAATGTCGCGCGCGCGGTCGTGGCGGCGAGGGTCGCGGGTCTGCAGGTCAGCCTGGACCTCATCTACGGGACGCCGGGGGAGTCGCTGGGCGACTGGCGAGACAGCCTCGAGGCCGCGATCGACCTCGCGCCCGACCACGTGTCGGCGTATGCGCTCGTCGTCGAGGACGGCACCAAGCTCGCCGCGCAGGTCCGCCGCGGCGACATCGCGCCCCCTGACGACGACGACGAGGCGGACAAGTACGAGATGGCCGACCAGGCCCTCGCCGCAGCGGGATTCGGCTGGTACGAGGTGAGCAACTGGGCGCGCTCGCGAGCCGCGTGGTGCCGGCACAACGTCGGCTACTGGACCGGCTCGAACTGGTGGGGCATCGGGCCCGGGGCCCACAGCCACGTCGGCGGCGTGCGGTGGTGGAACGTCAAGCACCCCAACGCGTATGCCGCTCGGCTGGCGGCGGGCACCTCGCCCGCTCTCGCTCGGGAGACGCTCGAGCACGATCAGCGCCACGACGAGCGGGTCCTGCTCGGCTCGCGGGTCGTCGACGGGCTACCGGTCGACGAGCTGCGGGCGGGCGGACGGTCGGCCGTGGCGGGCCTGGTCGCGGACGGTCTCGTCGAGGCCGAGCCGGCCGTGCGCGAGCAGCGGCTCGTGCTCACCCGGCGCGGACGCCTGCTCGCCGACACGGTCGTGCACCGGTTGCTGGCGACCTGACCTCGCGCCCGGTACAGCACAATGACGGCATGGGGACGGACATCGCGGGACTGGTCGAACAGCTTCGACACACCTTCGACGCCGGGGCGACCAAGCCGTACGCCTGGCGCGTCGGGCAGCTCGAGGCGATGCAGCGGATGCTCGTCGACAACGAGGAGGTGCTCGCGCGGGCACTGTCCGACGACCTGGGCAGACATCCGGTCGAGTCATGGGTGACCGAGATCGGCTTCGTCGGCAACGAGATCGAGCATCTCCTGCGCCACCTCGCCGGATGGCTACGGCCGCGGCGGGCCGGGGTCCCGCTCTACCTGCAGCCCGCCCGGGCGAGCACGGTGCGCGAGCCGCTCGGCCTGGTCCTGGTCATCGCCCCGTGGAACTACCCGCTCCAGCTCTCGCTGACACCGGTCGCCGGGGCCCTCGCCGCGGGCAACGCCGTCGTCCTGTCGCCGAGCGAGCACGCGCCCGCGACGTCACGGGCCCTCGCCCAGCTCGTACCCGCCTATCTCGACGGCGCGGCCGTCCGGGTCGTCGAGGGCGGCATCCCCGAGACCAGCGCCCTGCTCGAGCAGCGGTGGGACCGCATCTTCTACACCGGGGGAGCCACGGTCGGCCGGATCGTGCTCGAGGCGGCGGCCCGCCACCTCACGCCGGTGACCCTCGAGCTCGGCGGCAAGTCACCGGCCTTCGTCGACGAGGATGCGGACCTGGAGGTCGCGGCACGCCGGATCGTCTGGGCGAAGTTCACCAACGCCGGCCAGACCTGTGTCGCCCCGGACCACATCCTCGCGACGCGAGGGGTCCCTGACGAGCTGAAGCCACTGCTCGTCAGGGCGATCCGCGACTTCCACACCGAGGACCCCTCTCGTTCCGAGACATTCGGGCGGATCGTCGACGCGGCGCACTTCGACCGGCTCTGCGGCCTCATCGACCCCGACCGCGTCGTGGCCGGCGGCCGCACCGACGCCGCGACTCGCTACATCGAGCCGACGATCCTCGAGGGGGTAGCGGTCACCGACGCGGTGATGCGCGAGGAGATCTTCGGGCCGATCCTGCCAACCGGGGGCTTGCCCCGGGGAGGCGGGGACCACAGGACAGACGTCACCAGGACGGGGCGGTCACGAAGTCGATCAGCTCCTCGACGCTGGCGAGCAACGCAGGTTCCAGGTCGGCATACGTGCGGACCCGCCCGAGGATCCGCTTCCACGCCAGCGCGATGTCGGTCTGGGTGTCGTGCGGCCAGCCCAGCGCCGCGCAGATGCCGTGCTTCCACGACGTGCCACGCGGGATGACCGGCCAGCGGTCCCAGCCGAGCCGCTCCGGGCGCACCGACTGCCACACGTCGACATACGGATGCCCGAGGACGAGCACGTGTTCGGCAAGGCCCGGCAACGCCCTCGCCTGCTCGAGGATCCGCGACTCCTTCGTGCCCGGTACGAGATGGTCGACAAGGACGCCCAGCCGCCGCCCCGGGCCGGGCTGGGACTGCGCGATGATCCCGGCGAGGTCGTCGACGCCATCCATCATCTCGACGACGACGCCCTCGATGCGCAGGTCGTCGCCCCACACCTTCTCGACGAGCTCGGCATCGTGTCGCCCCTCGACGTAGATCCGCGACCCGCTCGCCACCCTGGCCCGGGCCTGCGGCACGGCGACGGACCCGCTCGCCGTGCGGGACTGCACCCGGCGCGCCGCGGCGAGCGCCGCCGAGGGAGCCGCCACCGGTCTGGTCAGGTTCACGGGCCGGCCGTCGACGAGGAAGCCGGGACCGAGCGGGAAGGCGCGGAGGCGTCCATGCCGGTCCTCGAGGTGCACGACGTGCATCCCGCCGGCCTTCTCGACGCGCACGACGGCACCGACCCAGCCCGTCTCGACCTCCTCGACGACGAGGTCGGGTTCGGCTGCGATGTCGGTCGAGCGTCCGCGCCGCGGGGCACGCCAGTCGCCGGAGAGGACGTCAGATCCGTAGCGGTCGTTGGGGGGCACGCTCAGAGAGGGTATGCCGCTGCCCGGGCTCGACGCGGACGCCACGCGGGTGCCACCCTGAGATGGCGCGGAGGCCTGGTCACGAAAAGGTCGTAGACTTGGCACTCGGTAAACGAGAGTGCCAGACCTGCGCCGGCAGGCGCGGCAGCGCAGGGCGCGCCCAGACACCACGCAGCGATCGGAAGGAGACGGCCGGCATGTCCGAGGACCGACGGCTGCACGTCCTCCGCGCGATCGTGCAGGACTACGTCCAGACCTCCGAGCCGGTCGGCTCCAAGGCGCTTGTCGAGCGGCACCAGCTGGGTGTGTCGGCGGCGACCGTTCGCAACGACATGGCGCTGCTCGAGGAGGAGGGCCTGATCCACGCGCCACACACGTCGGCCGGCCGCGTCCCGACCGATCTGGGCTACCGCGTCTTCGTCGACCGGCTGAGCGAGGTCAAGCCGCTCAGCCGGGGCGAGCGCACGGCCATCACCCAGTTCCTCTCGGGTGCCGTCGACCTCGACGACATCGTCGACCGCACGGTGCGTCTGCTCGCCTCGCTGACGCGCCAGGTGGCGGTCGTGCAGTACCCCTCGCTGACGCGTTCCACGGTGCGTCACGTCGAGCTCGTGCCGATGGGCGGCACCCGTCTCATGGTCGTCCTCATCGTCAACACCGGCCGCGTCGAGCAGCGGGTCGTCGACCTGGGACGCGACCTCACGTCCCCGGAGGGCGAGACCCTCGTCGCCTCGGCCCGCGCCCGGATGAACGAGCTGGCCACCGGCCTGCCGTTCCGGGTGGCCGCGACCGGCCTGCGAACGCTTGTCGACGAGTTCTCCGACGACGACCGCAGGGTCATAGAGCCGGTCGTCACGGCGATCGAGGAGGTACTGGTCGAGGAGCGTGAGGAGCGGGTCGTGCTCGCCGGGCAGGCCAACCTCGCCCGGTTGGGCGCCGACTTCCCGAGCTCCATCGGCCCGATCCTCGAGGCCCTCGAGGAGCACGTCGTCCTGCTGCGCCTGCTCGGCGAGCTGAGTGACGACCCCGAACTCGTGTCGGTCCGGATCGGACGCGAGAACCCCGTCTCCGGCCTCCAGTCGACCTCACTCGTGTCGGTCGGGTACGGGAGCGGCGCCGAGCGGGTCGCCAGCCTCGGCGTGCTCGGGCCGACTCGCATGGACTACCCGACGACCATGGCCGCGGTGCGTGCCGTGGCACGCTACGTCTCCGAGATCCTCGGCGACGCACGGAGCACCTGACAACGAAGGACCACTTGCTTGAACGACTACTACGCCGTCCTCGGGGTACCACACGGCGCGACCCAGGAGGAGATCAAACGCGCCTATCGTCGCCTCGCCCGCAAGCTGCATCCCGATGTCAACCCGGGGCCGGAGGCGGAGGAGGAGTTCAAGCGGGTCTCGCAGGCCTACGACGTCCTGTCCGACCCTGACAAGCGGCGCTCCTTCGACCGAGGCGCGGACCCGTTCGCGAGCGCCGGCCAGGGCGGGTTCACCGGGGCCGGCTTCTCCTTCAGCGACGTCATGGACGCCTTCTTCGGTGCCGGCGCCGCCGCCGGGTCACGGGGGCCGCGCTCTCGGATCCAGCGCGGCCAGGACGCGCTCGTCCGGCTCGACATCGACCTGTCGAAGGCCGTCTTCGGCTCGGGGGAGGAGCTCACCCTCGACACCGCGGTCGGCTGCCGCACGTGCGGCGGCGACGGCGCCCAGCCGGGCACGGGCCGCCAGACGTGCCCGGTGTGCGGCGGGACCGGCGAGGTCCAGCAGATCCAGCGCAGCTTCCTCGGCCAGGTCATGACCTCCCGCCCCTGCGTCGCCTGCCAGGGCTACGGGTCGATGCTGACCGACCCGTGCCACGACTGCTCCGGGGACGGTCGGGTACGCACCCGCCGCACGCTCACGCTGCAGGTGCCCGGCGGCGTCGACACGGGCACCCGCATCCAGCTCGCGGGCGAGGGCGAGGTCGGCCCGGGGAACGGACCCGCGGGCGACATCTATGTCGAGATCCGCGTCCGGCCACACGACATCTTCAGCCGTCACGGCGACGACCTGCACGTCACCGTCGAGCTACCGATGGCCACGGCCGCGCTCGGCACGGTGATGAAGCTGTCCACCTTCGACGGCATGCAGGATGTCGACTTCCGGCCGGGCACCCAACCGGGCGACGTGGTGACCCTGCGGGGTCTCGGCGTGACCCACCTGCAGCGGGGTGGCCGCGGCGACCTGCGGGTCCACGCCACCGTCTCGACGCCGACGCACCTGACCGAGGAGCAGGAGCACCTGCTGCGGGAGTTCGCGGCGCTGCGCGGCGAGGACCGGCCGGACGCACGCCTGCACCCGGAGGACAAGGGCCTCTTCGGCAAGCTGCGCGACGCCTTCAAGGGCGAGGCTGGGTGACCCACCAGCTCTTCCTCGACCGGCCCGATGCGCTGGCCGTGGCCGAGGCCGGAAGCCCGATCCGGCTCGACGGCGACGAAGGCCGGCACGCTGCGACGGTCGTGCGGATCCGCCCGGGGGAGCGCTTCTACATCGCGGACGGTGCCGGTCGCCGCGCCCTGGTCGAGGCCGAGGCCGTCGAGAGGGCGGCGGTCCGTGGCCGGGTCGTCGAGGTGGCCGACGAGCGGGCACCGGACCCCCGCTTCGTCCTGGTCCAGGCACTCGCCAAGGCCGAGCGCGACGCGCAGGCGATCGAGGCCGCGACCGAGCTCGGCGTCGACGAGGTCGTCCCCTGGCAGGCGGAGCGCTCCGTCGTCGTGTGGCGCGGCGACCGCGCCCACAAGGCGCTGGCCAAGTGGCGTGCCGTCGTGACCCGGGCGACCAAGCAGTCCCGTAGGTCACGGATGCCGCTCACCTGCGACCCGGCGGACCTGACCGCACTGGTCGCCCGGGTCTCCCGGTCCGCCCTCACCCTGGTCCTGCACGAGGACGCGACCGACCCGCTCACCGCCGTCGAGCTGCCCGTGTCGGGTGACGTGCTTCTGCTCGTCGGACCGGAGGGCGGCATCACGGGCCGTGAGCTGGCCGCGCTCACCCAGGCGGGGGGCCGGCCGGTCCGACTGGGCTCGACGATCCTGCGTGCATCCTCTGCGGGGCCGGCCGCCATCGCTGTGCTGTCGGCCCGGTCCCGCTGGACCTGACCGATCGAGAGTGCACTTCTCCTGATCGAGAGTGCACTTCTCCTGATCGAGAGTGCACTCCCCCCGATCGAGAGTGCACTTCTCCTGATCGAGAGTGCACTTCTCCTGATCGAGAGTGCACTTCTTCGCCTCGAGCGTGCACTTCTCCTGATCGAGAGTGCACTCCCCCCGATCGAGAGTGCACTTCTCCCGATCGAGAGTGCACTTCTTCGCATCGAGCGTGCACTACTTGCGTCGACTACTGCACGGTCGATCGGGACCGCTGCACTATCGATGAGGACTACTGCACTGTCGATGAGGACTACTGCACGGTCGATCAGGACTACTGCACTTTCGATGAGGACTACTGCACGGTCGATCGGGACTATTGCACTATCGATGAGGACTAGTGCACTTTCGATCTGGGAGG
>NZ_JAKDLO010000239.1 GCF_030452765.1 Intrasporangium sp.
CAGCGCACCCCACCGCCGACGACCGCCGCGAGGACGAGGACCACGGCTGCCAGGGCGAGCCCGAGGGGCGCACGTCGCCGCGGACGGCGCAGGCCCGCGAGCACGACGCGACCGCCGACGAGCAGCCCGATGAGCAGCGCGGCGAGCCAGAGCTGCAGGCCCACCCCCTCCCAGAGCCGGGCGGGTGCCGACCTCCCGATCCCGGTCGCCGCGGTGCCGAGGACCATGCGGTCGCCGGCCACGGCGAGGGTGAGGCCGACCAGCCCGACTGCGACGCCGGACCACAGGCCTGCCGTGACCGACCGCGAGCGGGCCTGAACGGCATACCCGACGATGCCGAGTGCGACGAGCGGAGCGGCCAGCCAGATCCACGGGGTGAGGGCCGCGTCGGGCTGGGCCAGGGCGAGACCCACGAGGCGGTCGGGTGGGCCGGTGTCGAGCAGGCCCGGGCCGGACAGGAGCAGGCGCCGGTCTGCGACGAAGCGCAGTACGGACGGACCGAGCAGTGCCGTCGGGACGATCAGGAGCACGAGCCCGCGGACCCGGCGCTGCCCGGGCCCGAGCAGGACGAGCAGGAGCGCAGCGACGGCCGACACGACGAGCAGCGGGGGGCAGAAGGCACCGACGACCGCGGTGGCCAGAGCCGTCGCGAAGGTCGCGGTGTAGGTGCCGTCACCGCGCGCGGCGAGCGCGAAGCCCGCGATGACGAACGGCAGCAGGACGTGCACGACGACCGCGCTGAGCCGGCCCTCGACGACGCCCACGGTGACCACTGCGCCAAGGCCCCAGGCAGCCGCGGCGAGCGCCCGTGCAGCGCGGGACGACGAGACGACCCGCGCGGCGCGATAGGCGGACCACGTCGCGAGCACGGGTGCGAGGAACAGCAGCCAGGCGACGGTGACGCCCGCGGGCGACCGGCCCACGTCGATGCCCGGGACGAGCTCGACGAGCCAGGTCAGTGCGGCGAGCACCGCGAGCGCGGGTGCCGAGGCGCCACCGCTGCCGAGCCCGGACCCGTGCCAGGCGTCACGGAAGGCGTGCCACAGGCCGGACGAGCCGGTGGTGACGGGGAACAGCTCCCCACCGGCGACCCCGGTATGGGTCACGGACAGGGCACCGGCACGGATCGGGTCACGCCAGGCAACGATGGTCGCGACGAGGACCGCGACGACGGCGAGGAACCCCGGATGGGTCACGATCCGGCGCGGCAGGGAGGCCGGCAGGACGTCGAGCGACTCGGACTCCTCGGCGACCGGACCGGTCTCGAGGCTCGGCACGGCCGGGTGGTGACGCTGCCTCTCCGGGGTGATCGCCTCCTGGATGTGGTCGAGCGTCGTGCGGGCGGCCTCGCGAGGAGACACGAAGAGGGTGGCGAGGTCGTCGTGGCGTAGTCGCTTCGTCGGCCGACCTCGCCACCTGGCCGCGGTGACCGCCGACGGGTGCGCGAGGGAGCCGACGTCGCAGAGCTCTCGCCACGCCTGTCGCGGACGCTTGGCCACGAGCAGGGTCGCTGCGGCGACGAGACTCGACAGGGCGATCCAGATGCCGAGGAAGGGAGCCGCGAGCGGTGCCGATCGGGCGAGCGCCACCTGGCGGGTGGCCCGACGGCTGCGACGGAGCACCTCGGCCGCGGAGGGGTCACCAGGGCGACGGGCGTCAGCGGTGGTCGATGCGTCACGGACGACTGCGCTCGGCACGACGATGACCCGGTGGCCGGCGAGCTGCGCGCGCCAGCCGAAGTCCAGCGCCGCGCCGTACCCCTCGAAGCTCTCGTCGAAGCCCCCGAGATCGCTGTGGACGGCACGGTCGACCAGCATGCCGCTCAGCCCGACGGCCAGCACGTCGGTGCGACCGTCGTGCTGGCCCTGGTCAGCCTCGCCGTGAGCCGGTGAGGCGATGCGTCGGCCGCTTCGGGTCACCTGCAGGCCGAGCTCGACGAGCCGCCGCGGGTCGTCCCACTCGACGAGCTTGGGGCCGGCGATGCCGACGGACGAGGACCGGAGCAGCGCCTCGACGAGGCGTGCCAGCGCCTCCGGCCGGGGCGCCACGTCGTCGCGCAGTACCCATACGAGCTGGCGCACGCCCGCGCTGCGCGGCAGGCTCGTGACCGCGCGGTCGACGGCTCGGCCGGGAGGCGTGTCAGCCGGCAGCTCGAGGAGGTCGATGTCGCGGACCGCCCGTCGGAGCGGCTGGTGGGCTCGCAGGATGGCGACCGACGTATCGCTGCTGGCGAGGTCGACCGCAAGGACGCGCCGGGGGCTCAGGGTCTGTCGGGCGAGCGCGTCGAGGCACTCGGTGAGCCGTGACGCGCCGTCGCGCAGGATCAGGACGACAGACACCTCGGCCAGGTGCGAGGCGGGCCAACGCTGCGAGACGGGAGGTTCGGGCGCGGCAACGGCTCCCGCCCCGGCGGGAGTGGTCAAGGACGTCGTGGTCAGCGCGTCGGGCACGGTGGTATCCGTCGGTCGGGCGTGCGCCCGGAGCCGCGGTCCCTCAGACGGCGCGCTTCTTGAGCTTGCGGCGCTCCCGCTCGGACAGGCCGCCCCAGATGCCGAAACGCTCGTCGTGGGCGAGGGCGTACTCGAGGCACTCCTGACGCACGGGGCAGTTGACGCAGACCTTCTTGGCCTCGCGCGTCGACCCGCCCTTCTCCGGGAAGAACGCCTCCGGGTCGGTCTGCGCGCAGAGCCCTCGCTCCTGCCAGGAGAGCTCGCCCTCATCCGTCCCGTCGTCCAGCACCTGCAGTATCTCGTGCATGACCTCTCCTCGACCCTGAACTCGTGTCTGCACTGCATGCCGCCTACTGGCTGCCGCCTCCTGGCCGACGCCCGTCCGGGAGCCGGACAAGAAGACAACAATGAAATTACAAGCGTGTCATACCCCTGAAGTCAAGCCCCAATCTGATATTTGAGGCCGTCAGACCGGCGAGATCCCCCGTTTCACATCCTGAGAGGATCTAAGGCATGCGAATCACCGCGTTGGCCGGAGGGGTCGGTGGTGCCCGGTTCCTCCGTGGGCTGCTGCACCACCTCGAGCGCACCGGCGACGAGGCCGCCGAGCTGACCGTCATCGGCAACACGGGCGATGACATCACGCTCTTCGGGCTGCGCGTCTGCCCGGACCTCGACACGCTGCTCTACACCCTCGGTGGCGCCGTCGACGAGGGACAGGGCTGGGGGCGCGCGGACGAGAGCCACCACGTGGCCGCAGAGCTCGCCGCGCTCGGCGCGACACCGACGTGGTTCAGCCTCGGCGACAAGGACTTCGCCACCCACATCTACCGCTCCCAGCTCCTCGCGCAGGGTATGCCGCTCAGCGGGGTCACCGCGCGCCTCGCCTCCCGCTGGGGGTTGCCTGACCGGCGCGTCACGCTCCTGCCGATGACCGACACGCCCGTCGAGACCCACGTGGTGCTCGACGAGGGTGACGGTTCCCGGGCCATCCACTTCCAGCAGTGGTGGGTGCGACATCAGGCAGCGCTGCCGGCCGAACGCTTCGTCGTGGCGGGCCTGGACGGGGCCACGCCGGCACCGGGAGTGCTCGACGCGATCCGCGCGGCCGACGTCGTGCTGCTGCCGCCGAGCAACCCCGTTGTCTCGATCGGGATCATCCTCGGGGTCCCCGGCGTCCGCGACGCCCTTCGGGGAGCACGGGCGCCCGTCGTGGGCGTCTCTCCGCTCATCGGCGGCCGGCCGGTCCGGGGCCACGCGGACGTGTGCCTCCGCACGATCGGGGTCGCCTCGACGAGCGAGGCGGTGGCGGGCCTCTACGCCGACTTCCTCGACGGCTGGCTCGTCGACGACGCCGACCCGATGGCAGGACGGATGCGGCCGGTCGTCACGGCCCGGCCGCTGCTCATGTCGTCGCTCGAGGCGGCCGCCGACATCGCGGGCGCGGCGTTCGACCTCGGCGTTCGGCTCGCTGCGAAGGACAGCGCGACGTGAGCGAGCCGGTGAGGGTGACCGCGGTGAACGGCATAGCGGAGGTGCACCGAGGCGACGACCTCGCCGCACTGCTCGACGAGGGGCTGCGGCATTCGGGGATCGACCTGATGGACGGCGACATCGTCGTCGTCTCGAGCAAGATCGCCTCCAAGGCACTCGGGCTCGTCAGCGACGCGACGAACAAGGACGCCCTCGTCGCCTCCCAGACCTGCTCGGTCGTGGCCGAGCGGGCCGTCGACGGCCGCGTCACGCGGGTCGTGCACTCGGTGGCGGGGCCGGTCATGGCCGCGGCGGGGGTCGACGGGTCGAACACCGGCGAGCGTGGGGGGTGGCTGCTGCTCCCTGCCGATCCCGACGCGGTGTGCCGAGACCTGCATGCGGCGCTGACCGGGCGGCACGGGGTCCGGCTCGGTGTCGTGCTCAGCGACACCGCCGGGCGTCCGTGGCGCATCGGCCAGACCGACTTCGCGCTCGGCGCCCACGGGGTGGCCGTAGCCGAGGACCTCCGGGGCGGCCGGGACGCCGACGGGCGGCCCCTGCACGTGACCACGCGCGCCGTCGCCGACGAGATCGCGGCCGCGGCCGACCTCGTCAAGGGCAAGGCGAGCCGGGTGCCGGCGGCCGTCGTTCGCGGGCTGGCGCACCTGGTCACCGGTGCCGGGTCGGGGACGGCAGGGGCGGCCCGGCTGGTGCGCACCGGGCCGGGCGACTGGTTCGCGCTCGGCCGGGTCGAGGCGGTGCGCGCAGCTCTGGGTGTCGAGCCGGGGTCGGCGGACTCGGAAGCGGTCGGCATCCCGCCGGCCACCCCGGGGACCCAGGACGAGGCGGTGCGGCGCGCGGTGGCGCTCGCGCTGCATGGTGTGCCCGACGGCCGGGCCGACATCGGTGACGCGTCGGTGCGCCTCGAGGCCGACGGCCCGTACGGTCTCGGGCGGCTGCTGGCACGGTTCGAGGTGGCGTTGGCCTCGGAGTCGCTGGTCGGCAGGGCCGGGCTGCCGAGCGCCGACGGCCGCGCGGTCGAGGTGTCGCTCGAGCCCCTCTGACGGGGCACGAGCGCGCGCTGACCGGTCAGGAGACCGTCAGGACGACCTTGCCGAAGACGTCCCCGTCGACGACCCGCGCGAAGCCGTCGCGAGCCTGCTGCAGCGGGATGGTCGAGTCGACGACCGGCTCGATGCCCGCAGTCTGCACGAAGGCGGCGAGCTGGGCGAGCTCGGCGCGGGTACCCATCGTCGAGCCGATCACCCTCAGCTGCTTGAAGAAGATCTTGTTCAGCTCACCCTTCCTCGGGTCGTAGCCCGAGGTCGCGCCGGCGATGACGATGCTCGCGCCGGGCTTCAGCGAGTTGACCGAGTGCGACCACGTCGCGGCCCCCACGGTCTCCATGACCGCGTCGACCCGCTCCGGCAGCCGGGACCCCGACTCGAAGACGCGGTCGGCACCGATGGAGAGGGCCCGCTCACCTCGCGCCATGTCCCGCGAGGTCGCCCACATCCGCAGACCCGCGGCGTGACCGAGCTGGATGA
>NZ_JAKDLO010000240.1 GCF_030452765.1 Intrasporangium sp.
CCCGGGGGGGGGGGCCCCCGGGGGGGGCGCGGGGCCGGGGGGCGGGGCCCCCCCGCCCCCCCCGCGGCCCGCGCCGCCCCCCGGCGGCGCGTCGACCCAGGCCCCTTCGGCACCCTTGGACGACGCGAGCTGCCACGGGACGCTCACGACCATGATGCCGGGGGTGAACAGCAGCCGGGCCTTGAGACGCAGTGCGCTCTGGTTGTGCAGCACCTGCTCCCACCACTTGCCGACGACGTACTCGGGCAGGTAGACGGTGACGACGTCTCGGGGGTTGTCGCTGCGGATCGAGCGGACGTAGTCGAGGATCGGGCGGGTGATCTGCCGGTAGGGCGAGGCGAGCACCTTGAGCGGCACCGGGATCTCGTGGCGGGACCATTCGGTGAGCATCGCGCGCGTCTCGTCAGGGTCGACGTCGACGGTCAGCGCCTCGAGGGACGACGGCCGGCCGGCGCGGGCATAGGCGAGCGCACGCAGCGTCGGCTTGTGGATCTTCGACACGAGGACGATGGCGTGCACGTGCGAGGGCAGCGTCGGCCGGTCGGTCTCCCAGTCGACGGCGAGCTCGGCGTTGACCGCGGCGTAGTGCCGCTTGATGCCCAGCATGAGCAGGTAGAGCACGACCATCGCGGCGATGGCATAGCGTGCCCCCGCCTGGAACTTCGTGATGAGCACGACGAGCAGGACCGTCGCCGACATCGCGGCACCGATCGTGTTGATGACCCGTGAGCGCTGCATGCGACGGCGCTCCTTCGGGTTGCGCTCGAGGCGCAGATGTCGCGTCCAGTGCCGGATCATCCCGGTCTGGCTCGTCGTGAACGAGACGAAGACCCCCACGATGTAGAGCTGGATCAGCGCCGTGACGCTGGCCTGGAAGACGATGACGAGGATGATCGCCGCGGCCGAGAGCATGAGGATGCCGTTGGAGAAGGCGAGCCGGTCGCCGCGGGTGTGCATCTGTCGGGGCAGGTACCCGTCCCGCGCCAGGATCGAGGCCAGCACCGGGAAGCCGTTGAAGGCGGTGTTGGCTGCGAGCACGAGGATGAGCCCCGTCACGATCGACACGAAGATGACGCCCAGGTGGAAGTTCGCGAAGACCGTGGTGGCGAGCTGGCCGATCGCGGTGTCCTGGACGTAGCCGTCGCCGACCGGGGCGCCGCCGCGGAGCAGCTGCGTGGCCGGGTCGTCGGCGATCTTGATCTCGGTCCAGTGGGCCAGCGCGATGATCGAGCTCAGCATGACGATCGAGATGGTGCCCATGAGCAGCAGCGTCGTGGCGGCATTCTGGCTCTTCGGCTTGCGAAAGGCGGGGACGCCGTTGGAGATGGCCTCGACCCCCGTCAGCGCGGCACAGCCCGAGGAGAACGCGCGCAGCAGGAGGAAGAACGCCGCGAGCCCGGTCAGCTCCTCTCCGCCCTCCGGCACCAGGGTCAGCCCGGCGCTCTCGGCAGGGGCCAGCGTGCCGGTGAAGTGCTGGATGAAGCCGTAGACGCCCATCCCGATGATGGCGATCATGAACGCGTAGACGGGGACCGCGAACGTCCGGCCCGACTCGCGCACGCCCCTCAGGTTCATCGCCGTCAGCAGCACGATGAGAACGACCGCGACGATGACCTCGCGTCCCCGGACGAAGCCGAGGACGGTCGCGGCGTTGGCGACTCCCGAGGAGATCGACACGGCGACGGTGAGCACGTAGTCGACGAGCAGCGCGCTGGCGACGGTGAGCCCCGCCTTGGGTCCGAGGTTGACGGTCGCGACCTCGTAGTCGCCGCCCCCGGAGGGATAGGCACGCACGTTCTGGCGGTAAGACGCGACGACGACGACCATGACCGCGATGACGCCGATCGTGACCTGCCAGCTGTGCGTCGTCGCGAAGGCGCCCCCGGCGAGCCCGAGCATGAGCAGGATCTCGTCCGGGGCGTACGCGACCGAGGACAGTGCGTCGCTGGCGAAGATGGGCAGTGCGAGCCGCTTCGGCAGGAGCGTCTCGCCGAGTTTGTCGCTTCGCATGGCGCGTCCGACGAGGAGGCGCTTGAGCAGCGAACCTGAGCCTGGCACGCAGGACACTGTATGCCGCTCAGCATCCCTTCGCGCGCACCTGGGGGCGCGCCCGTGGCTGGTGTAGCGTCGCGACCGTGCATTTCGTCATCATGGGCTGCGGCCGGGTCGGATCGACCCTGGCCCGCACCCTCGGGCGCAACGGCCACGACGTCGCCGTCATCGACGCCGACCCCGCGTCCTTCCGCCGGCTCGGGGCCGAGTTCGAGGGCCAGACCGTGACCGGTGTCGGCTTCGACCGAGACACGATGATCGCCGCCGGGATCCGGACCGCCTACGCCTTCGCCGCAGTCAGCAGCGGCGACAACTCCAACATCCTCGCCGCGCGAGTAGCCCGCGAGACGTTCGGCGTCGAGCACGTCGTCGCCCGCATCTACGACCCGCAACGGGCGATGGTCTACCAGCGCCTCGGCATCCCGACGGTCGCGACGGTGCGGTGGACGGCCGACCAGGTGATCCAGCGGCTGCTCCCACAGGGGGCGATGCCGGAGCTGACCGACCCGAGCGGCAAGATCGTCATCGCCGAGGTGCCCCTGGTCGCCGAGTGGATCGGCCGGCCTCTCACCGAGGTCGAGGCGCTCACCGGCACCCGGGTCGCCTATCTGACCCGGCTCGGCGAGGGCATGCTCGCCGAGAGCGACTCCGTCGTGCAGTCCGGCGACCTCGTCCATCTCGCCGTGCGGCGTGACGAGCTGGCGCGCGTCGAGCGGATCTGCGACCAGCCACCCGTCGCCACCTGAGATGAAGGAGTCCGATGCGCGTTGTCATCGTCGGCGCAGGTAGCGTCGGCCGGTCCATCGCCCAGGAGCTGCTGCTGAGCGGGCATCAGGTCCTGCTCATCGACAAGGACGCCGACGACGTCCAGGCCTCCCGAGTCCCGGAGGCGTCGTGGCTGCTCGCGGATGCCTGCGAGCTGGCTTCCCTCGAGGAGGCCAGGCTCGAGGAGTGTGACGTCGTCGTCGCCGCGACCGGCGATGACAAGGTCAACCTGGTCGTGTCGCTCCTCGCGAAGACCGAGTTCGGCGTGCCGAGGACGGTCGCGCGGGTCAACAACCCGAAGAACGAGTGGATGTTCGACGAGTCCTGGGGCGTCGACGTCGCCGTGTCGACACCGCGGCTGATGACCGCCCTCATCGAGGAGGCGGTCAGCATCGGCGACCTCGTGCGGATCTTCGAGTTCCAGCAGGGCCGCGCGGCGATGGTCGAGCTCACCCTGCCCGACCGCAGCGAGTTCGCCGGTCGCCGGATCGGCGACGTCCGGTGGCCCGAGGACACCGTCCTCGTTGCGATCATCCGGGGACAACGCCCCATCGCACCGACGCCCGACGACGCGATCGAGTCGGGCGACGAGCTGCTCTTCATCACCACTGCCGAGCAGGAGGCCCAGCTGCAGCGACTGCTCGCACCGGACGTAAAGCCGCGCTCGGCCGAAGCCTGACGCGAGGTCGCTGCGCCGTCCGGCCCAAGGCGGCCGGGTGAGGTCGCGCTTACCGAGGCGCGGCAAACGCGTCGATGGGCGTACGGCCCCGCACCAGGATCGCGCCCATGGCGGTGAGCGCCACCAGATAGGCGGGCCAGCCCAGGGCGACCTTGGCCACGGCCAGGGCGGCGACCTGCTCGCCCAGGTAGAGCGGCACCATGATCGCGAGTCGCACCGCGTTGAGGGCGACAAGCACCCAGGCGAGCCGGCACGCGACCGACACGATTCCGGGGTGCCTGCGCCACCACGTCGGGTCCTGGGCGAAGACGTCCGGCTCGGCCACCCCGACGACGAAGCCGAAGAGGGGCCACCGGAGCAGGTTCGTCACGACGAGCACGACGAGCAGGGCGGCGTTCTGCAGCATGCCGGGCAGGAACGCGTCCTCGGCGCGACCCGACCGGAGCGCGAAGAACGCGGAGATGCCGACGCCGGCGGCGGCATACAGGATGAACCTGACGTTCTGGCGCTGCAGGACCCGCACGATGAGGAAGAGCAGCGCAGCCGCCCCCGCAGCGATCAGGGACAGGCGCAGGTCACGGGTGACCGACCAGACCAGGGCGAACAGCAGCGTCGGCACGGCGCTCTCGACGGCGCCGCGCCAGCCGCCGATCGCCTCGGACAGCTTGTCCCCCAGCAGCTGTTCGACCGTCTCGTAGCGGCGCAGGTCCAGCGCCTCCGGGTGTGTCGCTGCCGTCCGCGTCGGCCCCGTCTCGTTCTCAGCCGTCATGGTGGCCCTCGCGGCCGATGACCTCGTACGACGGGTTGAAGATCGTCAGGACGTCGTGGTGCCGGCAGACGCGACCCGTGGCCTCCAGCTTGACCCCCGGCGTGACGCCGGGGATGCTGCGACGGCCCAGCCACACGAGATGGAGCACATCGGTGCCGTCCCACAGCTCGGCGTCCAAGGCCGCCACCTCCTCGGCGGGACGCAGCGTGATCGAGCGGATCTCGCCGCGGACGCTGGCGACGGTGCGCGGCACCAGGCCGCCGATGTGCTGCCGCCCGAGGTCACGGCTCTCGCGGGCGAGCTCGTCCGAGTCGATCTCGTCCGACGAGCGGAGCAGGCGCTTGGCGAGGCGCCCCAGTGCATTGTTCGGTTCAGCAGGCATGCCTCAGCGGACCTCGGTGATCTCGGGACCTCGCTCGAACGGGTTGAGGTCGTCCAGTCGGGCCGGACCGGCCGGCTCGGCCGCAGTATCCGGCGGGGCGCTCGTGGCGGCCTCCGGCAGCCGCAGCGGGAGCAGCTCCCGCGGCGGCATCGCCTCGTCGCCGCGGTCGACGACGATGGATCGTACGACCTCGTGGATCGACTCGGCCTCGGCGGGTTCGCCGGCGGCGCGGCCGCTCACGACGGCCCGAAGGAACCACCGGGGCCCGTCGACGCCGATGAAGCGGGCCGGCACGAAGGTGGTGTGGCCCTCGGCGCCGGCCTGTGGCATCCGAGTCTGCAGCTCCTGCCCGAACTCGCCCGTCACGACCTCGGCCGTGCCCCCGGAGTCGGTGATCGTCGTCGCGATCTCGTTGCGGATGTCGACCCACACACCCTCGGTGCGCGGGGCGGCGAACGCCTGCAGCTGGACGGCCGACTCGCCGAGCACGGCGGTGACACCGGTGATCTGCTGCTCCTGCTCGTTGACCTCGAGGCGCAGCTCCATGCCCGCGACGCCCCTGAGCCAGATGGAGCCGAGGTTGAGGTAGTCCGCCTCGTCGCTCACCTCGCTGCGGTCCCACGGGCCCCCGTCCGGCCTGGCCAGCTCGGCGGGGTCGGGCTCCGTCCTCGCCTCGTCCAGCTGCTCGTCCGGCTCCGGCGGCGCAATCGTCACCTCCGTCGACGCGGTCTCGGACCTGTCTCGCTTGAAGAGTCCCACGTTGGTGTTCCGTCCTTCGGTGTTACGCGTCAGTGTGACGTCATGTCATGGCGGTCGTGTC
>NZ_JAKDLO010000241.1 GCF_030452765.1 Intrasporangium sp.
AAGGCGTGAGGACACGAGCGAGGAACGAGCGAGGCCCGGAGCGCCGATTCGGCTCAGTCGGAGTATCGACTGACCGCACGCCCGCTCGAGTGGATTCGGCCATGTAGGATGGAAGAAGTCCTGCCTGCCATCCGTTATACCGTATGACTTATTGGGCATCGAGTCGCTAACCGAAGGGGTTTCTCATGCGAGTCCAGCCAGCACAGGTCCACGAGGTGCTCGCCAAGCACCTGCTCACCGACGGGTTCAAGCTCGTCTTCGACACCAGCAAGAGTCGCGACTCGTGGCTGGTCGACGCCCGGACCGGTCAGTCGTACCTCGACCTCTACACGTTCTTCGCGTCGGCGCCGCTCGGCTCCAACCCCAGTGGCATCGTCGATGACCCTGAGTTCCAGACGCTGCTCGCCGAGGTCGCCTCGAACAAGCCGGCCAACTCCGACATCTACACGACCCACCTGGCCGAGTTCACCGAGACGTTCGCGCGAGTCCTCGGTGACCCCGCGCTGCCGCACCTGTTCTTCGTCGAGGGCGGGGCGCTCGCCGTCGAGAACGCCCTCAAGACCGCGTTCGACTGGAAGAGCCGCCGCAACGAGGCGGCCGGGCGCTCACCCGAGCTCGGCACCCGGGTCATGCACCTGACCAAGGCGTTCCACGGCCGCAGCGGCTACACGATGTCGCTGACCAACACCGAGCCGGTCAAGATCGCCCGTTTCCCGAAGTTCGACTGGCCGCGTATCGACGTCCCGGCGATCACCTTCCCGCTCGAGCAGCACCTTGCAGAGGTCGAGGCCGCCGAGCGGCACGCCCTCGGGCAGGCCCGCGCTGCCTTCGAGGCTCACCCGCACGACATCGCGTGCTTCATCGCCGAGCCGATCCAGGGCGAGGGGGGCGACAACCACATGCGCGCCGAGTTCCTCCAGGCGATGCAGGCCCTGTGCCACGAGTACGACGCCCTGTTCATCCTCGACGAGGTGCAGACCGGGGTCGGGTTCACCGGCACGGCCTGGGCCTACCAGCAGCTCGGCCTCGAGCCGGACGTCGTCGCCTTCGCGAAGAAGGCCCAGGTCGGCGGCATCATGGCGGGCCGGCGTGTCGACGAGGTCGTCGACAACGTCTTCCACGTGTCGAGCCGGATCAACTCCACCTGGGGCGGGGGGCTGTCCGACATGGTCCGCTCGCGCCGGATCCTCGAGATCATCGAGCGTAACGACCTGGTCACCCACGCCGCCACGACCGGTGCCTGGCTGAACGAGCAGCTTGCCGGCCTGCAGGCGCGCCATCCCGAGGTGGTGTCCAACGCCCGCGGACGCGGCCTCATGTGCGCCTTCGACCTGCCCGATGGTGAGGTGCGCGACGTGGCACTGCGGCGGCTGCGCGACGAGGGACGTGTCCTCGCCCTCGCGAGCGGCGACCGCGCGATCCGTTTCCGCCCCGCCCTCAACGTGACGCAGGATGATCTCGAGTTCGGCCTGGCCGCCATCGAGCGTGTCGTCGCTAGCATCTGAGCCGATCCCACCCATCCCGCCTGAGCACACATCGAGGAAGAACCACATGCAGCGCAACGTCGCTTCCGTCATCAACGGCCGTCCGCTCGACGCCGCCCCCGGCGGTCGGCTGACCATCGTCAACCCCGCTCGCACGGACGAGGTCGTCGCCGAGGTAGCCCTCGGCGACGCCGACACGTTCGTCGCGGCAGCCCGCGCGGCCAAGGAGGCGCAGCCCGCTTGGGCCGACGTCCCCGCCCCCGTCCGCGGCCGCGCGATCGCCCACATCGGCCGGATCGTCGAGGCCAACCAGGAGGCCCTGGCCGAGATCATCACGCGAGAGATCGGCAAGCCGCACATCGAGGCCCTCGGCGAGGTCCGCGAGATCATCGACACGTGCGACTTCTTCCTCGGTGAGGGCCGTCGGCTCTACGGGCAGACGGTGCCTTCCGAGGTGCCGGACAAGAACCTCTTCACCTTCCGTGAGCCCGTCGGGGTCGTCTCGGTGATCACCGCGGGGAACTTCCCGGTGGCCGTCCCGTCGTGGTACCTCGTGCCTGCCCTCCTCACGGGCAACACCGTGGTGTGGAAACCCGCAGAGTATGCCGCTGTCTCTGCTCACGCTCTCGCCGCTCTGTTCCGCGCCGGCGGGCTCCCCGACGGAGTGCTCCAGCTCGTCCTGGCCGATGGTGAGCAGACCTTCGCCGGGCTCGAGCAGGCCCTGGATCAGGGCCTCGTCAACAAGGTCGGCTTCACCGGGTCGAGTGCGGTCGGCTCCCGGATCGGCGAGCTCACCGGTCGGCACGTGCAGTCGGCCTGCCTCGAGCTCGGCGGGAAGAACCCGCTCGTCGTCACCCCGAGCGCAGACCTCGACCTCGCGGTCGAGGGAGCGCTGTTCTCCGGGTTCGGCACCGCCGGGCAGCGGTGTACCTCGCTCGGGACGGTCATCGTGCACGAGTCGGTGCACGACGAGTTCCTGCGGCGCTTTGCGGCCGCGGTCGAGGATGCCTCGATCGGGGACCCGACGCAGGACGTCCTCTATGGCCCCATGCTCTCGGCGAAGTTCGCCGACCGGTACGAGGACTACCTGGACTGGCTGCAGCCGCACCAGAGCGTGCACGGGTCCACCTCGACCGGGCGGATCACGACCGACAACCCGCGCAAGGGCTTCGTCGGCGACCCGGACGCCGGCCTCTTCTACCACCCGGTGATCGTCGACGGGCTCCGGCCGGACGACCAGATCTTCCTCGAGGAGACCTTCGGGCCGCTCGTGGGCGTCACGACATACCGAACGCTGGATGAGGCGGTCTCGCTCGCGAACCGTCCCGGCTACGGACTGTCCAGCTCGATCTACACGACCGACCCGCAAGAGGTCTTCCGGTTCCGTCGGGGGATCAGTGCCGGCATGGTCAGCGTCAACAACTCGACCTCCGGTGCCGAGGCGCACCTGCCCTTCGGTGGCAACGGCAAGTCGGGCAACGGCAGCCGGCAGTCCGGTATCTGGGTGCTCGACCAGTTCACCAGGTGGCAGGCGGTCAACTGGGACTACTCCGGCCGGTTGCAGAAGGCGCAGATGGACGTGGCCGACCTGACGCCCAACGACGCCTTCCGGCTCGACGCGCCCAAGGCATGAGCGGGCCGGTCGGCCCGGCGGAGGTGGATGCGCACTTCCGCCGGGTCGTCGGCGCGTTGCGGGCCCAGCCGACTCGTGATCCGCGAGAGCCCCTTCGGTCGGACACGCACCTGACCGGTGCCGAGGCGCTGAAGCTGTTCGATGCCCAGGCCGGCAGCCGGCACCTCGACTTCGCGGCGCGCTCGATGCAGGCACGCGGGCAGGGCTTCTACACGATCGGCTCCTCAGGGCACGAGGGCAACGCCGCGGTCGCCGCGGCGCTGCGCCCGGGTGACCCGGCGTTGCTGCACTACCGATCCGGGGCCTTCTACCTGTCACGCGCCGCCCAGGTGAGTGGGGCCGATCCGATCCGGGACGTGCTGCGCGGCGTTGCTGCCGCGTCGACCGAGCCGATCTCCGGTGGCCGGCACAAGGTCTTCGGCAACCACGACCTCGCCGTCATCCCGCAGACCTCCACCATCGGCTCGCACCTGCCGCGAGCCCTCGGGGTGGCTTTCGCGATCGAGCGGGCCAAGCGTCTCGGTCTCGAATCTGCTTGGCTCCCAGGCTCGGTCGTCGTCTGCAGTTTCGGGGACGCGTCTGCGAACCATTCGACGGTGACCGGTGCCGTTGGGGCCGCCTGCCACCTGGCCCACCAGAAGCTCCCGCTGCCGCTCCTGTTCGTCTGCGAGGACAACGGCCTCGGGATCAGCGTGCGCAGCCCACGCGACTGGATCCATGCGGCATACGGCAACAGGCCCGGGCTGTGCTACCTCACGGCCGACGGGACGGATCTGGCGGCGGCATACGACGTCGCGCTCGAGGCGGCCGGCCATGTGCGGCAGGAGCGTCGCCCGGTCTTCCTGCATCTGCGCACGGTCCGGCTCATGGCACATGCGGGGTCCGACGTCGAGACCGCGTATCGAGCGTTCGGCGACATGGAGGCCGACCTCGAGCGGGACCCGCTGGTGGGGACCGCTCGGTTGCTTGCGTCGGCCGGCGTCGTCTCGCCCGAGGCGCTGCTGACCCGCTACGAGGCGATCGGGGCCGAGGTCTCCTGCGTTGCTGACGAGGTTGCGACCGAGGGGCATCTGTCGAGTGCGGCGGAGGTCATGGCGCCGCTCGCTCCACGGCACGCGGATCGCATCGCGGCAGAAGTGAGCCGGTCTGCTGAACGACCGGATCGTCTGGCAGCGTTCGGCGGTCGGCTGCCCGAGGACGAGCCGCCCCTGACGCTGGCCCAGTCGATCAACCGGACCCTCGTCGACGAGCTGGCGCTGCGCCCCGAGATGCTTGTCTTCGGCGAGGACGTCGCGGTCAAGGGCGGGGTGTACGGGGTGACCCGAGGGCTGCGGCGGGCGTTCGGGACCGCGCGGGTCTTCGACACCATCCTCGACGAACAGTCCGTGCTCGGAATTGCTCTGGGCACAGGGGTTTCCGGACTGCTTCCGGTGCCGGAGATCCAGTACCTCGCCTACCTGCACAACGCGGAGGACCAGATCCGTGGCGAGGCCGCCACGCTGTCCTTCTTCTCTGCAGGCCAGTACACGAACCCGATGGTCGTGCGGATCGCGGGGCTGGGCTACCAGAAGGGCTTCGGCGGGCACTTCCACAACGACAACGCGCTCGGAGCCCTGCGCGACATACCCGGTCTGGTCATCGCCGCTCCTGCTCGACCTGACGACGCCTCCGCGATGCTGCGCACCTGCCTAGCCGCGGCCCGTGTCGACGGCGCGGTCTGCGTGTTCATCGAGCCCATCGCGCTCTATCACACCCGCGACCTGCACGCCGACGGCGACGAGCGGTGGCTCGCGCCCTACGTGCCGCCTGGACGCTGGACGGAGCACCATGTCCCGTTGGGGGCAGCGCGGACGCACGGTGCCGGTGACGACCTGACGATCGTGACGTTCGGCAACGGGGTCCGGATGAGCCTGCGGGTCGCGGGAGAGCTCGCCGTCTCGGGCGTGGGTTGCCGCGTCGTCGACCTGCGCTGGCTCGCCCCGCTACCCGTCGATGACCTGCTCCGGGAGGCCTCGGCGACCGGCCGCGTGCTCGTCGTCGACGAGACCCGCCGCACCGGCGGCGTCTCCGAAGGGGTGGTGACCGCGCTGGTCGGTGCGGGGTTCCGCGGGCGGATCGCCCGGGTCGCGAGTGAGGACAGCTTCATCCCACTGGGGGATGCCGCGAACCTCGTCCTGCTGTCCGAGGACACGATCCTGCACGCCGCCCACGCCCTGCTCACGCGCCCCTGATCGACAGTGCAGCAATCCCGATCGACAGTGCAGCATTCCCGATCGACAGTGCAGCAATCCCGATCGACAGTGCAGCAATCCCGATCGACAG
>NZ_JAKDLO010000064.1 GCF_030452765.1 Intrasporangium sp.
ATGTCGTATAGACCATCGATGGCGCTACTCCACGAGCCCAGCCCTGGACGTGCGCGTCGGGTGCCGGTCGCATGAGCTCGGAGACGACGTTGGTATCCAGGACGATGGGGCCCACTGCCGTGGGTGCGCCTGCAGTCACTGGAACAGGTCCGCAGCCCGGGGTGCCTCGGTGCGTGAGGGCAACTCGAGGTCGACGCCGCCCAACTCACCGAATCGGGCCAGAAGCATCTGGGCAAGACCTCGCGGGTCGGTCGACGGGCTGACGGCCTCGGTGAGGATGGCTCGGATCTCGGCCTCCATGGAGCGGCCATGCTGCGCTGCACGGATCCGTAGCCGGTCACGAACCGCCTCGTCCAGGTCCCTCACGCTGATAGCAGCCATCGCGATTCAACCTCCTGCTATCAATGCTAGCAGCACATCGTCAAACAAATCCCTCGGGTGAGCCGTCGACGCGCCAGTCATACTGAGTCTCGCTGGCTCCCGTCACCAGTCATCCTCAGCGCGCATCGGAAGGACGTCCCATGGCAGCGGCACAGGCCGGAACCGTTCCCCGTCCGTGGCGCTTGCCCGGCGGGACCCGTTACGGGCTGGGCCGGTTGAAGGGCATCCTCCGGCCGGCGGTGACGCTGCACGAGCCGCCGGCCGGCAGCATGCTCGTCGACCGGGACGTCGAGGTGAGCATGCGGGACGGCACGATCCTGCGGGTCAACGTGCACCGCCCGGCAGACGGCCAACCGGCGCCGGTGCTGCTGTCCGCACACCCGTACGGCAAGGACCGCGTGCCGGGCCGCCGCGCGCGAATCCCGCTGCAGTACCGCCTGATGCGCCTGCCCGGGCCCATCCGGCATTCGACCCTGACGGGCTGGGAGGCCCCCGATCCCGCGTGGTGGGTGGCGCACGGTTATGTCGTGGTCAACGCGGACGTGCGCGGCGCCGGCCGGTCCGAGGGGGTCTGCGAGCCGTTCTCCGAGCAGGAGGCCCAGGATGTCTACGACCTGGTCGAGTGGGCTGCCGCGCAGCCGTGGTCGTCGGGTGCCGTCGGCCTGCTCGGGGTGTCCTACCTGGCGATCTCCCAGTACCGGCCCGCCGCCTTGCGCCCGCCGGCGCTGCAGGCGATCTGCCCCTGGGAGGGCCTGACCGACCCATACCGTGACCTGATGCGTCCCGGTGGCCTGTTGGAGGACGGCTTCGTCAGGCTCTGGGGCGCGGGGATCCGCCGCAGGACGAGGGCGGCCATCGACGTGCGCGCGGCGCAGCGCCAACACCCGCTGCGCGACACGTGGTGGCAGTCGCTGACCCCCGACCTCGGCGACATCGAGGTGCCGATGCTCGTCTGCGCCAGCTTCTCGGACAACAACGTGCACTCCCGTGGCTCCTTCCGTGCGTTCCAGCAGGCCGGGTCGGCGCAGCGGTTCGCGTACACCCACCGGGGCGGCAAATGGAGCGTCTTCTACAGCGAAGGGGCGCTGGCGGTGCAGCTGGCCTTCTTCGACCGCTATCTGCGCGCCGCCGACGTGCCCGCGCCGCCGCGGATCCGCCTGGAGGTCCGCGAGGACCGCGACCGGGTCGTCGCGGTCCGCGAGGAGCACGAGTGGCCGCTCGCGCGCACCGAGTGGCGCCCGCTGTATCTGAGCGCGGACGGCCACCTGGCCGAGGCCCCGCCTACCCAGCCGGGCTCGATCGTCTTCGATACCCGCCGCGCCGGCGCCGCGTTCGTCTTCACGACACCCCGCGACACCGAGCTCACCGGGCCGATGGCCGCCCGCCTGTGGGTTCAGGTCGACGGCGACGACGACGTCGAGCTGTGCCTCGGCATGGAGAAGTGGCGGGGCCGCCGCTACGTCGGCTTCGAGGGGTCCTACGGGTGGGGACGCGACCGGGTGGCCACCGGGTGGCAGAAGGCGTCGCTGCGCGAGCTGGACGAATCCCGTTCCACCCCGGGCGAGCCCGTGCACACCTTCACCCACCGACAGCCGCTCACCCCCGGCGAGGTCGTGCCCGTGGACATCGCTCTCGGTCCGTCGGCCACCCTGTTCCGCGGGGGCGAGTCGCTGCGCCTGGTGGTCGCCGGGCGCTGGCTGTCCACCCGCAACCCGCTCACCGGCCAGTTCCCCGCGCACTACCGGTCCCGGCCGGCCGCGCGGTGCACCCTGCACTGGGGACCCGACCGGCCCGCGCACCTGCTCGTCCCTTACGTACCAGCGCCATAGGAGGGGTATGCCGCTGAGCCGGCCGGGCGGCATACCAACACCGTGTGGACGGCGCGGGTTTGAGGCTCAGCAGTCGAACGCTGACCAGCAGAGCTCGTTCCGGCGTGCCTGGTCCTGCAGGACGAGCTCGCGGATCTCGGCCGGCAGCTGGTCGCGTTGCCACCGGCACTCGCGGCGGCCGGCCTGCTGCGCGGCGGGCGGGGAGACGGACGCGCGGGCGGCGTTGATGGCGTAGGCGGCCGCGCCGAGGTCGTGCTCGGGAACGTGAGCGACCGCGGCGGCCTGGCCGGCGGCATACGCGGCGTAGCGTGGCGCACCCTGCAGCGGGCGGGCGGCTCCCATGGCGTGACCGCCCAGAGCGCGCGTGCGCATCATCGGCAGCTCGCCGCACGCCCAGGCCCGGATGCCCTCGATCGCAGCCCGGGGGCGCGAGTCGGCTGGGGCGGCATCCTCGAAGAGCGGGAGTACGTGCTCGGCGCAGGAGGCCGCCCAGCGGGCCAGCAGGTGGTGCTGCTCGTCGGTCAGGGTGCCGCCCCGGCGGATGGTGACGAGCCGAGGGTCTCGGACCGTGGGCAGGATCATTCTCGGGTCTCCAGGCTGCGGCGACGCTCCCAGTGTCGTCGGGCCCGGGCGTGGGCGTCGGTCAGCAGGACGGGCAGCTCGGTGGTCGTGCGTGGTCCGGGCGCGACGATGCTGACCCAGCCGAGCCGGCCGTAGACCGGGTGGGGGATGACGAGGTCGCGGACGGTCGGGTCGTCGGCCGGCCCCTGGCGGCCCCGACCGGCGTCGAGGTTGACGCGGAAGACGCCATCACCGAGTCGGGACGAGGGCTCCTGCGGGTAGTCCTTGGTGACGATGGTGGCGAACGGCTGGCCTTGGGGGACGACACCGTCGGGGGCGTAGTGGAAGAACACGTCATCCCAGGCGATCTCTGGCGAGCCGTCCCCGGCACTGGGCCGCAGGGTCAGGACGCCGCCCAGGGACTCGACGAACCGGATGATCTGCTCGACAGTCATGCTTCAAGGGAAGCATGCATGTTCGCGTGGAGGGTTCTGGTGCGGACGACCGGCACGCGCAGGCGCGGGCCATCCTGTCCGCGCTCCATCACGACGAGCCGGAGTTCCTCGCCCGCCCGGATGCCGCCCACGCTGCGGCACCGGGAAGCCGAAGGGCTGCGCACCGCCGTCCGGGGCGGCGACGGAGCGCGGCGGTCACAGCGGTCCCAGGACGTCATGCGGGTTGGCGTGCAGCGCGAGCGTCTCGAGCACTGTGAAGAGTTGGCGCTCCTCGTAGCGGAAGTGGCTCTCCATGATCGCGGCGATACCCGCGAGGTGCCGGTCGAGCTCCTGTGTAGTCCGAGAACTCCATCGCCCGTCGTCCGGAAGCCCGGCCGCCGGCACGCCACCAAACCTCCACTGGAGAAGCAGGAAGCCATGAGCACAGATCCACAGGCGGACACGTCGCCGAGTATGCAGGGGCAACGCGTCCTCGTTGCCGGGGCGACCGGCTATCTCGGCCGCAATCTGGTCAGCGCACTTCTCGATGCGGGATGCCGCGTGCGCGTGCTGGTGCGGCGACCCGAGCAGGCAGACACCTTCCCCGGCGAGGTCGATGCCTTCGTCGGGCAGGTGACCGACCCGGCGACCCTGACGGGTGTGACCGATGAAATCGACATGGTGTTCTCCGCCCTGGGCATCACCCGCCAGCGAGACGGCGTGAAGTACCTGGACGTCGACTACCGCGGCAACCTCGCGCTGCTGCACCTGGCCGAGCAGACGGGCGTCGCCCGCTTCGTGTACGTGTCGCTGCTGCACGGCCGCGACCTGCGCAACTCGGTGCGGCTGGCCACGGCCAAGGAGAAGTTCGTCGACGCCCTGACCGCCTCCTCGGTTCCGTCGGTGGTGGTGCGCCCCACCGGCTACTTCTCGGACATGGGCGAGTTCTTGACGATGGCCGGACGCGGCGTCGTGTCGTTGATCGGCGACGGGCAGCTGAGGATCAACCCCATCTCGGGCCGCGATGCCGCCGCCGCCTGTGTCGACGCTGCACGGTCGGCCGCGACCGAGGTGCAGGTCGGCGGGCCAGACGTGTACACCTACGAAGCCATCGCCCGCGCAGCATTCGCCGCGCACCGAGGCGCACCGCGGATCCGCCACCTCCCCCGCGGACTGGCCGTGGCCGCCGTCTGGGTTCTCGCGCACTGCACACCCGAGCACGTGTACGGGCCCCTGCAGTTCCTGATCGCCGTGATGACCCACGAGATGACCGCTCCGCCGACCGGATCGGACCACCTGACCGGCTACTTCGCCCAACAGAGCGCGGGTGCCGGTGAGTCCGTCACCGCTCACGACGCGCCCACCGTCGGATAGGTGCGGAGCACCTCACCAGGGCAACGCACCGTCCCGGTTGATGAACGTCGCCGGCGTGAGCGTCGACCACGTCGTCCGGCTCGAGCAGGGTCGCAGCACCCGACCCTCGGCCCAGGTGCTCACCGCGAAGGGGAGCTCGGCCCGCTGACCCTCGACTGCGACACCTTGCACGTCCCCGAGGCCGACCAGCGCGTCATCGTCTACTCCGCAGCGCCCGGCACGCCGGAGGCAGAGGCCCTGGCGCTGCTTCGGGTGCTCGGCACGCAACAGCTGAGCCGACTGCGCTGAGCCCGATCCCTGCCCGCGCGGACAATCACGCCGCGGCGGGAAAGTGCGAGGCCGCCGACGCCTCTCGGCCCAGCTCGCCCCGTGCGAAGGTGACCACTCGGCGGGGCCGGGCTGGGCGGCATACACCACTGCGACGTCGGCACGACGGGAGCCGACGCCCACGGCTGTGGCTAGAGTCACCTGGGTGGGGATCCAGCTGCACCGCTCCGACCGGCCGGAGGCGCTGGCCGCCGAGTTCGCTGAGCTGCTGCGCACCGACCCTGCCGACGTCTTCACGCCGGAGGTCGTCGTCGTCGCGGCACGAGGGGTGGAGCGGTGGCTCGCCCAACAGCTGTCACACTCGCTCGGTGCGACCCTGGGAGACGACGGGGTGTGCGCCGGCCTGCAGATCCTCGCACCGCAGTCGCTGGTCAGCCTGCTGCTCGGCCGCGAGCGCGACGACCCGTGGCAGCCCGACCGACTCGTGTGGCCGACCCTCGCAGCCATCGACGAGCTCGTCGGCGCGCGACACTTCGAGGCGTTGACCCACCATCTCGGCGCGGGGCCCGAGATCGTGGGCGACCCTGCGGCCGAGTGGGAGCGCAAGGCCCGCCAGTCGCGGCGGTATGCCGTGGCGCGCCGGGTCGCAGGACTGTTCGCGTCGTATGCGCGGGAGCGACCGGAGCTGCTGGCCGACTGGGAGGCGGGGAAGCCCACCGACGGGCAGCGTGAGAAGCTGCCTCCCGACTTCGAGTGGCAGCCGATCCTCTGGCGGCGCGTCGTCGAGGTCGTGCTGGCGCGAGGTGATGCCGACGAGTCCGTTGTCGAGCGCCACCGTCGGGTCGTCAAGGGGCTGGCGCGTGACGCCTTGGAGCTCAAGCTGCCCGTGCGGCTCTCGTTCTTCGGGCACACCCGTCTGGCCGTCTCGGAGCTCGAGCTGCTCGCCGCGCTCGGCACGCACCGCGAGGTCCACCTCTGGCTCCCACACCCGTCACCGCAGCTGTGGACTGACCTGTCGCGCCGGGTCACTCGCGGTCCCCGAGAGGACGACCGCTCCGCCGAGTCGGCCCAGCACCCGCTGCTGGCCACCCTCGGCCGGGATGTGCGGGAGCTGCAGGAGACCTTGAGCTCCTGCGATCCCGTCGTGCTCGAACCGGCGCCCCCGGCCACGACAAGCACGACAGGCACGACTCGCCTCGGCCTGCTGCAGGCCGACGTCCGCGCCAACCGGGCGCCCGACGAGACCCGGACCACCGCTGCCGACGACCTGTCGATACAGGTCCACGCCTGCCACGGACGCGCCCGCCAGGTGGAGGTCCTCCGCGAAGTGCTGCTCTGGCTGCTCGCCGAGCGCGAGGGCGACCTCCAGCCGCGCGACGTGATCGTCATGTGCCCCGACATCGAGCACTTCGCACCGCTCATCCAGGCCACCTTCGGGCTCAGCCTCGTGACGACCCCCGACGCGCCGACGGCCCACCATCCCGGGCAGCGGCTGCGCGTGCAGCTGGCCGACCGTTCCCTGGGAGCGACGAACCCGCTCATCGACCTCGCCCACCGCATCCTCACCGTCGTGGCCGGACGGATGACGGCCACCGAGGTGCTCGACCTCGCCGGCCACGAGTCGGTGCGGGCGCGGTTCGGTTTCGACGAGGACGCCCTGGCCCGGGTGTCCCGGTGGGTCACCGACGCCGGGGTGCGCTGGGGGTATGACGCCGTGCACCGCGGTGAGTACGGTCTGCGAGCGATCGCCTCCAACACATGGACCCGCGGCATGGACCGGATCGCCCTCGGGGTCGCCGTCGCCGCGGACTCCGCGACCCCTGCTGCCGCACGCATGCCGATCGACGACATCGGCAGCCGCGACATCGAGGTCGTCGGGCGGTTCCTCGAGCTGATGGAGCGGCTCAAGGTCGCGGCCGACGCGGTCCGCGGGACGAGCCGGGTCGACGGCATCCTGCCCAGAGGGGTCCTCACCGCGCAGGAGTGGATGCACTGGCTGTCCGAGACGATCGACGCCCTGGCCGACACGCCGATGGACCAGCACTGGCAGCTCGCCCAGCTGAGGCGAGACCTTGCCGCCATCGGCGAAGCCGCGGGCGAACGGACGACACTGCGGCTGAACGACATACGCGTACTGCTCGAGCAGCGCTGGGGCACGCGGCCCACCCGGGCCAACTTCCGGACCGGCGCGGTCACGGTCTGCACGATGGTGCCGATGCGGTCCGTGCCGCACAAGGCGGTCGTCCTGCTCGGCGTCGACGACGACGTCTACCCGCGCTCGCCGATCACCGACGGCGACGACATCCTGGCCCGCCGCCCGATGGTCGGCGAGCGTGACGCCCGCAGCGAGGACCGGCAGTTGCTGCTCGACGCCGTCATGGCGGCGAGCGAACACTTCGTGGCCGTCTACTCCGGGTTCGACGAACGCAACGGGAGCCGCCGTCCACCGGCCGTGCCGCTGCAGGAGCTCATCTCCGTGGCCGCGCGCACGGCTCGCACGGGGAGCGCACCGAGCAGCGAACGGTCAGGCGGCACAGACGGATTCGTGGAGCCGGGCTTCGTCCGGCTGCACCCGCTGCAACCGTTCGACGAACGCAACTTCCGGGCCGACGGGCCGCTTCCGGGTGGCACCTTCGACCGCGTCGCGCTCGACGGCGCGACGGCCCTGCGCGTCTTCCGCCGCGACCGGCCCGACCCGCACGTCTTCCTCAGCGAGCCGCTCCCGCTCCAGCCGGTCAGCGCCGTCACGGTCGACGAGCTCGTGACGTTCCTGCAGAACCCGGCCCGCGAGTTCCTCCGGAACCGCCTCGAGGTCACCGTCCCACGCGAGCTCGACGAGATCGACGACTCCCTCCCCATCGCGATCGACCCCCTGGAGAAGTGGACGATCGGGGACCGGGTCCTGCAGGCCGTGCTCGACGGGTCGACCGTGGACGAGGCTCTGCGCCGGGAGGTCGCGCGCGGCAGCTTCCCGCCTGGCGTCCTCGGCGAGCCGGCGCGATCGGAGATCGCCAAGCACGTCGCCTCGATCGCCGGTGACCGCGGGTCCGGACCGGCTCGGTCCGTCGATGTCCGGGTCGACCTGCCCTCGCCTCGCGGGGGGATGCCGGTACGTCTGACCGGAGTGATCAGCGGGGTCCACCAGGACACGCTCTGGGTGCCGACCTACTCGACGATCAGCGCGAAACACATCGCCGCTGCGTGGGTGCGCCTGCTCGCCCTCGCCGTCGCCGAGCCGGACCGGGAGCACCTCGCTCAGCTGAGCGGCAAGAAGGGCGGACAGCGGCTCCGCTCACCGCTCCCGGGCCACGCCGCCGGGTTCCTGCGCGAGCTCGCCGGTGTCCGCCAGTCCGGCATGCGGTTCCCGATCGGCATCCCCCCGAAGACGGCCTCGGAGTTCACCCGGGTCCATCGGCCGGGCGAGGCTGGTGGCCGCGCGGAGGTCGATGCCGCACTCGGTCGCGTTCGGGCGATCTGGGAGGGCTCCGACAGGTACCCCGGGGAGAGCGACGACCCGTGGTGGGGCTTGGTGCTCGGAACGCACTCTCGCGTCGAGGAACTCGACCGACGCAACGGGATCGGCTACTTCGCGCCGGTGGTCTGGAAGCCGATCCACGATCATGGAGGTGGGTCGTGAACGAGCCGATGCCGAGCTTCGACAGCACGGGCGCGCTGCCGTCGGGCACCACGCTCATCGAGGCGAGCGCGGGCACCGGGAAGACGTGGACCCTGTCCACCCTGGCCGTGAGGTATGTCGCTGAGCGCGGGCTTCCGCTCGACGAGCTGCTCGTCGTGACCTTCAGCCGCGCGGCGAGCCGAGAGCTGCGCGAGCGGGTCAGGGCCCGCTTGGGCGAGGCGCTCCTCATGCTCGAGCGCGAGGACGAGACGACGGACGTCCTGGTGCGCCACCTGCGCGACTGCGGGGCGGATGAGCTCGACCTCCGAGTCGGCCGGCTCCGGACGGCGGTGGCCGACTTCGACACGGCCACCATCGCGACGATCCACCAGTTCTGTCACTACGTGCTGAAGAGCCTCGGCGTCGCCGGCGACTCGGACCCGTATGCCACCCTCGCCGAGGACCTGACCGAGCTGCGTGACGACGTCATCGACGACCGCTACCTCGCCGAGCACGCCCAGCCGGACGCGCCACCGCTGGGCTACGACCAGGCCCGGGCCGCCGCGAGGATCGCGTTGGACAACCCGGGCGCCGAGCTGTCCGCCGACCAGGCTGGCGGGATGGTTGCCACGGCACAGCTCGACTTCGTCCGTCAGGTGCGGGCCGAGGTAAGCCGGCGCAAGCGACGCGCCGCGGTGCTGAGCTACGACGACCTGCTGAGCGAGCTCGCGAGGGCACTCGCGACCGAGCACAGCCCTGCGCGGCGACGGATGCGCGACCGGTGGTCCGTGGTCCTCGTCGACGAGTTCCAGGACACCGACCCGGTGCAGTGGCAGGTCTTCTCGCAGGCCTTCGACGCGAAGGACAAGACGCTGGTCCTGATCGGTGACCCCAAGCAGGCGATCTACGGGTTCCGCGGTGGCGACGTCGACACGTACCTGCGTGCGTCCGAGAGCGCGACGAGCCGCGCCTCGCTGCCGACGAACTACCGCAGTGACGCGCCGCTCGTTGCCTCGTTGCGGACGCTCATGGCGGGTGTCGAGCTGTCGCCGGGGATCGTGGCCCACCCGGTCACGGCTGAGCGGACGAGCCACCGGCTGCAGGGCGCTCCGGACAACACCGCTGTCCGGCTGCGTGCCGTGATCGGCGCGAAGATCCCCATCGGCGACGCACGGCGGATCATCTGCGCGGATGCCGCCGACGACATCGCCCGCCTGCTCACCTCGGACGCGACCTTCGGTGGCGTGCCGGTGAAGCCGCAGCACGTCGCGGTCCTCGCCTTTGCCAACCGTGACCTGCACAGCATGCGAGAAGCCCTGCGCAACAAGAGCATCCCCTCGGTGCTCGTCTCCAGCGAGTCGGTGCTGCGGACCACAGGGGCGAGCTGGTGGCTCCAGCTGCTCATGGCGCTGGAGCAGCCGCACCGCCCCGAGCGGGTGCGCCTCGCCGCCCTGACGCCGTTCCTCGGCTGGAGCGTCGAAGAGCTGGACGCACAGGGCGACCGGGGCACGGAATCCATTGCGGCACAGGTCCGTTCGCTGCTCACCGCACATCACCGGGGCGGGATCGCCGCCGTACTCGACGTCTCCCGAGGAGCGGGACTGGACGCCCGCCTGCTCTCCCGGGTCGGTGGCGAGCGCGACCTCACGGACATCGGGCACTGCGCCCAGCTGCTCCAGGAACGAGTGCTCCAGGGGACGACCGGCCTGCCGAGCCTGGTCGCCTGGCTTCGGCAACAGAGCCTCGAGGACGCCACGGCAGCACCGGACGCGCGGGTCATGCGGCTCGACTCCGACGCGCTCGCGGTCACGCTCTCGACGATCCACGGGAGCAAGGGGCTGCAGTACCCGATCGTCTACGCGCCGTTCCTCTTCGACAACTACCTGCGGGACGTGTCGCCCCCCGCGGTCATCCACCGAGACGGGCGGCGCGTGCTCTCGTTCGACAAGACCGAGGTCAACCGACCCGAGCACCGCGCCGAGGCACTGGGTGAGCACATGCGCTTGTCGTATGTCGCGATGACCCGTGCCCAGTCACAGCTCGTCCTCTGGTGGGCACCGACCGCGAACACCGCCGCCTCGGGACTGCACCGGCTCCTCTTCGGGCAGGCCGACTCGCCCGACCAGCTGTCGGCGCTGCTCGGCGCTCGCGCCGAGGGCGGGGGGCCCGACGAGACGGTCGTCCCGGGCGAGCTGAGGTCTGTCGCCAGACCCGACCTCGCCAGGCAGGTCCTGCAGGTGTGGGCCTCGCACGGCGCCTTCGGTCTCGCGGACGTGGACGGCGACGGGTCGACGGTCGCGATGGCCCCGGAGCAGTCGAACCAGACCCTGACGGTGCGGCGCTTCGACGGCGCGTGGGTCGACCAGGCCTGGCGGCGTACGTCATACACCTCACTGGCCTCAGCCGCAGTCGCCTCGGGCGAGTCGACGACCGAGCCCGAGCGCGAAGCGCTCGGCCGCGATGACGAGGAACCCATCACGGTGGCCGGCGACGAGAATGCGGTGGCTCACGACATACCGTCACCGATGGCGAGCCTGCCCGTCGGGGCCAGGTTCGGCTCGCTCGCGCACGCGGTGCTCGAGGAGGCCGATCTCCAGGCCCCCGACCTGCACGGTGAGCTGGTCAGCCGGGTCGAGGAGCAGCTGCAGTGGTGGCCGGAGACGCTCGAACCCGACGAGCTCGCGACAGCACTCGAGGCGGTCAGCACCACGTCACTCGGACCGCTGACGAACGGAGCACGTCTCGTCGACATCCCGCAGACCGACCGGCTCGCGGAGATGGAGTTCGAGCTGCCGCTCGCCGGTGGGGACCATCCGCACGCCAACGCGCGCCTGCGATCGATGGCGGCGGTCCTGCGCAGACACCTTCCCGCCGACGACCCGCTCCGCGGCTACGCCGACGCGCTCGACGGTGAGGAGCTCGGCGGTCAGGCTCTGCTCGGCTATCTCACCGGCTCGGTCGACCTGACGTTCCGGCACGGCGGTCGGTACTACGTCGTCGACTACAAGACCAACTGGCTGGGCGAGGTGGGTGGCGAGCTGACCCTCGCCGACTACACGCCTGCCCGGCTCGCCGCGGCGATGATCCACTCGTCGTACCCGTTGCAGGCGATCCTGTACTCGGTCGTGCTGCACCGCTACCTCCGGTGGCGCCTGCCCGGCTACGACCCGGAGCAGCACCTCGGTGGCGTGATGTACCTCTACCTGCGCGGGATGGCCGGGGCCGCAACGCCATCCGTCGACGGGCAGCCCTGCGGCGTCTTCTCGTGGCGTCCGCCGGCGGCGATGCTCGAGGAGCTGTCGGCGGTCCTGGATGGTCGCGGCACCGAGGGGCATGATCCCAAGGCCCACGACACCGCGGCCCGACCCGAGGCCCGACCCGAGCAGGGGGGCGGGTGATCACCCTGTCCAACGACGCGAGCCAGAGCGTGACAGCCCGTGGGCGGCTCACGGTGCTGAACGAGGCTGGGCTCCTGGATGCGAGCGACTGCGTCGTCACGACCAGAGTGAGCACCCTGGTGGGCGAGGACTGTTCGAGTGACGCGGCCCTGGCGCTGGCGTTCGCTGTTCGCGCCGTTCGTGAGGGATCGACTGCCCTGTCCCTCGGGTCCGTGGCGGGGCTGCCTGTCGAGCACGACGCCACCGCGGATCCCGACGTGCCGTCGCGATTGCACTCTCGATCCGAAGTGCTGCACTCTCGATCGGACTTGCTGCACTCTCGATCCGAAGTGCTGCACTCTCGATCGGGAGGGGAAGGGGTGCTGGGAGACCTCGTGGACCTGCCCGAGCCGATGGAGTGGTTCGAGGCCCTGCGCGCCAGTCCCCTTGTCTCCGAGGGGGTCCTGCGCCTCGACCTCGGGCTGGTCTACCTCGACCGCAACCACGCTGACGAGTGCCTCATCGCCGAGTCCCTTCGCGCCCGGCGCACTCAGCGGGTGACGCCGGTGGATCCGACCGCAGTCGAGGAAGCCATCAGCCGGAAGGATCTCGACGAGGCACAGCAGACGGCCGTGCGGCAGGTCGCCGCGCGCGCGACCATCGTGCTCACCGGAGGACCGGGCATGGGCAAGACCTACACGATCGCCAGCGTGCTCGAGGCCCTTGCCGCCGGCAGCGGTCACCAGCTCCGGGTCGGGCTGGCCGCCCCGACCGGCAAGGCCGCCGCGCGGATGAACGAGACGCTGAAGGAGATCCTCGAGGGTTCCGACTCGATCAGCCCGGCCGTCACCCTGCACCGCCTTCTCGGCAGTCGGCCGGACACCACCCAGCGCTTCCGGCGCAATGGGCACAACCCGCTCCCCCACGACGTCGTCGTCGTCGACGAGGCCTCGATGGTGTCGCTGAGCCTGATGGCCCGTCTCGTCGAGGCGGTCCCCCCGGCGGCACGACTACTGCTGGTCGGGGACCCTGACCAGCTCGCGTCCGTGGAGGCGGGATCCGTCCTGGCCGACCTCGTCCGCGGTCTCGAAGCAGACGGCAGCGTCGTCCGCCTGACGACGGACCACCGCCTCGACGACGACCGCGCCGCGCTGGCCCAGGCGTTCCGGGCGGGCGCAGCCGAGCCCGTGCTCGACCTGATCGACCGGGCCACCAGCGGCCTGACCTTCCTCGAGACGGACGACCCGAGGCTGGAGCAGCTACCCGAGGCGACCGAGCACGCCCTGCGGCTGAGGGAGCTCGCCCTGAGTGGTGACGTCGACGCTGCCCTTGCGCACCTCGGGCGGTTCCGGCTGCTGTGTGCCCACCGGACCGGCCCCTACGGCACCGAACGCTGGAACAGGCTCATCGAGCGAGAGCTGGCCGACCACGCCCTGGAGACGGCGATGAACCCGATGTATGTCGGCCGGCCGATCCTCGTCACTCGCAACGACTACGGACTCGGGGTGAGCAACGGCGACACCGGCGTCGTCGTCCGCGCGGACGACAGTCCGCTGGCGGTCATCTCGACGGGTTCCGGGACCCTCGCGTTGTCCCCGTGGCGGCTGTCGGACGTCGAGACGATGCACGCCATGACCGTGCACAAGGCACAGGGCAGCCAGGCCGCACACGTCGTGGTCATCGTGCCCCCGCCGGAGTCGCGACTGCTCACCCGCGAGCTGCTCTACACCGCGGTGACCCGGGCCGAGCAGCACCTGACGATCGTCGGCACGCGTGCGGCCATCACCGCCGCCGTGCAAACCCCTGTGCACCGTTCGTCCGGTCTGGCGCAGCGGCTGGACTGATCAGCTCGCGAGTCCGGCTCGGAAGGTCGTCTGAGCGTCCGCCCCAGTGGCCACCGACTGCTGCTGGTGCCACCGACTGCTGGTGCCCCAGCAGTCACTGGCCCGAAGCGCAGTCGCTGGCCAGGACGTCTCGACGAGGCGGGCCAGGTGGCGCGCGACCCGGCGGCTGGCGGCCAGTTCCCCGACGGTCTCCCGGAGGGCCCCGGCCGGCCCCGTCGCTGCGGCCGAGCGCAGCCTGTGCTCTCGTGTGCCGCAGTCCAGGCAAGGACGCCACGCCTGGCCGGCTCGACGGCCGTGCTGCCCACGATGCCGTTCGCCTTGGCGACGGTGCAGGGTGCGTCATCCCCTTCGAGGACGACGACCCGCACCCCCATGTGCGGACAGCTCTCCGGCGAGCAGCAGCCCGGTCGGGCCGGCACCGCAGATCGGGGCGGCGGACACGTCAGGCAGCTGAGTCGGCTCGTTCATGACGTCAGTCTGAGTTGACAATCAAGTCAGTGTCAAGACAGACTGACGGCGTGGACATCTCGCAGCCAGGTCAACAGCCCGGCGCCGATCCCGCCTCGGGTCTTCGGGCCGCCGGCGCGCTGCACCGTCTCGCCGAGCGCGTGGAAGCAGAACAGGTCGCCGCAGCACGAGCCGCGGGGTGGTCCTGGGAGCAGATCGGCGACGCCCTCGGCGTCACCCGCCAGTCCGTCCACGCGAAGTACGGGAGGCAGGGCAACAATGTTTGAGAGGTTCGCGCAGTCGGCGAGGATCGCCGTGGAGGATGCCAGGTTCGAGGCATCCCGACGAGGCGATCGGCGCGTCGGCACGGAGCACCTGTTGCTCGCCCTGCTGTCCGACGAGACGCTGGCCGACATGGTCGGCGTCGATGCCATGGCCGCCCGTCAGGCGGCCGACGAGCTCGATCGTGCCGCCCTGGCCGAGATCGGGCTGGAGGTCGGCGGGTTCCACCCCACCGGCCGTGCCGCGGTCGGCAAGCCCGTGCCGCTCACCCCGGGCGCCAAGGCGGTGATCCGGGAGACCCTGACACACGCCGCCGCGGAGAAGTCCCGGCACCTGACCTCCCGGCACCTGCTGCTCGCGCTGCTCGACCGGGGCGAACCCGACCCGGCGGCCGCCATCTTCGACGCCCTGTCGGTCGACCGGGAGCAGGTACGGCAACGGCTGGCTCCGGCCGAGGCCTAGCAAGGCCTCGCCCCCCGCCCGAGTGGCCAGCACTACAGCCACGGTCGCTGAGCTCCGCCGACGCCAGGCGAGCACCAGCCGCGGGACATGATGCGCACTCGACGAGGGTGAGGCGCCGAGCCGCAGCCGCGGGATGCTGCGCACTCGACGAGGATGGGGCACGAAGCCCGGTGCGCGGCATACCGTGAAATGGCAGGCATGTCCTCCGTCGAAGAATGTCGAGGACGACGCGGTGGCTCCGTCCACGGGGTGAGTGCGGACAGGATGGGCCGCACCACGACGAAGGAGCAGACCGATGGCGAAGTACCTGTTGCTCAAGCACTACCGAGGCGCACCGGCCTCGGTCAACGACGTCCCGATGGACCGGTGGACGCCGGAGGAGATCGACGCCCACATGACCTACCTGGACGAGTGGGCCGCGAAGCTCGAGAGGTCCGGCGAGTTCGTCGACGGCAAGGCGCTGGCCCCCGAAGGGGTGTGGGTCCGCCACGACGGTGAGGGCCGGCCGCCGGTCACCGACGGACCTTTCGCGGAGACCAAGGATCTCATCGCCGGCTGGATGGTCATCGACGTCGACTCCTACGAACGCGCGATCGAGCTGGCCGGCCAGCTGTCGGCGGCGCCCGGTGCCGGCGGCGCGCCGCTCGGCGAGTGGCTCGAGGTGCGGCCCCTCTACGACTACACGCCCACCATCACCGAGTGAGCCGATGGACGAGATCTCGCTGCGGAGCCTGGTCCCCGCGGTGATCACCGTCCTCGTCCGGCGCGGGGCAGACTTCGCGTCGGCCGAGGACGCCGTCCAGGAGGCACTCGTGCGAGCCCTCGGGGTCTGGTCCACGGACCCGCCGCGCGACCCGAAGGGCTGGCTCGTGACCGCTGCCTGGCGCCGGTTCGTCGACCAGGTCCGCTCCGACGAGGCCCGGCGCGCCCGAGAGCTCAAGGTCGAGCAGGAGCCGGCGACCGGGGCCGGGCCCGGCGCGGACGACACGCTCGAGCTGTTCTTCCTCTGCGCCCACCCCTCGCTGACACCTGCCTCGGCCATCGCCCTGACGCTGCGCGCCGTGGGTGGCCTGACCACCCGCCAGATCAGCGAGGCCTACCTCGTCCCGGAGGCGACGATGGCACAGCGGATCAGCCGGGCAAAGGCCCGGCTGGCCCGCGTGCCCCTCGACCAACCCGGCAGCCTCGGCACGGTGCTGCACGTGCTCTACCTCGTCTTCAACGAGGGCTACTCGGGTTCGGTGGACCTGACGGCCGAGGCGATCCGCCTGACGCGACAGCTCGCCGCCCAGACCGACGACCCCGAGGTGGGCGGGCTGCTCGCGCTCATGCTGCTGCACCACGCCAGACGCGCGGCCCGGACCACGCCCTCGGGCAGGCTCGTCCCGCTCGCCGAACAGGACCGCTCACGCTGGGACACCGCCCTGATCAGCGAAGGCGTCGCGATCCTGCAGGCGGCCCTGGCCCGGGACCGGCTCGGGGCGTACCAGGCCCAGGGCGCCATCGCGGCGCTCCACGCCGACGCGCTCCGACCCGAGGACACCGACTGGGTCCAGATCGTCGAGTGGTACGACGAGCTCGTCCGGCTCACCGACTCCCCCGTCGCCCGCCTGAACCGGGCTGTCGCGGTCGGCGAGGCCGATGGCCCTCGGGCGGGCCTGGCGGCACTGGCCGACCTTGACCCGGCACTCCCCCGCTACGCCGCGGCAGCCGCCTACCTGCATGCCCGGGCCGGTGACCGCGACCGGGCCATCGAGCTGTATGCCGCTGCCGCGCGCACCGCGACCAACGCCGCCGAGCGCAACCACCTCACCCGCGAGGCGGCCCGGCTCCGCGGACAGCTCTAGCTAGCCGCGCTCTAGCCGGCTCTAGCTAGCCGCGCTCTAGCCGGCTCTAGCCGCGAAGCGTTCGTTCACCAGTCGACGCGCTCGGGCCTTGGCGATAGAAGGTCCATCCGGAATGGTCGACATGCCCATGGTGCCCCAGTGAGCAGCATCCGGACTGCTACTCGGGAGCGAGCCAGCGCGCCGCTGCCTCGAACGTCGCCCCCGCAGTCTCGTTGAAAGCGATCGCGGCATCGGGAGCGTGCCGGTGGACGAGGTTGATGACGCGCTCGAACAGCTCGAGGTCGTGGCGCACCCCACCGCCGACCACGACACACTCCCAAGCGCGGGCATCCAGCGCAGCCGTCACGACAGCCTCGACGTCGTCACTGCCGTCGAGCCCGAACAGGCAGAACTGAGCCGCGACCCCCTGCTCGACGAAGCGGGCGCGCCCGACCTCGATGGCATCGGCCACCGGCTGGGGGTCCCATGGCCCGGGGACACGGTAGGGGTCGAATCCGATGACGAGCACGCGAGGCGGTGCGGTCACGAGTCACCCCGATGCCGGCACGGTGCGGCGCATGACGCAGTTCCTCGTGCCCTTGCTGCGGACGAAGTCGAAGCCGGCGCGCTCGAACAGCGTCCGGGTCCCGTCGTAGAGGACTGCGCACTTCTTGCCGCCGGTGTCGTGCGGGTACCCCTCGACGACGCCGCCACCCGCGGCCGCGATCAGGTCGAGGGCGCCCTTGGGCGCGACGGCGGACATCGCCTGGTGCCGGTAGCGACGGTCCACGAAGATGCACGTGATCCGGTAGTCGGGCAGGACGTCGAGCTCGGCCTCGTACTGCTTGCGGTGGTGGATGTTCGGCAGCTCGTCGGGTGGTCCGAACTTGCACCAGGCGACCGCCCGGTCCCCGTCGTAGACGAGCGCCGCGTGGGCCCGCCCCTCGCTGACGAGCCGACACTTGAGGTCGCGGTTCCCCTCGGTGGTGTGGGTCTTCTCTGCGGCCACGGTGTGGAACCACGTGCACCAGCAGCCGCCGAACACGCCGTTGTGCCGCTCGGCCAGGCCTGCGAACCCGTCCCAGGCGTCCGGACCCAGCGCCTTGCTGACGTAGTCGCCCACCGTCGCGCCTCCGATCGACCGCCATTTCCGACCGTACGGCGTCCCTGGCCGCGCCGGCAATGGTCGCCCTGATTTGTCAGCCTGAGCATCGAGCTCGGGAGCGTGGATGACCCTGTCCCGGGACAAGTGCACTCTCGATCAGGACAAGTGCACTCTCGATCGGGACAACTGCACTCTCGATGGCGAGAACTGCACTCTCGATGGCGAGAACTGCACTCTCGATCGGGACAACTGCACTCTCGATGGCGAGAACTGCACTCTCGATCAGGGGTCTCGCCGGGCGTGGGGGCGCACATGTTGAGTGCTCGATGGGGTGATAGTGAACGCCGCGTTCTCTACGTGCTAGCGTCACACCATGAGCGAGTACTGCGTTCGCCTCGATGACGTCGGGCGTGAAGACCTTCCCCACGTGGGCGGCAAGGCGGCGAACCTGGGTGAGCTGACCCGGGGCGGCTTCGACGTGCCTGCCGGGTTCGTCGTCACGACGGCTGTGTATCGGCGCGTGGTCGGAGCTGCCTTGTCTGCCAACGAGGTCCGTGCCCGGGAGGTGCCCGGAGACGTGGCCGCGGCGATCACCCGGGCCTACGAGGACCTGTGCAGTGGGTCCGTCGCGGTCCGGTCGAGCGCGACCGCCGAGGACCTGCCCGGCGCGACGTTCGCCGGGCAGCAGGACACCTACCTCGACGTCGACGGCGCCGATGCGGTGCTCGAGGCAGTGCGGGACTGCTGGGCCTCACTGTGGTCCGAGCGCGCCGTCGCCTACCGGCAACGGCTCGGCATCGACCCCGCCACCGTGGCCATGGGGGTCGTCGTGCAGCGTATGGTGCCGGCGGACAGCGCAGGGGTCATGTTCACCGCTGACCCGGTCACCGGGGCGCGGGACGTGGTCGTCGTCAACGCGAACGAGGGACTGGGTGAGGCGGTCGTCTCCGGGGCAGTGACCCCCGAGCACCTCGTCGTCGACGCCGACGGCCGGGTCGTGGAGCGCGGGCGAGGCAACGACGCCGACGCCGACCTGCCCAGAGTGCTGACCGACGCCGAGGCGGCGAGTCTGGCCGACACCGGCCGCCGGATCGCGGCACACTTCGGCCGGCCCCAGGACATCGAATGGGCCTGTCTCGCAGGGGAGCTCCTCATGGTGCAGTCCCGCGCCATGACCGCGCTGCCACCCGCGCCGATCCCACTCAACCGGCTCCAACGCCTCATCGGGCCGGTGCTCGTCGAGCTCTTGCCGCGCCGGCCCTACCCGATGGAGCTGACCGCGTGGATCCTCCCCTCGATCGCGGGGCACGTGGACGAGATGATCGGCGGGCTGACCGGCATGAAGGTGCGGCTCAGCTCGGCGATCCCGGCGACCGACGGCATCGTCCAGCAGTTCATCCCGCCGCAGCCGCGTCCCTCGCACCACACACCGGCCCGGCTGGCGCGGACCCTGGCCCGCGGGCTGCACGGGTCTGCGGAGGAGTGGGCCACAGACCCCCGCCTCGAGCGGTATCGCGAGGGCGCCGCGGCGCTCGATGCACTCGACCTGGCCCGGCTGTCCTGGTCCGAGCTCACGGCTGTGCCCGGGCGGGCCGCTCGCCTCGTCGACCTCGTGACGGCGCTGCGAGTCGCCTACCTGCCCAGGGCCTTCGTCGGCCTGGCCCAGCTCGCCGGCACCCTGCGCCTGCTCGGCAGGAGCGAGGCCGCCCAGGAGCTCATCGGCGGGGCGCCGACGATGACCACCGCCGCGAACGACGCGCTGGCCGAGCTGGCCAGGACCGCTCAAGAGGTCCCGGTCGTGCACCAGCTTCTCGAGTCCGGGCAGCTCGACCGGGTCCTCGCGGAGGCGCCCACCGCGGCGGGGGCCGGCCGGTGGTGGCAGGACTTCAAGCGGTTCCTGTCGGCCTACGGGCACCGCGAGACCACGAGCCTGCTCCTCGTGCGTGATCCCGGCTGGCGCGACTCCCCCCGCACCGTGCTCGGCCTGGTCCGAATGCTGCTCGACGACCCTCCAGAAGGGAGATCGCCCCACGACCTCTCGGCGGCTGCCCGAAAGGCGTTGTCGTCCAAGCGAGTCCGTCGCCTCGCCGACAAGGCCGCGGCCGGGGTGGCCTGCCGCGAGGACACCCACTTCGAGCTGACCCGGACCATGCCGGCCGTGCGCCGGGCGGTGCAGGAGGCCGGCCGCAGGCTCGCCGACTCGGGCGACCTGGACGACCCGCAGGACGTGTGGCTGCTCACTCTGGACGAGCTCGTCGCGTGGACGCCGGGGAGGGGTGACGACGCAGCACGGGACGGACTGCGCGCGACAGCGGCACGGCGCAGAGCGGCATACGACATGCTGGCGACGAGCCCTCTCATCGCCACGACCACCCTGTACCCACGTCGCGAAGGCGGAGCCGACGCACTCGTCCTCGGCACTCCGGGCGGCGGGGGCCGAGTGACCGGACGGGTGCGAGTCATCGGTGGGCCAGACGAGTTCGCCGAGCTGCGCGCGGGAGAGATCCTGGTCTGCGCGGCGACCAACCCGTCATGGACGCCGCTGTTCCAACGCGCTGCCGCGCTCGTCGTCGACCACGGCGGGATCGGGTCGCACGCGGCCATCGTGGCCCGGGAGTACGCGATCCCGGCCGTCCTCGGCACCGGCACGGGGTCGACCACGCTGCGGGACGGCCGGCTCGTGACCGTGGACGGCGACCTCGGCGAGGTGCTGGCCGCTGGGGACGAGTCGTGAGCGACGGCCCGCGCCCGCGTCGGCGCGGGGCGGCGCTCGAGAACGCGATCCTCGACGCGACGGTGGCCGAGCTGCAGGAGGTGGGCTATGCGGCGATGACCGTCGAGGGAGTGGCCCGGCGGGCCGGAGCGGGCAAGTACTCCCTCTATCGGCGCTGGCCGAACAAGGTCGCCCTCGCGATCGCCGCGGCCTACCACCTGAGGGAAGAGGTCCCGCTGCCGACGACCGGCGACCTTCGTGACGACCTCGTCGCGTGGCTGCGCCGGAGCGCCGACGAGATGCAGAGCCCGGTGGGCGAGATCTTCCGGGGCGTGCTGTCGGAGTCCCTGCGTTCCGTCGAACAGCCCGCCCCGGGGTTGTTCACGCGACGGAGCGGGCTGACGACCCTCGAGCGGATCCTTGAGGAGGCCCGTCAGCGCGGCGAACCCGTGCCCGACGACATCCCCGAGCAGGCGCTGCTGGCCCCGCAGGCACTGGTCCGGGCGCACTTCCTGACACAGGGGGGCCCCATCTCGGACAGCGTCATCGAGGCCATCGTGGACGACGTGGCCAGGCCGCTCTTCACCCGACACCGCGCGGAAGGGCCTGTTCGCGCCAAGGCAGCTGAGCGCCATACGAGCTGAGCGCCATACGAGCTGAGCGCCATACGAGCTGAGCGCCATACGAGCTGAG
>NZ_JAKDLO010000065.1 GCF_030452765.1 Intrasporangium sp.
GCAGCCCGTGGCCGCCCCCAACGGCGGGGTGCACAACGGTCACGTGCCGGAGCCGCATCCAGTGGCGCAGCAGGTCGAGCGCCCGCCGCGGCAGGTCGCCGTCGAGGACAAGGACGAGCTCGACGTGCCCGACTTCCTCAAGTAGGGACACGCGGACGGGGCCTTGATGACCCACCGATGCATCCGGGGGCGGTCTGGCCTGATCGTCACGGGTCACCGGTCCGCTCCGGTTGCAGGCGCTTCGGCCGGTGCCGGTACGTTGGAGCGGTGTTCCACTGGCGCCGGACGTTCGCCCCAGCCGACGGGCTCGACTCCGTGGTAGAGGCAGGCTTCACCGGCCGCAGCTCGGCTCGCGGCATCGGCCCCTGGTCGGGGCTGAATCTCGGCGGTCACGTCGGGGACGACGCGGAGCAGGTCGAGGCCAACCGGATGCTGCTCGCGCGCCGGATCGGCGTGGCCCGCGACCGGCTCGTCTTCATGAACCAGGCCCACGGCACCTCGATCGTCGAGGTCGACGGCGCCTGGGGCGGCGAGGTCCCGTCCGCGGACGCAGTCATCACGCGGGCTCCTGACGTCGCCCTCGCGGTCCTCGTCGCCGACTGCGTGCCGATCCTGCTCCACGATGCCCGGGCGGGCCTGGTCGCGGCCATCCACGCCGGACGTCTCGGGATGACCGCCGGGATCGTGCCGCGGGTGCTCGAACGCCTGCGCGAGCTCGGGGCACGCCAGCTGTCGGCCGTGGTGGGACCGTCCGTCTGCGGGCGCTGCTACGAGGTGCCGGCGCCCCTGGTCGAGGCCGCGGCCGCGGCCGCAGCGAGTAGCCGGGCCAGGTCGTGGACCGGGACCCCCGCGATCGACGTCGCCGCCGGCGTCGTCGAGCAGCTCGCCAGCGACCGCGTCCCGCTCGAGTGGGTGCCGGGCTGCACCCGTGAGGACCCCGACCTCTACTCCTACCGGCGGGACGGCCCGACCGGCCGCTTCGCCGGTGTCATCGTGCGCCGCGCTGGAAGGCCCCATGACGCGGTGGACCGGTGAGCGGCATACGGGAGGCCTTTGGCGCGTCCTGCGTGTCGCGGGGTGATATCCGACCCTGCCGCCCACCCCTTCTGTACCGTCGGACGGGAAGGCAACCCGTACCGTAGGAGCTGGCATGGCAGGCGCGCTGCGCAAGACGATGGTCTACCTCGGACTCGCCGAGGAGGACGTCCGTCAGGAGCGCTATGACGACTACGGCGGGTACGACGAGGCCGATCGCTACGGCGACGAGCCTGCCGAGCACACCGCCGCGGTGACCCCATTGCCCACCAAGCGCGCGGTCGCGTCCGTCGTGCGCGATACCGAAGGCGGCGGTCAGCTGAGTCGGATCACCACGATCCACCCGCGCACCTACAACGAGGCGAAGAACATCGGCGAGTGGTTCCGTGACCAGGTGCCGGTCATCATGAACCTGTCCGACATGGACGATTCCGACGCGAAGCGGCTCGTCGACTTCGCCGCCGGCCTCGTCTTCGGGCTGCACGGGACCATCGAGCGGGTCACGTCCAAGGTTTTCCTCCTCTCGCCGGCACACGTCGAGGTGTCGGCCGACGAGGTGGATGCCCCGGCTGCCGCCCGCGGGTTCTTCAACCAGAGTTGACCCGATTACGCCGCACGGGCTCCCATCGGTCAGACTTGCCGCATGGACGTGTTCTGGACGATCTACGGGGTGGTTGTCTTCGCCTTCTTCATCGCCCTCATCGGCCGGTTCGTCATCGACTGGGTCCAGGTGCTGTCGCGCTCGTGGCAGCCGAAGGGCCCCCTGCTCGTCGTCGCAGAGGCCATCTACACGGTGACCGACCCGCCGCTCAAGGCGCTGCGCAAGATCATCCCGTCACCGAGGCTCGGCGGGATCCGGCTCGACCTGTCCTTCCTCGTGCTCATGCTGCTCACATCGGTCGCCCTCAACCTGCCGAGCTTCTTCTGACCCGGGGCGTGGCCGGTGGGCATCACCGGGGGCAGCTGCCAATCCGGCCACCAGAAATGGCATCATGAGCGAGTGTCGCCTGGCCGACCGGCCGGCTCATGAAACCCTACGTCAAGCCCAGAGGTGAGAGATGGCGCTAACGCCGGAGCAGGTGTTGAACAAGCACTTCCAGACCACCCAGTTCCGCCGTGGCTACGAGGAGCGAGACGTCGACGACTTCCTCGACGACATCGTCGGCGAGATGCGTTCGCTCATCGAGCAGCGTGACGACTACCTCAAGCAGCTCAACGACTGCCGAGCGAGCAAGAACCAGCCGGCCCTACGGACCGGTGCCGCGGCCGGGGCGGCCGCCGTCGCTGGGGCCGGTGACGAGGCCAGCGTCCAGGATGCCGAGCGGGCCTTCGAGGCGGCGTCGGAGCGCGCGGCCAAGGCGCGGACCGACGCCGAGAGTGCCGAGCGCTCCGCGAAGGAGCGGATCGAGCGGGCGAACGCCGCGGCCCAACGGGCCGAGGAGACCGCCAAGTCGAAGGTGGACAAGGCACAGCTCGACGAGGCTCAGGCCAGGCTCACCGACCTCGACAACAAGGCCGCCGATGCCGAGGCCCGGCTCGCGAAGGCGCAGCAGCAGACCCGCGCCGCCGAGTCCGGCCAGACGGGTGAGGGTGCGGCCCCGGCGCCCGGTGACGCGGCGGGGATCATCGCACTTGCCCAGCGCCTGCACGACGAGCACGTCCACAACGGTGAGGCCAAGCGCGACCAGTTGGTCAGTGTCGGCCAGCAGCAGCACGACGATCTGGTGGCCACCGGCCAGCGCCGCCACGACGAGGCATCCCAGGCCGCCGACGAGATGTCGGCCAACGCCGTCGCCCAGCGCGACACGATGCTCGCCGAGGCGACCAACCAGCGCGACACGATGCTTGCCGAGGCGACGGCGAAGCGCGACACGATGCTCACCGAGGCGACCTCCAAGCGAGACGAGATCCTCACCGAGGCCCGCGAGCGCTCCTCGGGGATGGTCGCGCAGGCCCAGCAGCAGAAGGCCGCGACCCTTGAGGAGCTCGACAAGCAGAAGAGTCTGCTCGGCAAGAAGATCGACGAGCTGCGCGGGTTCGAGCGCGACTACCGCAGCAATCTCAAGGCCTACATCACGGGCCAGCTCAAAGACCTCGAGCACAGCGGCGAGCTCACCCCGGCCCGTGAAGGGGGCGGCCGTCAGGGCTGAGGCGGCAACGGGCGATCTCTTGGGCGCGTTTCGTTTGTATCCCGGCGTTCCGGGGCCTATTGTCGGCCCCACTTGTCCACGTCGACGGTCATGGAGGGCACATGCCGGCCAAGAAGGCCGCTGCACGGACGGCGGGGTCGTCGCAGCAGAAGTCTGCCGGCGCCGCGGCCGCGAAGCAGGCTCCGAACGCCTCGGCCGCCAGGAAGCCCACCGGTACGGCCGCGAAGAAGGCGCCGAGCACGACTGCCAGGAAGCCCACCGGTACGGCCGCGAAGAACGCCACCGGCGCGGCCACGAAGAAGGCGCCGACCGCCGCGAAGGCCCCCGGCACGACCGCGACGACCCGGTCGGGTACGGCAAAGAAGACCGCACCGCCGAGGAAGGCTGCAAGCATGACCAGGACCGCTTCAGGCAAGACCGCGAGCGCCGCCAAGAAGACTGCGGCGACGCGGACCACGAACGGCTCGAAGCCCAAGAGATCAGGGGTCGGCGCGACGAAACCCGCGAGTGACGCCGAGGTCCAGCGGCTCACCCAGAGCCTCAAGGTCAAGGATGACGAGGCGCCGTGGACCACCGAGGAGCTCCGCTCCGTCGGAACGTCCCTGCGGGAGGAGATCGAGTCGTACGAGACCGAGATCGACCGCGCCGAGCGGGAGATCGCGAGCCTGATCCAGAGCTCCTCCGACGGCGGTGGCGAGGACCAGGCCGATGCCGGCGCGAAGTCCTTCGAGCGTGACCACGAGATCGCCCTCGCCAACAACTCCCGTGACATGCTGGTGCAGAGCGAACGGGCGCTCGAGCGGCTGCAGGCCGGCACCTACGGGATCTGTGAGAACTGTGGCAACCCGATCGGCAAGGGTCGCCTCCAGGTCTTCCCGCGTGCGACGCTGTGCATGACATGCAAGACGAAACAGGAGCGCCACTGACCCCGACCCCAGTGCCCGAGGCGTCGAGCCAGGAGCCGCAGGACCACCGGCCGGACCCAGTCAGGAGGCGGCGCCTCTTCGGGCTGCTCGTCGCCGTCGCCGTCATCGCCTATGTGAGCGACCAGGTCACCAAGCTGATCGCCCTGGACCGGCTCGGCGACGGGCAGAGCAGGGCGGTCATCGGTGACGTCATAAGCCTCCGGCTGATCGGCAACCCTGGTGCCGCGCTCTCGCTCGGGGCCGGCAGCACCTGGGTCATGACGATCATCGCGGTCGTGGTCCTGCTCGCGATCGCCTTTGTGGCCAAGGACCTCGGCTCACGGGCCTGGGCGCTCGCCCTGGGGGCCCTGCTCGGCGCTGCCCTCGGCAACCTCACCGACCGCTTCGTCCGACCCCCCGGGGGAGGGCAGGGCCACGTCGTGGACTTCATCGACTACAACGGGTGGTTCATCGGCAACGTGGCGGACATCTGGATCGTCGGGGCTGCCGTCCTGATCGTCCTGCTCGCCCTACGCGGCATCGGCGTCGACGGTCGACGCGACCACGGGACGAGGCACCCGGATGCCTGACGTGCGGGCGGTGTTCGTCCCGGAGGGGCTCGAGGGCGAGCGCGTCGACGCCGCAGTCTCCCGGCTCTTCGGGCTGTCCCGCGCGAAGGCCGCGGACCTCGCCCTGGCCGGGCACGTCGTCGTGGACGGCAAGCGCGTCCTGAAGTCCGAGCGACTCGTGGCGGGCTCGATGCTGGAGGTGGCGCTGCCGGGGGGCGAGGTCGATCCGGTGATCTCACCCCGCGCTGAGCCGGTCCCGGGCATGCGCGTGGTCTACGACGACCACGACATCGTCGTCGTCGACAAGCCGGCCGGGGTGGCGGCGCACCCCAGCGTCGGCTGGGACGGGCCGGACGTCGTCGGCGGCCTGGTCGCGGCCGGTTTCCGCATCTCGACCTCGGGCGCGCCCGAGCGGCAGGGGATCGTGAGCCGTCTCGACGTCGGCACGTCGGGCCTCATGGTCGTGGCCAAGAGCGAGACCGCCTACTCCAGGCTCAAGCAGGCCTTCCGCAGCCGCACCGTCGACAAGACGTACCACGCCCTCGTACAGGGGCTGCCGGACCCCGTGGTCGGGACGATCGAGGCGCCGATCGGGCGCCACCCCGGCCACGACTACAAGTTCGCGGTCATGCGGTCGGGCAAGGTGTCGGTCACCCACTACGAGGTCATCGAGGCGTTCCGGCACGTGAGCCTGCTCGAGATCCACCTCGAGACCGGCCGGACCCACCAGATCCGCGTGCACCTGGCGGCCCTGAAGCACCCGTGTGTCGGTGACCCCCTCTATGGCGCCGACCCAAGGCTCGCCGCGAAGGTGGGGCTCGACCGGCAGTGGCTCCATGCCCGTGGGCTGGGCTTCGAGCATCCGGCATCGGGGGAGTACGTCCACTTCGAGAGCCCCTACCCGGATGACCTGCAGCACGTCCTCGACCTCGTCGCCACGTTCTGAAGCGGGGACCGTTCACCTGAGGGTGAACTTCGAGACGGGGTTCCGGTCATTCTGGTATGTCGCTGAGCCGCCGCCCGCTTCTCGGTGCGCTCCGTCCTCAGCGTGGTCCGCCGCACCGGACCGGACCGCGTCGTCCATCCCGGGTCGGGTGATGCTGTGGACGGCCCCGTGACGGATGCTCGCCAGCCGCCCGACTGTCGGCGGGTGGCCCGCAGCCATGACGCCCATCGAGGTGAGGTTGCTGCGCAGCAGCGCCTCGTCCTTGGGCCGGTGCCAGGTGCCGGGCGCATCGAAGAGCTAGAGCTTGCCCTCCCAGCTCACCACGGTGGCCACCCAGATGGCTCCGTTGTCGAAGCGCAGGACGTCGATGCGCCACGGACTGACGTCGTGGATCAGCCAGACGATCCGGAGCTGGGTGCCCATGAACGCGGCGGGTGCCGCCGGGTCGCCGGTGGGCTGTTCGTCGGTGCCGACGTCGAGTGCCCGGGAGAGGTTCTCGTATGCCGTGCTTCCCGTCAACGCCGCCGCGGCCCGGGCCCCGTCGTAGTTGACCACCAGGACGGACGTGGGGCCGCCGGCACGTGCCGGGGTCATGCCGAGCAGCAGCGCCGCGAGGGTGACGCCGATGACTGCGGCGAGGCGAGTGACGATACGGCGCATGGTTCCTCAACCTGACTCAGACGCGCAGGCCTTCGACGAGAGCGACCGACGTCGGCGCACCGAGCACCGTCGGCACGGCGATGGCCACCCCGCGGTCGGCCTGCGCCTCGGCCGGGCTGACGGCCTCACCCGACTCTGTGACGGGCTGCGGGGCGCCGTGGTCGCTGGTCCGGACGGAGCGGGATGCTCCTGGACGGTGATCCCGCCGATCCGGAACAGCTCGAGAACCGCCGCGCGGACGGGTGGGACGAGCGCCACCACGAGCGCCACCACGAGCGCCGCGACCGCCCAGGTGAGGCGCCGGGTCCGGCGCCGACGTGCCTGAGGCGGCTGAGGACGCTGCGCGCGCCCTGCGCTGACCGACCCCGGGTGGTCGTCGGGAGGATGGCCGTCGGGAGAGGCACGTCTCCGCCTCGCTCAGCTCGAGCAGGTGCCGGCACGCGACGACGTCCACCGGCTCGAGAGGCAGCGCGGCCAGCGCACCGAGCAGCACGCGGCGCCGGTCGGCACCGATGGCCTCCTCGGCGGGGTCCGGCAGGCCGGCTGACGTGCTGAGCCATCCGGCCCGTCGCTCCCGGTCCTCGCGTCGCCCGGCCGCGTAGCCGCGTGAGGTGACGCGCGCAGGGGGTGGACGCGGCGCCGTGCCTGCACGGCAATGGCGGGTGGTCAGTCTCGCGGCCGAGCCGAATGGTGTTTGTCGTCTGTCAGCGCGACGGTCAGCGATGCCGACATTGCCGCCCTTCCCGACGCGCCGGTCGGTCGCGTGGAAGGCGCCTGCTCGCTGTTCGCTCTCGCACCGGCGCCGCCACCTCTCGCGCAGATCGCGCTCACCATCACGGCAGGCGTGCTCGCCGCCCTGCGACGGTGGACGACCGCTGCGCTGGACCCGGCAACCTCCTTTCCATCGGGCACACGATCGCCCCCCCGCCGCCCTGGCCGGCGTCCGATGAGCCGGCCGGCCCTCGTCGTCGAACCCGGCATCGGGCAGCGCCTTGGCAACGTCGAGTTCCTCGCCCGCAGCGTCGATCGTCGGATCGGCCTGTCCACCCAGAGGCCTCGATGAGTCGGATCGGGGGCCGAGCACGACACCCCGAGACGACACGCCGAGCGGTGTCGCGGGCGCGGCTTAGACTCTGCACGATGTCCACTGAAGTCGCCGCGCCCGAGAAGAGCTTCGTCCACCTGCACGTGCACACGGAGTACTCGATGCTCGACGGCGCGGCGCGGATCGGCGACCTGTTCACCGAGGCGGCACGGATGGGCATGCCGGCGCTCGCCACGACCGACCACGGGTACGTCTTCGGCGCCTACGAGTTCTGGAAGAAGGCGCAGGGCACCGGCGTCAAGCCGATCATCGGCGTCGAGGCGTACATCACCCCGGGCACCCGCCGCACGGACCGGACCAAGGTCAGCTTCGGCGACGGCGGACGCGACGACGTCTCCGGTGGCGGCGCCTACACCCACATGACGATGCTCGCGCAGAGCGTCGAGGGCATGCACAACCTGTTCCGGATGAGCTCGATCGCGAGCCTCGATCAGGTCTACACGAAGTGGCCCCGCATCGACCGAGAGCTGCTCCAGGCCCATGCCAAGGGGATCATCGTCACGACCGGGTGCCCGTCGAGCGAGATCCAGACCAAGCTGCGCTTCGGGAAGTACGACGAGGCGCGTCAGGTCGCCGGCGAGCTGCGCGAGATCTTCGGGCCCGATAACGTCTACTGCGAGCTGATGGACCACGGTCTGGAGATCGAGCGTCGCGTGCAGGGCGACCTGCTGCGCCTGGCCAAGGACGTCGGGCTGCCGCTGCTCGCGACCAACGACCTGCACTACACCCGTGCCGAGGACGCCAAGGCGCACGCCGCGCTGCTCTGCGTCCAGTCCGGCTCGACCCTGATGGACCCGGGCCGGTTCAAGTTCGACGCAGACGACTTCTACCTCAAGTCCCCGCAGGAGATGCGGCACATGTGGCGCGAGCTGCCCGAGGCGTGCGACAACACGCTGCTGGTCGCCGAGCGCTGCGACGTGTCGTTCACCGAGGGGGAGGGGCGCTACATGCCGCGCTTCCCCTGCCCCCCGGGTGAGGACGAGACGTCGTGGTTCCTCAAGGAGGTCGAGGCCGGCCTGCGGCGCCGGTTCCCGGAGGGGGTTCCCGACTACGCCCGCAAGCAGGCCGCCTACGAGCAGGAGGTGGTGGTCTCGAAGGGCTACCCGGGCTACTTCCTCGTCGTCGCCGACTTCATCAACTGGGCCAAGCGCAACGGCATCCGGGTCGGTCCGGGGCGCGGCTCCGGGGCCGGCTCGATGTGCGCCTACGCGATGGGGATCACCGACCTCGACCCGGTCCCACACGGCCTGATCTTCGAGCGGTTCCTCAACCCCGAGCGTATGTCGATGCCCGACTTCGACGTCGACTTCGACGAGCGCCGCCGCGGTGAGGTCATCAGGTACGTCAGCGAGAAGTACGGCGACGACCGGGTCGCCCAGATCGTCACCTACGGCACGATCAAGGCCAAGCAGGCGGTCAAGGACGCCGCCCGGGTCATGGGCCACCCGTTCAGCGTCGGCGAGCAGCTGACCAAGGCGATGCCCCCGGACGTCATGGGCAAGGGCGTTCCGCTCTCGGAGATCTACAACACCGAGCACAAGCGCTACAACGAGGGCACCGACTTCCGGGCACTCGTCCAGACGGAGCAGCACCTGCAGGAGGTCGTCGACACGGCCAAGGGCCTCGAGGGGCTCAAGCGGCAGTGGGGCGTGCACGCCGCCGGGGTCATCATGAGCAGTGAGCCGCTCATCGACGTCATCCCGATCATGCGGCGGCTGCAGGACGGTCAGGTCATCACCCAGTTCGACTACCCGAGCTGTGAGTCGCTCGGGCTGGTCAAGATGGACTTCCTCGGGCTGCGCAACCTGACGATCCTCGACGACGCCATCGCCAACATCAAGGCCAACCGCGGCGAGGACATCGACCTCGACGCCTTGTCGAAGGACATGTCCGACAAGCCGACCTACGAGCTGCTCGGCCGCGGCGACACGCTCGGGGTCTTCCAGCTCGACGGCGCGGGCATGCGCTCGCTCCTTCGGCTCATGCAGCCCGACAACTTCGAGGACATCTCCGCGGCCCTGGCGCTCTACCGGCCAGGCCCGATGGGCGTCAACGCGCACACCAACTTCGCGTTGCGCAAGAACGGCAAGCAGGAGCTCACCCCGCTCGACCCGCAGCTGAAGGGCAAGCTGCAGCCCGAGATGATCGCTGCCCTCGAGCCCATCCTCGGCACCACGTACGGCCTGGTGATCTACCAGGAGCAGGTCATGGAGATCGCGCAGAAGCTGGCCGGCTACACCCTCGGCACCGCCGACCTGCTCCGGCGCGCCATGGGCAAGAAGAAGAAGGAGGTGCTCGACGCCGAGTACGGCACCTTCGCGGGCGGCATGAAGGACCAGGGCTTCAACGAGGCGTCGATCGCGGCCCTCTGGGGCGTGCTGGTGCCCTTCTCCGACTACGCGTTCAACAAGGCCCACACGGCCGCGTACGGGCTCGTCTCCTACTGGACCGGCTACCTCAAGGCCAACTACCCGGCCGAGTACATGGCCGCGCTGCTGACGAGCGTGCGCGACGACAAGGACAAGTCGGCGCTCTACCTGAACGAGTGCCGGCACATGGGCATCAAGGTGCTGCCGCCCGACGTCAACGAGTCTGTGGCCAACTTCGCCGCGGTCGGCACGGACATCCGCTTCGGGATGGCGGCGATCCGCAACGTCGGTGTGCCGGTCGTGCAGGCCGTCATCGCAGCCCGGCAGAGCAAGGGCGCCTTCGCCTCGTTCAAGGACTTCCTCGGCAAGGTCCCGGCCGTGGTCTGCAACAAGCGCACCATCGAGTCCCTCATCAAGGCCGGGGCCTTCGACTCGCTCGGCGAGAGCCGGCGCGGCGTCGTCGAGGTGCACGAGCAGTACGTCGACGCCCTCGTCGAGATCAAGAAGCAGGAGGCGATCGGGCAGGACAGCCTTTTCGGCAGCTTCGGGGCCGGCGACGACGCCGGGGCCGAGGGCATCGGAGCCTTGGACGGTCTGCCACCCGTGCCGGCGAGTGAGTGGGACAAGGCGACCCTGCTCTCCTTCGAGCGGGAGATGCTAGGCCTCTACGTCTCCGACCACCCCCTCTTCGGGATCGAGCACATCCTCACCGCGCACGCCGACACCTCGATCGCCGCGCTGACCGGGGACGACCCGAAGCCAGACGGCACGAACGTCACGGTGGCGGGCCTCATCACCAGCCTGCAGCTCAAGCGGACCAAGAAGGGGGACCTCTGGGCGATTGCGACCGTCGAGGACCTCGACGGTGCCATCGAATGCCTCTTCTTCCCGTCGGCCTACCAGACGTTCGGGCCGATGCTCGCCCAGGACACCGTCTGCGCCGTCAAGGGCCGGGTCAGCTCCCGGGACGACTCGATCTCCATCTTCGCCCAGGAGCTGACGATCCCCGACATCAGGGACGGGCCCCGCGGACCCGTCGTCCTGACCCTGCCGCTCGGGCAGGTCAACCAGGCCCGCGCCGAGCGCCTCAAGGAGATCCTCCGTGAGCACCCCGGTACGACGGAGGTGCAGGTCAAGCTGACGCAACCGGGCCGCTCGGTGCTCATGTCGCTCGACGACTCGTACCGCGTCACCGCGACCTCCGCGCTCTTCGGCGACCTCAAGGCGCAGTTCGGCACGGCGGTCCTCGGGTGAGCGCAGGCGGTATGCCGCTGGGCACGGCGACCTCGTGAAGGTGACCGACCGGAGGCGGTTGCGGCGCGCACGGATGGCCGCGCTCGGACTCACGCCCGCGCTCGGCACGAGGCGGTCACCGGTGCCGGCCCTCGAGGTGACGCGTGGGCTCGGTGCCCTGCAGGCCCAGGACTATATGAGCGGCGTGTGGTCGATCGGCGTGCGGTCCGGCCTGACCCTCGCCGAGGTCGAGCAAGCGGTGGCCGATCGGCAGATCGTCCGTACGTGGCCGATGCGCGGCACGATCCACTGGGTCCCGGCCGAGGACGCCCGCTGGATGTGCGAGCTGCTCGCCCGCCGGGTGATCGATGGGATGGGTCCCCGCTACGCGCAGCTCGAGATCACGGCTGACGAGATCGAACGTGCCGGCATGGTCTTCGAGGAACACCTGCAGGAGCCGATGAGCCGGCCCGACGTGCTGGCGCTGCTCGCCGACCACGGCATCGACCCCTCGGGGCAGCGGACCTACCACCTGGTCGGCCACCACTGCATGACCGGCATGCTCTGTCAGGGCCAGCTGGCCGGCAGGCAGCCGACGTTCGTCCTGATCGACTCGTGGATCCCTCACTCGCGCAACGTTTCTCGCGAGGAGGGGATGCGGACTGTGATCGACCGTTATGTGCGCAGCCATGGGCCGGTCACCGAGAGGGACGTTGCCGGCTGGGTCGCCGGGACGCTCGGCTTCGCGCGGGAGGCACTCGAGCTGCTGTGCGACGCGATCGTCCGGGAGCAGGTCGACGGCCGGACCTGGCTCACCCACGTCGACGCCACGCCCGGTGCTGCTCGGCGCGGTGCGGTGCACCTGCTGCCGCAGTGGGACGAGTTCCTCCTCGGCTACAAGTCGCGTGACGTGACCCTGCCCGACGAGCACGTCGCCCGGGTCGTGCCAGGTCGCAACATGGTCTTCCAGCCGACCATCGTCGTCGACGGCGAGGTGGCCGGGACGTGGACGCGGAACCAGGTGAAGGACTCGGTGGTCGTGCAGGCCCGTCCGTTCACCCGGCTCACCGCGACCGCGAGGCGCGGTCTGGAGGCCAGCACAGCGGCATACGGACGGTTCCTCGGCCAGGAGACCGACCTGCGCATCGAGGACGACTGACGTGGCGCGCGGCGGGATCCCCGCGTCACCGCTGGCACCGCGGCACGGCGTGGACGCCCAGCGCATCCGGATGCCGCAGGGCGGGCCGTGGGCGAGCCTGCGCGACCACCTCGTCGAGCGCCTCGCGGCCGGGCTGCCTGCCGCCGAGGTCGACCGCAAGCTGCGGGCTGGGGAGTTCGTCGACGCCCAGGGGGTGCCGGTGCCCGCGGATGCGCCGTTCGTGCCCCGCTCGGTCGTGTGGACCCACCGCGACCTGCCCGACGAGGTCGTCGTACCCTTCGAGATCGACGTGCTGCACCGGGACGCGCGTCTCGTCGTCCTCGACAAGCCGCACTTCCTGGCCACGATGCCCCGGGGGCGGCACGTCGTACAGAGCGCCCTCGCGAAGGCCCGGGTGCTCACCGGGCTGCCCCGGCTCGCTCCGGCGCACCGCCTCGACCGGCCCACGGCGGGAGTCCTGCTGCTGACGACCGAGCCGCGCTGGCGAGGCCTCTACCAGGGCGTCTTCGCGGCAGGTCAGGTGCACAAGGAGTATCTCGCCGTGGCCCCGGTCCGGTCTGGGCTCGAGCTGCCGCTCGTGCGGCGCACCCATGTCGCCAAGCAGCACGGTGTCCACCAGGCCCGCGAGGTGGCGGGTGCACCGCCCAACGCCGAGACGCTCGTCGAGCTCGTGGAGCAACGGGATGGGCTCGGCCGGTACCGGCTGACCCCACGCACCGGCCGCACGCACCAGCTCCGCTGCCAGCTGGACGGTCTCGGCATCCCGATCGTGAACGACCCGCTCTACCCGGTGGACCGGCAGGTCGCCGCCGACGACTTCTCGTCACCGCTGCAGCTGCTCGCGGCCGTCCTCGAGCTCGTCGACCCGGTCGACGGTCGGCGCCGCCGGTTCGAGACCCGACGGCACCTGTCAGCCTGGCCACCGCCGCTTGGCTGAGCTCGACGTCGTCCTTGGGTGCATGAGGCGAAGGTCGCGGGCACCTCATCGCGCTCGGCAATGAACGGCCGAGGCTCCCGGGGCCCCAGCTCCATCGGGCACGGCTTCCCCAGCGTGTTCTCGCAGGCGACCACGGACATCACCGGGCCGACGCTGGATGTGGACATCGCGAAGCAGTACTTCAAGAAGGTGCTGACCGACACGCCGGTGCTGGATGCCGACGGAAAGGTCGTCGACTACGTCATGCCCGACCTGCGCGACGTGGACCTCGTCCTGGCCGGCATGCGCGGGCCCGACAACGGCAACGACTTCACCGGTGCCGGTATGAACAAGGACGGCACGTTCTACCCGCTGTCGCTGCAGTGGCGCCCCTACAAAGCGGACGGTCGCAACGTGCGCCGGGTGTCGATCGCCGGCGACCTCAATCCCGACGGCACCCAGCAGAACCGGTCCTACGTCGGCGCGAGCTCCAGGATCGGGAACGAGTACGACCTGACCGCCGTGAAGCGCACGGTCCAGGCGGTGCACCGGATCGAGATGAGGCAGCACCGGAGGATCCCTGTCATCGTCTCGGTCAAGGCCAGGACGAGCTTCATCCCTGCCGAGTTCGAGCGGGACGTCGACGCGATCCTGGTCGGCTACTCGATCAGCGACCAGGTGCTCATCGAGACCGCACTGGGCCAGCACGATCCCCAGGGCCGGCTGCCGATGACCAGCCCAAAGAACATGGACGCGGTCGAGAAGCAGCTCGAGGACGTGGGCGAGGACATGACGCCCTACCGCGACTCCGCCGGACACGTGTACTCTTTCGGCTTCGGGATGAGCTGGAAGGGCGTGATCCGCGACCGGCCTGACCGGGGTCACCGGCCGCACCGGTAGATCGTCGACATCGACCTCTGGCGGCGCCGCTGCGGTCGCTCGGGCTCGTGGGTCGGGCGGGCGTCGCTCAGCCGGGTGGGTCGATCGAGATGACTTGGCGGCGCCGCCCGCCCTCCTCGACGGCGGCGTGCGCGGCCGCCGCCTCGGCGAGCGGCCGCACGTGGGGCGAGGGCAGGAGCAGGCCGCCGTCCGCGGCGACGGCAATGATCGCCCGAGCGGCCTCACCGAGGTCGGCGACCGACGCATTCGAGATGACGAAGCCGAGCAGCGACGCGTCCCTCGCGTAGAGCTGGCCGAGGGTGAAGGCGGCCTGGGTGGTCAACCCGGCCACCACGACGAGGCGTCCGCCGAGCGCGAGCCGGGTGAGCGGCATACCGAGGTGTCCCTGGGCTGAGTTGTCCCACCACACGTCGACGCCGTCCGGCGCGGCGGCAGCGACCGCGCCGGGCAGGGCGGGATCGTCGTGGTCGAGCACCACGTGCGCGCCGCACTCTCGTGCCCACCCCGCCGAGTGCGCGGAGGTCAGCGCGATGACGCGCGCCCCGGCACGGACGGCGAGCTGCACGACCGCGCTACCGACGGCGCCACCGGCCCCCATCACGACCACCGTCTCCCCGAGCCGGAGCCGGGCGTGCCGGAAGAGCCCGAGGTAGGCCGTCGCCGCCGGATGCACCAGTGCCACGAACGAGACGGGGTCGGCTTGCGACGGCAGGGCGTAGAGCCGGTCGGCCGGCACCGCGACGAGCTCGCTGAACGTGCCCTGCCTCCCGCCGTGCCCCATGCTGTTGCACCACACCCGGGCACCCGCCTCGACGCCGGTGGCCCCCGGCCCCGTCTCGACGACCGTGCCGACGAGGTCGCGGCCGAGGACGAACGGGAAGGGGGTCGGCGTCGGGTAGCCCCCCGACCGGACGAAGGTGTCGACGTGGTTGACCGGTGCGTACGCCACTCGCACCAGCACGTCACCCGGCCCGGGTGCCGGGTCGGGTAGCTCGCCTACCTCGATGGCGTCCGGACCGCCGAGACGGGTGATGTATGCCGCTCGCATCCTCTCGCTCCTCGGGCCGCTCTGCCCGGTGTGCTCTTGGGCCACATCCTGACGCGCTGGCTTTGCGTCAGTAGTCGACCGCGTCCCGGATGAGCGGGCAGGTCATGCAGTGCCCCCCGCCGCGCCCCCGGCCGAGCTCGGCCCCCGAGATCGTGATGATCTCGATGCCGGCGTCCCGCAGCTTGGCGTTGGTCTCGGTGTTGCGGTCGTAGGCGATGGCGACGCCCGGCTCGAGCGCGACGAGGTTGTTGCCGCTGTCCCACTGCTGGCGCTCGGCCTCGAAGACGTCACCGCCGGTCTCGACGACCGTGAGCCGGGGCAGCCCGAGGGCCTTCGCGACGACGTCGGTGAAAGCGGCGCCGTCCTCGTCCACGACGTCGATCCCGCCACTACCCGTGCCTGGGCGCAGGGTGAAGGCGTGCACCGCGTCGACGATCCGCGGGTAGAGCGTCACGACGTCGCGGTCGGCGAAGGTGAAGATCGTGTCGAGGTGCATCGCAGCGCGCATCCGCGGCATCCCCGCGACGACGACCTGCTCGGCGGCACCGGCCGCGAAGAGGGCCGACGCGACCTGGGTGATCGCCTGGTGGGAGGTGCGCTCGCTCATCCCCATGAGCACGACGCCGCCCCCGACCGGCATGATGTCGCCGCCCTCGAAGGTCGCGTTGTCGAAGTCCTGCTCGGGGTCGCCCCACCAGATGCGTGAGCCGACGAAGTCGGGGTGGAAGGAGTAGATGGCCTTCATCAGCAGCGTCTCGTCGTGCCGGGCCGGCCAGTGCAGCGGGTTGAGGGTGACACCCCCGTAGAGCCAGCACGTCGTGTCTCGGGTGTAGAGCGTGTTCGGCAGCGGCGGCATGAGGTACTCGCGGGTCCCCACGGAGCGGGCCACCAGCGGCAGCTGGTCAGGGCGGTGCTCGGGCGGCAGGTCGTGCACCGCGAGGCCGCCGATGAGGTACTCGGCGAGGCGATCGTCGGGCAGCGACTCGAGGAACCCTCGCGTCGCCTCGACGAGCCCCGGGCCAACGGCGTTGGTCGTGATCTTCCGGTCGAGCAGCCACGCCTCGGCTCCGGGCCGGGCCAGCGTCTGGGTGAGCACGTCGTGCAGCTCGAGGACCTCGACGCCGTGCCCGGTCAGCACATCGACGAACTCGGCGTGGTCGCGCTGGGCCTGGTCGACCCACATGACGTCGTCGAAGAGCAGGTCGTCGTTGTTCGACGGGGTGAGCCGTCGGTGGGCCAGACCGGGACGGCAGACGAGCACCTTGCGCAGCCGGCCCACCTCGGAGTGGACGCCATAGCTCGCGCTGGGCGGTGCCGCGGCCTCGGTGCCGCTGCCGTGTGCCGCTGGGGTTGTCGGGTTGTTCGTCATCGCAAGCCTCTCTGCCGGGATGATCCGAGTCTGCCGCAAAACCGGCAGCCCGGCGTGGGACGACCTCAAGGATCAGCGGCCCGCCGCCCGGCGGCATACGGACCGGTCCGACCGGGCACCGCACCAGACCGGCGGGGACGGCGTCTACGATGCCCGGATGCAGCAGCCCCCCAGACCCCGCCGCGAGCCGACCCGACGCGAGCACCACGGCGACGTTCTCGAGGACCCCTACGCCTGGATGGCGAACCGTGACGACCCAGACCTGCTCGCCTACCTCGAGGCCGAGAACGCCTGGGCCGCCGAGCGCACCGAGCACCTCACCCACCTCGCCGAGACGATCTACGAGGAGTTCCGTTCCCGGATCAGGGAGACCGACCTGTCGGTGCCGGTCCGGCACGACCGGTGGTGGTACTACTCCCGCACGATCGAGGCGGAGCAGTACCCGGTCGACGGGCGCGTCCTGCTGACCGACCACCCGCAGCGCCCGTCGCTCGAGGGCGCCGCGGTGCCGATGGGTGAGCAGGTCCTGCTCGACCAGAACGCCGCGGCGAAGGGGCACGACTTCTTCGCCGTCGGGGCGAGCGAGGTGTCCCACGCCGGGGACCTCATCGCGTATGCCGCTGACCTCGCGGGCGACGAACGCTACGACGTGCGCGTGGTGCGGATCGCGACGGGGGAGGTGCTCGACGAGGCGGTGCGCCGGACCGGGGGAGCCCTGGCCTGGTCCCTCGACGGGCGCCACCTCTTCTACACCCGTCTCGACGACGCGTGGCGGCCCCACCAGGTGTGGCGGCACGAGGTCGGCACGCCCGAGGCCCGCGACGTCCTGGTCCACGACGAGCCCGACGAGCGATTCTCGGTCGGCGTCGGCGCCTCGCGCGACGACCGCCACATCGTCATCGCGATCGGCTCGAGGACGACGAACGAGTACCGCATCCTCGAGGCGGACGACCCGCTCGGCACACCCCGGGTCGTCGCGGAGCGGCGGCAGGGCCTCGAGTACGACATCGAGCCGGTCGGTGAGCACCTCTTCGTCGTGCACAACGCGCGACGGACGAACTTCGAGGTGGCGGTCGCACCGATCACGTGCACGAGCCCCGACGAGTGGGTGCCGCTCGAGCTGACGAGCCAGGACGAGTACGTCACCAGCATCGACGGGTTCGAGGACTTCATCGCTGTCTCGCTGCGCCGCGAGGGTGGGACCGCCGTGCGGGTCATCGGGCGGTCCGGGGACCTCACGACGCCAGGCGGCCTCGGCCCCGCCCACGACGTCGAGGTCGGTGAGCCGCTCGTGACGATCCGCGTCGGGTCCAACCCCGAGACGTCGACCCGCACCCTCCAGCTCGTCTGGGCGTCACTCGTCACCCCCCGCGCCGTCATCGACTACGACGTCGCGTCCCGCACGAGCACGATCCTCAAGCAGCAGGAGGTCCTCGGCGGCCACGACCCGGCCGACTACGTCCAGCGCCGCGAGTGGGCTCTCTCCCCGGAGGGCACCAGGGTCCCGATCTCGCTCGTCCACCACAAGGACACCCCCCTCGACGGGACGGCCCCCGGGCTGCTGCACGGGTATGGTGCCTACGGCATCCCGAGCGATCCCTGGTTCTCCGTGCTGCGGCTCTCGCTGCTGCAACGCGGCTGGGTCTTCGCGATCGCCCATGTCAGGGGCGGGTCGGAGATGGGCCGCAGCTGGTACGACGCCGGCAAGCTCGAGCACAAGGGCAACACCTTCACCGACTTCGTCGCCTGCGCCGACCACCTCGTCGCGAGCGAGATCGTGGCGCCGGGCAGGCTGGCCGCAGAAGGCGGCTCGGCCGGTGGCCTGCTCATGGGCGTGGTCGTGAACCAGGCGCCTGACCGGTTCTGCTTCGTGCACGCCTCGGTCCCCTTCGTCGATGCACTCACGACGATCCTTGACCCGTCGCTGCCGCTGTCGGTCATCGAGTGGGAGGAGTGGGGCAACCCGGTGCAGGATCCGGCGGCCTATGCGCTGATGAAGTCGTACTCGCCCTATGACAGCGTCGTGGGCGGCGCCGTTGCCGGTCCCCATCCGACCCTGCTGGTCACGACGAGCCTGCACGACACCCGGGTCTACGTCACGGAGCCCGCCAAGTGGGTGGCGGCGCTGCGCTGGGCCGACGCTGACCGGCGCGATGCCGCGCCCATCATCTTCCGCACCGAGATCGCAGCCGGGCACGGTGGCCAGTCCGGACGCTACGACCAGTGGCGGCAGTGGGCCTGGGAGACGGCGGTCCTGCTCGACGCGGTGCCGCCCGCCCAGCCGGGCTGAGACGACGCACCGGCCGCCCCAGCTGTGTTCCTAGAATCGAACGCATGATGTCCAGCCTCGACCTGCGCGGGCGGCCGCTCGACGTGCGCTCCCTGCGGCGGGCCCTGCCGCGTGCCGAGTTCGACGTCACGGCCGCGCTCGAGCAGGTCCGGCCGATCTGCGCCGACGTCGAGCAGCGGGGAGCAGAGGCACTGCGCGACCTCGGCGAGCGCTTCGACGGGGTGCGACCCACCCACCTGCAGGTCCCCGCCGAGGTGCTGCAGGCCGCCGTCGACGCGCTCGACCCGGATCTGCGTGCGGCGCTCGAGGAGTCGATCCGACGCGCCCGGCTCGTGCATGCCGACCAGCGCCGCACCGACACGACGACGCAGGTCGTGCTCGGCGGCACGGTCACCGAGCGCTGGGTGCCCGTCGACCGGGTCGGCCTCTACGTGCCGGGTGGTCTCGCGGTCTACCCGAGCAGCGTCGTCATGAACGTCGTGCCGGCCCAGCTCGCCGGGGTCGGCTCGCTCGCCGTGACCTCGCCGCCGCAGCGTGACAACTCCGGCGTCTTCACCGGCTACCCCAACCCGGCCATCCTCGCGACGTGTGCCCTGCTCGGCGTCGACGAGGTCTACGCCGTCGGCGGAGCGCAGGCCGTCGCGATGTTCGCCTACGGCTTCACCGAGGACACCGACCGGCTCACCGTTGAGCCCACGGCGGGCGACGCGCCCGACCGGGCTGCGGTCGCGTGCGAGCCCGTCTCGATGGTCACCGGCCCCGGCAACATCTGGGTGGTCGCCGCCAAGCGCCTGCTCAAGGGCCTCATCGGCATCGACGCCGAGGCAGGCCCGACCGAGATCGCCATCCTCGCCGACGAGACCGCCGACCCGGAGCTGGTCGCCGCCGACCTGGTCAGCCAGGCCGAGCACGACCCGCTCGCCGCCGCGCTGCTCGTCACCGACAGCGAGCGGCTCGCAGACGCGACGCGTGCGGCGCTCGCCCGTCGCGTCGCGGCGACCAAGCACACGCAGCGGGTGACCACCGCGCTCGGGGGGAGGCAGTCCCGCATCGTGCTCGTCGACGACCTCGATGCGGGGCTCGCCGTCGTCAACGCGTATGCCGCCGAGCACCTCGAGATCCAGACGCGCGATGCCGGCGCGATGGCCACCAGGGTCCGCAACGCCGGAGCCGTGTTCGTGGGGCCGTATGCGCCGGTCAGCCTCGGTGACTATGCAGCCGGGTCCAACCATGTCCTGCCCACCGCCGGCTCCGCGAGCCACTCGAGCGGCCTGTCCGTCCAGTCGTTCCTGCGCGGCATCCACGTGGTCGACTACGACGAGTCCGCGCTGCGCGAGGTGGCCGGACACGTCGTGACCCTGGCGCAGGCCGAGGACCTGCCCGGGCACGGCGAGGCCGTCACGGCGAGGTTCCGCAGCGCCGACCCGAGTGAGGATCCATCGTGAACGAGATCCAGCGGCTGCTGCGAGCGGACCTGCGGGGGCGCACCCCCTACGGTGCGCCCCAGCTCGACGTGCCGGTGCGCCTCAACACCAACGAGAACTCCTACCCGGTGCCCGAGGTCATCGTTGCGGCCGTCATGACCGCCCTGCAGGACGATGTCCGGGGCCTCAACCGCTACCCCGACCGCGAGTTCACCGACCTGCGCAAGGTCCTGACCGCCTATCTCGAGAAGCAGTCCGGCGTGACCGTGACCCCCGAGCAGGTGTGGGCGGGCAACGGGTCCAACGAGGTCCTCGCACACCTGGTGCAGGCCTTCGGCGGCCACGGCCGCACCGCGCTCGGCTTCACACCGAGCTACTCGATGCACCCGATCATCACCGAGACGCTCGGCACGAGGTGGGTCGACGGCCTGCGCGACGCGGACACCTTCGAGCTCACGGCCACGTCGGCCGCAGGGCAGGCACGCGCCCACGACCCGTCGGTCGTCTTCCTCTGCTCGCCGAACAACCCGACGGGCACCGCCCTGCCGTTCGAGGTCATCACGGCCGTCCTGCACGCCGCGCCGGACGCGATCGTCGTCGTCGACGAGGCGTATGCCGAGTTCGCCCGGCCCGGCACGCGCAGCGCCCTCACGCTCCTGCCCGGCAACCCCCGTCTCGTCGTGACCCGCACGATGAGCAAGGCCTTCGCCTTCGCCGGGGGGCGGCTCGGCTACCTCGTCGCCGACCCGGAGCTGGTCGACGCCCTGCGGCTGGTCCGGCTGCCCTACCACCTCTCGACCCCCACCCAGACGATCGCGCGGGTCGCGCTCGAGCACGCGGACCTGCTCCTGGCAACCGTCGAGGCCATCAAGGCCCAGCGCGACCGGATCGTCGCTCGCCTCGCCGACCTGGGTCTGCTGCCCGTCGCGAGCGACTCGAACTTCGTCCTGTTCGGCGGGCTCGCCGACGCCCACGCGACGTGGCAGGCGCTGCTGGAGGCCGGCGTGCTGGTGCGCGACGTCGGCATCGCACACCACCTGCGGGTCACCGCGGGCACCCCGGAGGAGACGAACGCGTTCCTCGAGGCGATGCCCCGCCTCGCCCCGCCCCCCCGCCGCGGCCCCCC
>NZ_JAKDLO010000011.1 GCF_030452765.1 Intrasporangium sp.
TGCTCGGGGAGAGGATCTCGACGGAAAGAACGGGAGTGGTGGGCAGGTTCTTGTCGGTGCTGCCAGACACCAGCGTTGGAAGCGCCCATCTGTTCGCGTCCCTCTGCCAGACTTCGGACACGCGAGCCGACCGGCTCGCAGCCGCTGAACCCCGAGGAGGACGCCGTGACGCAGACTCCGGCTGCGGTGTCAGCCGACGAGCGGGCGCGTCTTGAGGCTGAGGCGGCGCGTCTGGTGGCTGTCGCCAAGGGCTCCGCGGACCCGGGTGGCGGCTTCGGCTGGCTCGACGAGGCGGCCCGGCTGGTGCCGGGTCGTCCTGTCGAGACGTGGGTCACCTGCCGGATGACGCATGTGTTCGCGTTGGCGGCCCTGCACGGGGACGTCTCGGCGCCCGAGTTCGTCGACCGTGGCGTGGCAGCGCTGACCTCGCTGCTGCGAGACCCGCGGCACGGCGGGTGGTTCTCCACGGCCGGCCCGGACGGTCGGGTCAAGGAGGGCTACGCCCACGCCTTCGTCGTGCTCGCCGCGGCCTCGGCCACCGGTGCCGGCCACCCGGACGGGCCGGGGCTGCTCGAGCAGGCCCTGGGCGTGGTGCTGGAGCGTTTCTGGGACGAGCAGCAGGGCCTGGTCGCCGACGTGTGGGACGCCGACTGGACGGTGCTGGACCCCTACCGGGGGGTCAACGCGAACATGCATACCGTGGAGGCGTTCCTGGCCGCGGCCGAGGTCACCGGTGAGCGGGTCTGGCTCGAGCGGGCGGTGCGCATCCTGGCTCGGGTCGTGGACGGGTTCGCGCGGGAGCACGGCTGGCGGCTGCCGGAGCACTTCGACGAGCGGTGGCGCCCGGTGCTGGGCTACAACATCGAGCAGCCCGCCGACCCGTTCCGTCCTTATGGGGTCACGATCGGGCACCTGTTCGAGTGGTCGCGGCTGGCCCTGCACGCGCGGACCGCGCTCGGGTCCGAGGCTCCCGGGTGGCTGCTGGCCGCCGCGGGCCACCTGTACCGTGCCGGTGTCGAGCACGGCTGGGCCGTGGACGGGGCGCCCGGCTTCGTGTACACGACCGACTTCCAGGACCGGCCGGTGGTGCGTGAACGGATGCACTGGGTGGTGGCCGAGGCGATCGCCGCCGCGTGGACCCTGCTGCGGGACACGGGTGAGAGCGCCTGCGCGGGCGACCTGGACCGGTGGTGGGCATACGCGCGCCGGTACCTGGTCGATGAGCGCGACGGGTCGTGGCGACACGAGCTCGACGCGCAGAACCGTCCCTCGAGCAGGGTGTGGTCCGGCCGGCCGGACGTCTACCACGCCTACCAGGCCACGATCCTGCCGCTGCTACCACCGGCCGCCAGCTTCATCGGCGCGGCCAAGGGCGGCTGGTGAAACACGCCGGGCGGTGTAGCAGGCTGGGCGGCCGCGCCGTCCGGTCGACCTCAGCAGCCCCGACCTGATGTGCGGAACGCGTCCCGCGACGCGAGAACCTCGCGCAGCTCGTGGTCGGCGTCGACGAGCGAGCGGCGCACCGCAGGGGTGAGGTCCTCGCGCCCCAACGTCGCGGCACTGAGTCGGGCCGTCCGCGCGGTGTGGACCTGGGGAAAGGCGAGGGTGACAACCTGGGCGACAGCGTCCTCACCCACCCACGCGGACATGGCCGGAACGTCGGCGAAGTACCGTGCGACATACGGCTCGACGAGCTCGTCGTCAGGCGCGGACCAGAAGCCCCTGGCAAGGTGGTTCATCTCGTAGTTCGACCGACCGTGTCGACCGGTGAGCTGCTCCCACGCCCACACCTTGGCCTGCGGGTCGGGGCGGCTCGCGCGGCACATGAGCGCGTTGAGCGATCCCTGCAGGGTGTCGTCCGTCTCGCGGAAGCGCTCGATGTCCCCGTCCGACAGAGCCCCCCGGCAGGCGAGCTTGCGCACGACGATCCACCTGAAGTCGCCGTCGTCCTCGAGCCCGGCCGGCAGGCCATGTCCGGTGGCCCATCCGCGCAGCAGGTCCTGGTCGTCACTCGTGCCCGCGACGAGCCGCGCGGCAGCCAGCGATGCCGTCGAGCCGGCCTCGGCGGACTCGAGCAGCGACACACCGACCGCGGCGAGCCTGCTGCGGGCCACCGCCCGCTCCCCCCGCGGGAGGAACACCCCGATGACGACCTGCTCGGCGTAGGCGGCCGCCCGGGTCTGGATCGACGAGTTCGGCTCACCGGCCCAGGCCGCTTCGAAGACGTCGAGAACCAGGGATGGTGGCATCGCGGCCGTGTGCACGCCGTCGACGAGCGCGGACCAGAGCACGGCGCGAGCCTGGGCGTCGGGAACCTGGCCGAGCTGGGCGGGCAGCGCGCTGATCGTCGCGTCCGACAGGACGACTCGCGCCCAGGTCAGGTCCGCCGCGTTCGGGACGAGCACCGCGGGCGCAGGTGTCCCGACGAGGCCGTCGAGCGATGTCTGCGCGGTGGTGATCGTCGCCATGACCCGGGCGGTCTGCTCGCCGTCGGTCCATCCCGCGACGTCGAGGGCGTGCGGCCGGTCGGCCGGGAACGCCATCGGTGCCTCGCGGGTCATCCTCGCCGCGACGACGCGGAGGTCCTGCACGCTCAGGTCGACGGCGATCGTGTCGCGGCCGGCGGTGAGCAGCCAGGCCTTGGCCCACGCATCGAGGTCCTTGCCACTACCGAGCTGGATCGCGGCGAGGAAGTCGGCGAGGGTGCCGTTGCCGTACGCGTTGACGGACAGGTACGACCGGACCCCGGCGATGAACCGGTCGTCGCCGGCGTAGGCGATCAGCTGCCGCAGTGCCGCGGCGCCCTTGGCGTAGGAGATGCCGTCGAAGTTCTGCAGCGCGCTCATTGCGTCGAGCGCCTCGACGCCGGCCACGGGGTGGGTCGACGGCGAGCGCTCGGCGCCATACCCCCACACCTTGCGCACGATCGACGAGTCGACCCACGCGTCCGTGTACTCCGTCGCGTCGACGAGGCAGCGGTGCGACATGTACTCGGCGAACGACTCGTTGAGCCAGAGGTCGTCCCACCACTTCATCGTGACGAGGTCGCCGAACCACATATGGGACAGCTCGTGCGCGATGGTGTTGGCGCGGGTGAGCAGCTCGTCGCGCGTGGCCGCACCCCGGTAGATGTACTGGTCGCGCAGGACGACACAGCCCGGGTTCTCCATCGCGCCGGCGTTGAACTCCGGCACGAACACCTGCTCGTAGGCGCCGAACGGGTAGCGGATGTCGAAGAGGCTGTGAAAGTAGTCGAACGACTGCCGCGTCACGGCGAAGATCTCGGTCGCGTGCCGCTCGAGCGGTTTCCTCAGCGACTGGCGGGAGTGAATGCCGAGAGGTATGCCGTCGTGCTCGTCTCGCACGGACGCCCAGGGCCCGGCGCAGACGGTCACGAAGTAGGTCGCGAGCGGCTTCGTCGTCGCGAGCACCCACTCCCCCGGCGCGGTCTCGGTGGCCGCGCCGTTGCCGATGACGGACCACTGTCGGGGCGTGCGCACCGTGACGTCGTAAGGCGCCTTGAGGTCGGGCTGGTCGAAGCAGGCGAAGACGCGCGGGGCGGCAGCGAGGAAGAGGTGTCCGTAGACATAGTCCTGCCCGTCGGCAGGATCGGTGGCCCGGTGCAGCCCCTGCCCGTCGTGGCTGTAGCCCATGACGGCATCGACGACCACCTCGTTCTCGGCGGCGAGAGCCGGCAGGGGCAGCCGGCCGTCGACGACAGTGGCGGGGTCGAGGTCACGGCCGTTGAGGCGGATCGAGGCGACCTCGCGCGCCCTGAGGTCGACCCAGCTGTCGGCACCCGGCGTATCGCACGTGAAGTGGATCTTCGCGACCGAGCCGAAGACCTCGGAGCCGCGGTCGAGATCGAGGTGGACGGCATACGAGACGACGTCGATGAGCGCGGAGCGTTCGTGCGCCTCAGCCAAGGTCAGACTGCGCATGAAGGCGAGCCTGCCAGATGGCTGGACACCGCGGCGTACGAGTAACGCAGGATTGTGGACGACCTCGCCGGCGCTCGGTCGGATCCTCACTCCGGTCGGCCCACCATGCCCTCGAGCCGCGAGATCCGCTGGTCCATCGGCGGGTGAGTGGCGAAGAGCCGGGAGACGTCCTGGGCCCGGAACGGGTTGGCGATCATCATGTGGCTCGCGTTCACGATGTTCTGCTGCGGGGCGAGCGGGGCGCGCTGGACGCCATACTCGAGCTTGCGCAGCGCGGACGCGAGTGCCAGCGGGTCACCCGTCAGCCGTGCGCCGTCCTCGTCCGCGTCGTACTCGCGGGTGCGGCTGATCGCCATCTGGATCATCATCGCCGCGAACGGCGCGAGCAGGCTCATCGCCAGCAGGGCGATCGGGTTGGCGCGGTCCTCGTCGGACCCGCCGCCGAACATGCCGAAGAACATGAGCATCTGCCCTATGGCGGTGATGACCCCGGCGATCGCGGCCGCGACCGAGCTGGTCAGGATGTCGCGGTTGTAGACGTGCATGAGCTCGTGGCCGAGCACCCCCCGCAGCTCTCGCTCGTCAAGCAACTGGAGGATGCCCTCGGTGCAGCAGACCGCGGCGTGCTTCGGGCTGCGCCCGGTCGCAAAGGCGTTCGGCGCCTGGGTCGGCGAGACGTAGAGGCGCGGCATCGGCTTGCCGGCGGCCGTGGACAGCTCGCGGACGATGCGGTACATCGCCGGCGCCTGCGCCTCGGAGACGGGATAGGCGTGCATCGCCCGGATCGCGAGCTTGTCCGAGTTCCAGTAGCCGTAGGCGGTGGTCCCGACGCCGATCAGAGCGAAGAGCCAGATGTAGCGGCCGCCCCCGATCAGCGAGCCGAGACCGAGCAGCAGCACCCAGATGGCGCCGAAGAGGGCAGCGGTCTTCAGCCCGTTGAAGTGATGTCGCATGCCCGTTGAACGTTCGACCAACGCGGCCCGTTCCGCGGCCTTCCTCGGCATCGAGAGTGCAGGCCTTCGCATCGAGAGTGCAGGCCTTCGCATCGAGAGTGCACATCCCGGCATCGAGAGTGCACTTCCCGGCATCGAGAGTGCAGATCTCGTGATCGAGCGTGCGCGTGTCGGCCGTCCCCCCGAAAGTAGGGGTCAGCAGGCGTCGCCTCCGTGGGCTCAGTGCTGCACTGTCGATCCGGAGTACAGCACTGTCGATCCGGAGTGCTGCACTGTCGATCCGGAGTACTGCACTGTCGATCTCAGGTGCCGAACAGACCGAGCAGGAGCTGCGGTTGGATGCTCACGGCGAGCAGGACGAGGACGCTCGCGACGAGCGCAACCGTGATCGCGAGCCGCCGGCCCGCCAGAACGGCACTGGGCCCGGCCTGGCCCGCGGCCGCTGGCTCCACCGGGGCGCTGCCCGTCTCGGCCTCGCTCGGGTTGAGCACCGGGCGCAGCCAACGCAGGTAGACCGCGACCCCGAGGACGGCGTTGCCGGCGGCGACGAGCGCGAGCCAGACCCACCCCTCGACGATGACCGGCCGGAACGCGACGATCTTGCCGACGAGCCCGATGACCCCGGGCGGCAGCCCCGCCAGGGAGGTCAGGGCCAGGGCCAGCGCGCCGGCTCGCCACGGACTACGCAACCACAGGCCCGCGTATGCCGCCATCCCGCGTCCGCGCGCCCCGACCTCCTGCACGGTGCGGGCGACGACGGCGAACGCCACGAGGGTGGCGGCGACATACGTGAGCAGGTAGATGCCGGCGGACCGCTGCCCGAGCGCCGAGATGCTGACGAGCGGCAGGATGACCCAGCCGGCCTGGGCCACCGTCGACCAGGCGAGCAACCGCACCACGTCGTCCTGGCGCAGTGCCATGACGTTGCCGAGCGTCATCGTCACGGCGGAGAGGACCGCGACGGCGAGCAGGCCGGGAGTGCCGAGGCCGCTCAGCGCCTGGACGAGCACGAGCAGCGCAGCCAGCGCACCGATCTTCGAGACGGTGGCCAGGAAGGTCGCGACCGCGGGGGTTGACCCCGCGTAGGCCGTCGGTGTCCATGCGTGGAACGGCACGAGTGAGAGCTTGAACCCGAGCCCGGCCAGGACGAGCACGAGCGAGAGGGACAGCAGCGCGACGGAGGGCGCCGGCGCAGCGGCGGCGACGGTGCCGGCTGGGACCTGCCCGGCCGCGAGCGCCGCGTCGGGGCTGAAGAAGGGGGCGCCGGTCGCGAGGAACCAGAGCGCCGCCCCGACGGCGAGCAGGGCGAAGGAGACGAGCGAGGTGACGAGCAGCTGCATCGCCCCGGCGAGCGCCGCGCGGGTGCCGGTCAGCGCGACGAGGGCGATGACGGGCAGGGTCGCGAGCTCGAGGGCGACCAGCCAGGTGCCGATGTCGCGGCTCGCGGCCACGACGACGGTGCCGGTCAGGGCGGTGAGGAACAGGATCGCCTCGATGGGCTCCCGGGTGCTCTCCGCGGGGCGAGCCCGCGCCACGGGCCAGGCGAGCGCGAGGCACACCGCGGCGGCGAGCCCGGCTCCGAGCTGCAGGCTGCTGCCCAGCGCGCCGGCTCGCCACAGGCACTCCGACGCGGCCATGGCCGAGGTGTACGGCGACGCCTCCCCGGGCGTGTAGGAGAACGACCCTCCGCCCGGCGAGAACCAGCCCGCGCTCAGGCAGAACGTGGTGCGGACCGTACCGGCGCCGGCGGCGACGCCCGGGATGGCGGCACCAGCGGCACCGAGCGACGCGACGGCGGCGACGGCATACGGCAGGCCTCTGAGCCGGGGCACGACGAGGTCCGCGACGAGCACGACGAGCACCCCTGCGAGAGGGATCAGCGCGGGCAGCAGGGTGACGACGTCGATGGCGAGACCGGTCATCGGCGCACCGCCTCGAGCAGCCCGGCCGCGTCGGCGTTCGACAGGTGCAGCAACAGCTGGGGTCCGACACCGAGCACGACGGTGGCGCCGACGAGCGCGACCACGACTGCGCGCCGGGCCCCGCGCAGGTCGCGCACCGGGGATGCAGCCGGGTCGCTGCCCTCCCCCGCCCAGACGATCCGGATGACGCGCACCGCGTAGCCGGCCGCGATGGCCAACCCGACGGCACCGAGAACGACACAGACCCGCAGGAGCGCGACGGGGCGCCCGGGCGCCGGGAACCACGCGGCGTACAGGGCGAGGAACTCCCCCCAGAAGCTGACCAGACCGGGCAGGCCGAGCGCCGCGGCGAACCCGAACACCAAGGGGAGCCCGAATCGGGGAGCCGTGTCGCGCAAGGCCACCCGCGCGACAGCAAGGTCGGCCGACCCCCACTGTTCCTTGAGGTCGCCGACGACGAAGAAGAGCAGCGACGCGACGACGCCGTGGGCGATGTTGCCGAAGAGCGCCGCCTGCAGGCCGGTGTGGCTCCCGGAGGCAAGGGCGAGCACGACGAAACCCATGTGCGCCACGGACGAGTAGGCGACCAGCCGCTTGAGGTCGCGCTCGACGAGACAGGCGAGGCCTCCCCAGACGATCCCGACGACGCCGAGCACGGCGAGCACGGGCGAGAGCGTGGCCACCCCGTCGGGCACGGTGGCGACGGCGAGCCGGACGATGCCGTAGGTGCCCATCTTGAGCAGCACCGCGGCAAGCAGTACCGAGCCCGCCGTCGGGGCGATCGTGTGCGCCGCGGGCAGCCACGTGTGCAGCGGCCAGATCGGCACCTTGATGCCGAGACCGGCCAGGAGCAGCGCGGCGACAGCGAGCTGCACACCGTGGGGCATGCCACTGCCGTGGGCCGCGGCGAGCACCCCGAGGTCGGAGCTGCCCTGGTGGTAGACGAGGAAGAGGATGCCGACGAGCATGAGTGTCGAGCCGAGCACGGTGAAGAAGATGAACCGCCCGGCGGCGTCGGCGCGCACGGCGTCGGTGCGGTGATGGTCGCCGAACCGGCGGATGAGCACCCACATCGGCACGAGGACGACCTCGAAGGCGACGAAGAACAGCAGCGCGTCGCGGGCCAGGAAGGTTCCCAGGGCACCGGCCTCGACGAGCAGGACGCAGCCGAGCAGGGTCGAGCGGGTGCCCCCCTCGGGGGGCGGCCCGTGCAGGGTGTGCAGGACGATGCCGACGGTGAGCAGCACGGTCAGCAGGATGAGCGCGATCGAGATGCCATCCGGTGCCAGGTGCCACCGGATGCCGAGGGCCCGGATCCACATGACGTCGACCTCGAGCCGCAGTGCCGAGACGACGACGGCGAGCCCCGCGGTGGCAACCGAGGCGACGAGCGCGACAGCGCGGTCGGCTCCCGAGACCGGCGGCATCGCGAGCAACAGGATCGCCGCGACGAGCGGCACCAGCACGAGGATCGTCACCGCCATACCGTCACCCCCAGGACCGCGACGACGACGACACCCGCGACGACCCCGATGAGGCCGAGCGAGGGCACCGCCCGGTGGGTCCGCTGCCCCGCCCGGCCCACGGCACGGGTCGTCGCCGCGAAGGCCCGTGGGTAGGCATCGAGCACGTCACGGTCGAGGAAGACGACGAGCCGGGCCGTCGCGACGACGGCCCGGCCGAAGGCGGCGTATGCCGTGTCGGCGCCCAGCCCGGCGACCGCGGCGGCCCGCACGGGCTGCGGCAGCACGTCCGCGGCGTCGCGCTGCCCGCGCCGCGCGACCACCCACACCGCCCAGGCGGCCCCGGCGATCAGCAGCACGGAGACGACTGCGGAGAGCCAGCCGACGTGGATACTCCCGGGCAGGGTGAGCAGGAGCAGTGTCCCGAGCACGCTCCCCGCGGCGAGCGCCGCGACGGAGGCCGTGCGCAGCAACGCCAGCAGCTCGGTGTCCGACCACCAGCCCCGCCAGGGGGCGACCTGCACCGACGGCCGATGCTCGGAAGGCGCCGGCGGCGTCTCGTCGACCAGCTCCGGATCGGGTTCGCCCGCGCTCGTCTGCTCGGGTGGGCGTTCCGTCCCAGCCGCCACGACGGCCCCGTCAGGCGACCAGGCCACACCAGCGAGCCGGCTGTTCGTGACCGAGCCGGCCGGGGCACCGACCCGTTCGACCTCGAGCGCTCCGTTCGCGGGCCGGCGCGCGGGCTGGGGTCCGTTCGCGAGGACGAGCCACGCGCGAGTGCAGTAGGCGGCGGTCAGCAGCACCGTGGCGAACAGGGCCACCACGACGACCCAGGCCCGAAACCCGGCCCCGTCGGCCGCGCCCTCGAGTGCCGCGTCGATGACGGTGTCCTTGGTGAAGAAGCCGACGAGCGGCGGCACCCCGGCCAGCGCGGCGAACCCGATCGCCATCCCCCACCGCAGCACGACGCCGGAGCGCACGTGCCCAGCCATCGGCGCGAGCGCGGTCGAGCCCGCGATCACGGCGAGCCACCCGCCGCCGAGGAAGAGCAGCGCCTTGAAGAACGCGTGCCCGACCAGGTGCCCCATCCCCGGGCCGACGCCGAACGCCGCCGGGGCCGCCGCGAGCGCGGACAGCATGATCGCCACCTGGCTCAGCGTGGAGTAGGCGAGCAGCCGCTTGAGGTCGCTCTGCGCGAAGGCGAGGGCAGCGGCATACACCATCGTGATCGCGGCCAGCACCGCGAGGACGGTGCGGGCCGCGTCGTTGCCGGCATAGAGGCTGAACAGGCGCGCGATGACATAGCTGCCCGCCGCGACCATCGTCGCCGCGTGGATGAGCGCGGACACGGGCGTCGGGCCCTCCATCGCGTCGGGGAGCCAGTCGTGGAACGGCACCAGGCCGGACTTGCCGGCGATCCCGAACACGACGCAGACCAGGCCGAAGGTCAGCAGGCCGGTCCGGCCCGGCTCGGTGAGGACGGCGAACAGGTCGGTGCTGCGGGCGCGGACCGACAACGTGATGAGGCCCACGACCATCGCGATGTCGGCGATGCGGGTGACCATGAAGGCCTTGTATGCCGCCCGCCGGGCCGCCGCTCGCTCGCTGTCGTGGCCGATGAGCAGCCACGAGCACCAGCCCATGATCTCCCAGCCGACGAGGGTCAGGACGAGGTCTGCGGACTGGACGAGCAGGAGCATGCCCGCCGCGAAGAGCGAGACCCCGGCGGCGAACTGGGGGTAGCGGGCATCCTCGCGCAGGTACCAGACGGTGTAGGCCTGGATCGTGAGGACGACGAACGCGACGACGAATCCGATGAGCCCCGACAGCTCGTCGGAGAGCAGGTGCAGCGGCGCGCTGAGGTCACCCAGCGGCAGGGCACCGAAGGTGTCGATGTCGCCGGTGCCCAGCGGTGCGACCCACTGGATCAGGGCCAGCACCGTCGTCGCGACGGCCGCCCCGACCGCGATGCGCTGAGCGGCCGGCCGGGACCGGGCGAGCAGCAGCCCGGCGAGCCCGGCCAGGGCCGGCACGAGCACGACGAGGCGCACGACCCACGTCATGGCTCGCTCACCTCCTCGGCGGCAAGAGCGGCCGGGTCGGTTCGGTCGGTTGGGTCGCGCTCGGTGTGCTCGGGGGCTCCCTTGGTGAGGTCGGGCACGGCCGTGAGGTCGATGTGCCCGAAGCGGCGGAACATCACCAGGATGACCGCGAGTGCGATGCTGATCTCGGCGGCGGCGATCGTGACGACGAAGAGCGTCACGACCGAACCGGCGGCCAACGGCGCGTCCGGCCGGGACCCGGCGGTGACGAGCAGCAGGTTCGCCGCGTTGAGGATGAGCTCGACGCCGATGAGCACGAGGACCGCGTTGCGGCGCGCGATGACGCCGTAGACGCCCAGGCCGGCGAGGACCGCGGCGAGCATGACGGGCCACTGCAGGTGGATCACGACCGGGACCTCCTGGCCAGGACGACCCGCGAGACGGCGAAGGCACCGACCAGCGCGACGAGCAGCAGCACGGAGAGCAGCTCGAACGGCCAGACCCACGTGCCGAAGATGGCCGACGCGATCTGCTGGGTCGTCACGACCGGGGTGTCGAGGTCGACGGACTGCTGACCGATGACCGGTAGGGTGGCGGCGGCGACGAGCGCGGTCGTGGCCGCACCGAGCAGGGCCGCGACGACCCGCTGCCACACCGGTGCGTCGATGTCGGGCTGCGGGCCGATCGGCGCCCGGGTCAGCATGAGGGCGAACAGGACGAGCACGACGATCGCCCCGACGTAGACGAGCAGCTGCACGATCCCGACGAGCTCCTGCCCGAGCACGATGTAGCAGCCGGCGAGCGAGCCGAGGCAGACGAGCAGCCACAGGGCCGCGTGGACGACGTGACGGGTGGAGACGGCGAGCAGCCCGGACAGGGCGGTGATGACGCCGACGACGACGAAGACGATGTCCCGTGTCGTCACACGTCACCGTCCGCGGGCGGGACGGGAGGCGTCTGCTGCGGATCGGCGCGCGGCGGACGGGACGGGCGGCCGGGGCCCGGGGCGCGCTCCCCTCGGACCGGCCGGGCAGGTCGGGCCGGTTTCGCGGCCGCGGTCACCTCGGCCGGGTCGGCGCTGCCGGGGTCGAGAGCAGGCGGGGCCGGGACGGTGGCCATCCACTGGCTGAGCCGCGGCTTCTCGTGGAGCAGGTCGTGGATGTCGAGCTCGGCGTACTCGAACTCGGGGCTCCAGAAGAGCGCGTCGAACGGGCACACCTCCACGCAGATGCCGCAGTACATGCACAGCGAGTAGTCGATGGCGAACCGGTCGAGGACGTTGCGCTGCCGGGCGCGGCCGCCCTCGGTCGTCGGGGGTAGCTCCTCCTTGTGCGAGTCGATGTAGATGCACCAGTCGGGACACTCACGGGCACAGAGCATGCACGAGGTGCAGTTCTCGTCGAGCAGCGCGATGACGCCGCGGCTGCGTGGCGGCAGCTGCGGGCGGACGTCGGGGTACTCCGCCGTGTGCGTGTGGCGGGTCATCGTGCGCGCGGTCGTCGCGAGCCCCTGCACGATCCCGGGGAGTATGCCGCTCAGTCCGCTCCCCCCGCGCCCGCCGTCCGGCTCGCCGCCCTTCACCTTCGAGGGAGCGCCCCCGGGCGGGGAGAGGTCGACGACCGGCCGTTCCAGGTCGTCGGGATCCGGTCTGTCGAGGTTGCCGGTCATCGCATCATCACCACTCCCACCGCTGTGACCGCCAGCTGGAGCAGGGCGATCGGGACGAGCCACACCCAGGCGAGGCGCTGCAGCTGGTCCTCGCGCAGGCGCGGCCACGACACGCGGAACCAGATGACGACGACGGCGAGGACCAGGCCCTTGAGCAGGGTCCAGAGCCACCCGACGGTCGCGGCCCACGGGCCGGCCCAGCCACCGAGGAACAGCACGGCGAACAGGAGCGCCATGACGACGATCCCGGCGTACTCGGCGAGCAGGAAGAACGCGAAGCGCAGGCCGGTGTACTCGGTATAGGGGCCGAAGACGATCTCGGAGTCGGCGACCGGCATGTCGAACGGGACCCGCTGCAGCTCGGCGAGCCCGGCGACGAAGAAGACGAGCGCACCGGGCAGCTGCCAGAGCAGCCACCAGGGGGTCCACGCCTGCGCGATCCCGACGAGCGAGAGCGTGCCGGCGGCGAGGGCGACCGAGGCGACGACCAGGACCATGGGCAGCTCGTAGGACACCAGCTGGGCGGCGGCCCGCATCGCCCCGAGCAGGGAGTACTTGTTCGCCGAGGCCCAACCGGCCATGAGCGTGCCGATGATGCCGACCCCGATGACGGCCAGGACGAGCAGCGCGCTCGCGTCGACCTTCGCGCCGACGACGCCCGGAGCCAGGGGAATCACCGCGAGCGCCACGAGGTAGGGCACGAGCGCGACACCGGGGGCCAGCCGGAAGGCCGACCGGTCGGCACGGGCCGGGACGACGTCCTCCTTCTGCACGAACTTGATCCCGTCGGCGAGCAGCTGGGCCCAGCCGTGGAACCCACCGGCGTACATCGGCCCGAGCCGGCCCTGCATGTGTGCCATCACCTTGTGCTCGGTCTGCCCGACGAGCAGGGGCAGGACGAGGAAGGCGGCGAGGACGGCGACCGCCCGCAGCACGACCTCGAGCCAGGTGAGCCCGCTCATCGCGGGCCCCACTCGGGCGGCGGGACCCCCGGTGCCTGGACCCGGCGCCGCGACGGAGCGCCGCTGCGGAGCCCCTCGCCATGCCCTTCCCCGGGCTCCTTGGCGCCGGGCCAGGGCTTGCTCGCGCGAGCCGCAAGCATGAACGACTTGCGCAGCGGAGTCCCCTCGAACCCGTCCGGGAGCAGCAGCGGGCGCAGACCCAGCCCCGTGCCGTCGTCGAACCCGGCGAAGTCGATCCCGAACATCTCGTGGGTCTCCCGCTCGTGCCAGGCGGCGCCGTGGAAGACCGGGGTCAACGACGCGACCGCTGCCCCGTCCGGGACCCGGGTGCGCAGCAGCACGGAGCGCAGCCGTTCGGGTGCAGTGACGTCGAGCAGGTGGACGACGACGTCGAAGCCGGGCTCGTCCGTCGCGTCGGTCTGATCGACTGCGGTGAGCCAGTCGAAGTACGAGAAGCCTTGCGACACGTGGTCGCCCACGCTCGAGACCCACTCGGCGAGTGGGATCTCGACGGCCTGGGTGACCTTCACCGGGCCACCTGCCCGGCCGGCCCGTGCCTCGCGTCGAGAAGGAGCGGGCGGCTCAGCTCGGCGGCGCTGGGGGTGCGGTGAGCGGCATACTTGCGTCGCAGGGCGGCACCCGAGAGCGACTCGGCGGCGATCTTCTCCTGCAGGCGGATGATCCCTTGCAGCAGAGCCTCCGGGCGCGGCGGGCAGCCGGGCACGTAGACGTCGACGGGGATGATCTGGTCGACGCCCTTCGTCACGCAGTAGGAGTCCCAGTAGGGGCCGCCGGAGTTGGAGCAGGCGCCGAAGGAGATGACGTACTTCGGCTCGGGCATCTGGTCGTAGAGCCGCCGGATCGCCGGCGCCATCTTGTCGGTGACGGTGCCGGAGACGACCATCAGGTCGGCCTGCCGGGGGCCCGGCGCGAACGGGATGACGCCGAGCCGGATGAAGTCGTGGCTGCCCATCGAGGTCGCGATGAACTCGATGGCACAACACGCGAGGCCGAAGTTGAAGACCCACAGGGAGTAGCGCCGCCCCCAGTTGAGCACGACCTTGATCGGGCGCGGGGCGTGCTCGGCGAGCGGGCCGACCCGCGGCATCGGCAGGTCGACGGGCATCACACCCACCTCAGCAGGCCGCGGCGGGCGGCGTGGGCCAGGCCGAGCACGACGACGGCGATGAAGATGCCCATCTCGACGAGGCTCGCGAGGCCGAGGTCTGCATCGCGGATGATCGTCGCCCACGGGTACAGGTAGACCGCGTCGACGGCGAAGATGACATAGAGGAACGCGAAGACGAAGTAGCGCACCTTCGTCTGGGCCCAGCCCTCGCCCACCGGGTCGACTCCGGACTCGTAGGTCGTCAGCTTCGCCGGGACCGGCGCACGCGGCGCGAGCAGGCTCCGGGCGAGCATCGCCGCGGTGACGAGCAGCACACCCGCGCCGAGGACCGCCGCCACGACGATGTACCCGGACATGTTCGTCAGCCTAGCCACCACAGGCCAGGATGCCGCTCAGCCCGGCCGGGATTCCGCGCTGCGGTGGATCAGGGCGAACCGCCGATCACGACGGCACGCGCGGCGCGCCGTCCCACGTGGTGGGGATCTCCCACTCGGTCTGCACCGCACGTTCTACGATGGAAAGGACCCACGAGAACGACGAGGACATCGCCAGCATGAGCACCACAACGGTCAAGCGGCTCGATCGCGTCATCATCCGGTTCGCCGGTGACTCCGGTGATGGTATGCAGCTCACCGGCGACCGGTTCACCTCGCAGACGGCCCTGCTCGGCAACGACCTGTCGACGCTGCCGAACTTCCCCGCCGAGATCCGCGCGCCGCAGGGGACCCTGCCTGGGGTGTCGAGCTTCCAGCTGCATTTCGCCGACCACGCGGTCCTGACGCCCGGCGACGCCCCGGACGTCCTCGTCGCGATGAACCCCGCGGCGCTCATGGCCAACCTGCCCGACCTGCCACGCGGCGCCACCCTCATCGTCAACACCGACGAGTTCACCAAGCGCAACCTGGCCAAGGTCGGCTACCCGACGAACCCGCTCGAGGACGGCACGCTCGAGAGCTACGACGTGCACCCCGTCGCCCTGACGTCCATCACGGTCGAGGCGCTGACCGGGTTCGAGGGCCTGACCCGCAAGGAGAAGGAGCGGGCGAAGAACATGTTCGCCCTCGGGCTGCTCTCCTGGCTCTACACGCGGCCCATGGAGGGCACCGAGCTGTTCCTCAAGGCGAAGTTCGCCGGGCAGCCCGAGATCCTCGCCGCCAACCTCACTGCGCTGCGGGCCGGCTACAACTACGGCGAGACGACCGAGGACTTCGCCAACGCCTACGAGGTCGCGCCCGCCGCGATGCCGGCCGGGACCTACCGCAACATCACCGGCAACGTCGCCCTCGCCCTCGGCCTGGTCACCGCCGCACACAAGGCGGGGCTGCGGCTCTTCCTCGGCTCGTACCCGATCACCCCGGCCTCCGACATCCTGCACACGCTCTCGGGCCTCAAGCGCTACGGCGTGACGACCATGCAGGCCGAGGACGAGATCGCCGGCGTCGGCGCGGCGCTCGGCGCGAGCTTCGGAGGTGCCCTCGGCGTCACCACGACCTCGGGGCCGGGGCTGGCCCTCAAGGCCGAGACGATCGGCCTCGCGGTCTCGCTCGAGCTTCCGCTCGTCGTGTGCGACATCCAGCGGGGCGGACCCTCGACCGGCCTGCCGACCAAGACCGAGCAGGCCGACCTGCTCCAGGCCCTCTTCGGGCGCAACGGCGAGTCGCCCGTGGCTGTGCTCGCCCCGGCGACCCCCGGCGACTGCTTCGACATCGCCCTCGAGGCGGTACGGATCGCGACCACCTACCGCACCCCGGTCATCGTGCTGTCCGACGGCTACCTCGCCAACGGGTCCGAGCCGTGGCAGGTCCCGAGGACGGCCGACCTGCCCGACCTGCGGGTCGAGTTCGCGACCGAGCCCAACGGCGCGAACGCGGACGGCACGCCGGTCTTCCACCCCTACCTACGGGACCCCGAGACCCTGGCCCGACAGTGGGCCGTCCCGGGCACCCCAGGGCTCGAGCACCGCGTCGGCGGCATCGAGAAGGCCGACGTCACCGGCAACATCTCCTACGACCCCGACAACCACGACCACATGGTGCGCCTGCGCCAGGCCAAGATCGACGGCATCCGCGTGCCCGACCTGCAGGTCGAGGACCCGACCGGCGGTGCGCGGCTGCTCGTACTCGGCTGGGGATCGACCTACGGCCCGATCGCCGCCGGCGTCCGGCTGGCCCGAGCACTCGGGACCAAGGTGGCCCAGGCCCACCTGCACCACCTCGCCCCGCTGCCCGCCAACACCGGCGACGTGCTGCGGGCCTACGACCATGTCATCGTCCCCGAGATGAACCTCGGCCAGCTCGCGATGCTGTTGCGCGCGAGGTTCCTCGTCGACATCCAGTCCCACACGGCCGTGCGCGGGCTCCCGTTCCCTGCGACGGAGCTGGCCGACGTCATCGCGCGCGCAGTCAAGGAGTAGGTGCCGTGACCACCGACGAAACCGTCCAGACCACCCCTGTCGGCCCCGGTCCCACGCCCGGCTCGGCCGAGTCCGGCACGGCCAGGGTGCCGCGGCTGGCCGAAGGTGAGTCCCTCGGCAAGAAGGACTTCACCTCCGACCAGGAGGTGCGCTGGTGCCCCGGTTGTGGCGACTACGTCATCCTCGCGGCGATCCAGGGCCTGCTGCCCCAGCTCGGTCTCAAGCGCGAGAACATCGTCTTCATCTCCGGCATCGGCTGCTCGTCCCGCTTCCCGTACTACCTCGACACGTATGGCATGCACTCGATCCACGGCCGTGCTCCGGCGATCGCGACCGGGCTCGCGACGAGCCGCGAGGACCTGTCGGTCTGGGTCATCACCGGCGACGGCGACTCGCTCTCGATCGGGGGCAACCACCTCATCCACGCGATGCGCCGCAACGTCAACCTCAAGATCCTGCTGTTCAACAACGAGATCTACGGCCTGACCAAGGGCCAGTACTCCCCCACCTCGCGCGTCGGGCAGGTGACCAAGTCGACGCCGCTCGGGTCGGTCGACCAGCCGTTCAACCCGGTCTCCCTCGCCCTCGGGGCCGATGCCGGCTTCGTGGCCCGCACCCTCGACAACGACCGCAAGCACCTGACCTCGGTGCTGCAGGCCGCCGCGGACCACCGTGGGTCCGCGCTCATCGAGATTTACCAGAACTGCCCGATCTTCAACGACGGGGCCTTCGAGGTCCTCAAGGACCGGACCTCGGCGCAGGCCCGGATCATCCACCTGGAGGCAGGCCAGGAGGTCACGCTGGGAGACCAGGTGGCCATCTGGGACGAGGTGAGCGGCATACGTCTCGTGCCGCGCGAGCAGGCCGACCCCGCACGCATCGTCGTGCACCACCCCGAGGCGGCCGACCCGTCGACCGCCTACGCGCTCTCGCGGCTCGACACCCCTGACATGACGCACGTGCCGATGGGGATCTTCCGGAACGTGACGCGGCGCACCTACGACGACGCCGTGCGCGAGCAGGTCGCGGCGGCGCAGACAGCTCCGGTGACCGATGCGGACATCGATGCCCTCCTCGCCGGACAGGATCCCTGGACCGTGAGCGCGTGACGTCGGGCCGACCGGCGTCCCCGACCCTGAGTCCCCCACGGGGGGTGCGCGCCAGGTTCGGCGGTGGTCTCTCGGAGACCGGGTGGGGAACCGTCCTCGGCTTCACCGCCTATGGCCTCTGGGGGTTCTTCCCGCTCTACTTCGATGCCCTGACCCCCGCGGGGCCATGGGAGATCCTGTCGCACCGGATCCTGTGGACCCTCGCCTTCTGCGCGCTCGTCCTGCTCGTGACCCGGGACTGGCGCTGGCTCGGGCCGATCTTCCGCGACCGACGGCTGCTCGGTGGCCTTGTCCTCGCTGGGGTGTTCATCGCGACGAACTGGCTCGTCTACGTTGCGGCGGTCCTGTCCGGGCACACGAGTGAGGCGGCGCTCGGCTACTTCCTCAACCCGCTCGTGACGGTCGCGCTCGGGGTCGTCGTGCTCGGTGAACGGCTGCGGGTGCTGCAGTGGGCCGCCGTCGGCATCGGTGTCGTGGCCGGGCTCTTCCTCGCCATAGCCGGCGGGCACGTGCCGTACGTGGCGCTCACCCTCGCCTTCTCGTTCGCGCTCTACGGCCTGATCAAGAAGAAGCTCGGGGCGACCCTGCCCGCGCTGCACGGGTTGACCGTCGAGACCATCGTGCTGGCCCCCGCCGCGGCGGTCATCCTGCTCGTGCTGGGTCGCCAGGGCGACCTGACCTTCGGCGGGTACGGCCCGTTGCACACCTGGCTGCTCGTCGGCGCAGGCGTCGCGACGGCGCTCCCGCTGCTCTGCTTCGCCGCTGCAGCCCGGCGCATCCCGCTCGTGTCGATCGGGCTGATCCAGTTCGTCACGCCGGTGCTGCAGCTGCTCTGCGCCGTGCTGCTGCTCGGCGAGCACATGCCGACCGAGCGCTGGATCGGCTTCGCGATCGTCTGGGTCGCGCTCATCCTGCTGACCGCCGACTCGCTGCTCAGCCTGCGAGGCTCCCGCACCGAGGAGCGCGACATCCCCGTGGATGACTGCCCCCGCTGACGCGCTGCGGCTGCCTGGGTGCGTCCCGGCGCGCCGCCGTTCGGGACGCGCCGCCGTTCGGGACGCGCCGCCGTTCGGGACCCGGTTCATAGCAGAGCCGTTCGGGGCTCCTGGCCCAGCTCGCTCGCGTCACCGCCATCCGGACCTGCACATCACCAGTCAGGTCACGATTCATGTCACCGCGAACGCGGCTGTCACGCACGGCGGCATACCGGTCCGCGACATGACAGGTGACCTGACCTTGCGAGGCGGGCCCATGCTCAGCTTGTCTCGTGATCGGTGGGACGCAGCGCTCTTCGCAGATCGAGTCAGCCCTGCGTCGCTCGGGCCAGCCGGGCTGCAGGCCCTACGATGCCAAGGCGCCGTCGTTGCAGGCGGTTGGGCTCTCTGCGAGAGTGGCGCCGGAGTCACCTGCATCGTCGCAGTGCTCGGCATAGGATCCGGCTCTGGCACGAACTACACCCTGCTCTTCCTCGTCGCCGGCATCGTCGCGGTGCTCGGCGCCGCTGCCATCGTCCCGATCAAGAAGGTGCGCTGACATGACCGACCTGTCCCTGTCCGACATCCCAGGGCTCGTCGCCGAGCTGACCCTCGAGGAGAAGGCCTCGCTCTGCTCGGGATCCGACTTCTGGCACACCCAAGAGGTGCAGCGGCTCGGGATCCCGGCAGTCATGCTCACGGACGGCCCGCACGGGCTGCGCAAGCAGGCCGGCGAGACCGACCACCTGGGCCTGAACGACTCGGTCCCGGCCACCTGCTTCCCCTCCGCGGCCGGGCTCGGCTCGACCTGGGACCGGGACCTGCTCCACCGGGTCGGCGAAGCGCTCGGTGCCGAGACCCTGGCCAACGACGTCGCCGTCCTGCTCGGGCCGGGCATCAACATCAAGCGCAGTCCGCTGTGCGGGCGCAACTTCGAGTACCTCTCCGAGGACCCTTACCTCACCGGTGAGCTGGCCGCACCCCTGGTCACCGGTGTCCAGTCCCACGGCGTCGGCACGTCGCTCAAGCACTTCGCGGCCAACAACCAGGAGACCGACCGCATGCGGGTCTCCGTCGAGGTCGACGAACGCACCCTCCGCGAGATCTACCTTCCGGCGTTCGAGACGGTGGTCACGCGCTCCCACCCCTGGACCGTCATGTGCTCCTACAACAAGATCAACGGCACGTACGCCTCGCAGGACCCATGGCTGCTGACCGAGGTGCTGCGCGACGAGTGGGGCTTCGAGGGCCTGGTCGTCTCCGACTGGGGCGCCGTCGACGACCGGGTCGCCGGCGTGGCTGCCGGGCTCGACCTGGAGATGCCGTCCTCGAGAGGCGTCAACGACGCGAGGATCGTCGAGGCGGTCCGGTCGGGCTCGCTCGACGAGGCGGACCTCGATGCTGCCGTGACCCGGGTGCTGACCCTGGTCGCGCGTTCCCGGCAGGCGGGTTCCGAGCCGGCGTCGTTCGACATCGAGGCCAACCACGCGCTGGCCCACGAGGTGGCCACCCGGACCGCGGTGCTCCTGAAGAACGATGGCGTGCTGCCGCTCGAGGGGGCAACGCTCGAGAGCACGGCCGTGGTCATCGGCGAGATGGCCCGCACGCCGCGCTACCAGGGTGCCGGGTCCTCCCACGTCAACCCGTCCCGGCTCGTCAGCGCGCTCGACGCGCTCGCCGAGCGGGGGCTGCAGGTGCCGTTCGCCCCTGGTTACCGCCTGGCCGAGGCGGCGGACGAGCCCGAGCCGGACCGCTCCGACGAGGACCTGCGGCGCGAGGCGGCCCTGCTGGCCACCGGCCGCACAGCCGTGCTCTTCCTCGGCCTTCCTGCTGCCGACGAGTCAGAGGGCTACGACCGCGAGCACCTGGACCTGCCAGTCAGCCACGTCTCCCTGCTCCGGGCGGTCGCCGAGGTGGCCGACCACGTCGTCGTGCTGCTCTCCAACGGCTCCGCCGTCGCCGTGGCCGACTGGGAAGAGCAGGCGGACGCCATCCTCGAGCTCTGGCTCGGTGGACAGGCCGGTGGCAGCGCCGCCGTGGGCCTGCTGCTCGGCGACGCCGCACCGTCCGGCCACCTCGCCGAGTCCATGCCGGAACGCCTTGCCGACGTGCCCGCCCAGCTCAACTTCCCGGGTGAGGACGGCTCCGTGCACTACGGCGAGCGGATCTTCATCGGCTACCGCGGGCTGGACGCCATAGAGGCGCCGGTCTCCTACCCGTTCGGGCACGGCCTGACCTACACGAGCTTCGACTACACCGAGCTCGACGTCACCGCCGCTCCGGTCACCGCCGAGACGGCCGAGCATGACGTCGTCGTCCGGGTAGCCGCCGTCGTGACGAACACCGGCGGACGCGACGGCGTGGCGGTCCCGCAGCTCTACGTCGGCCGGCCGCACTCGGCGATCGCTCGGGCCCCCCGCGAGCTGCGAGGGTTCGACCGGGTCGAGCTCGCACCGGGGCAGTCCCGTCGAGTCGAGTTCGCCCTGACCCGGCGCGACCTCAGCCACTGGGATGTCGGGACCCACGGCTGGGCGCTCGAGCCGGGCATCCTCGTCGTGTCGGTCGGCTCGTCGTCGCGAGACCTCCCCCTCCGGGCCACCACCCAGCTCGAGGCGCCGGTCCTGCGCCGGCCCCTGAACGACCACTCGACCATCCGCGAATGGATGGAGCACCCCGAGGCCGGGCCCGCGCTCAGCCATGCGATGGGCGACTTCGCGGCCACGTTCGGGCCGGACAGCCCCGACCCGATGACGGCCGCCTTCCTCATGGCGATGCCCGTGGTCAAGGTCCCGCTCATGGGCATGAGCGACGCGATCACGCTCGATGACCTGGACGCGCTGCTGGCCCGCTACGGCAACCGGTGAGTCCGGGGGGCAGCGGGGGCTGCGGGGCAGGGTCCTCATCAGCCGTCATCCGAAGGTTGAAGGGCATGATGGGGGCATGAGCGAACCAGCGGAGACCAGGACCGAACACGACTCGATGGGTGAGGTGCAGGTCCCGGCCTCCGCCCTCTGGGGCGCGCAGACCGCCCGCGCGGTAGAGAACTTCCCGATCAGCGGGCAGGGCGTCCCGCCCGAGGTCGTGCACGCGCTGGCACGCCTCAAGTCAGCCGCCGCGCAGGTCAACGCCGAGCTCGGCGGCCTCGACCGGGAGCGCGCCGACGCGATCAGCGCGGCCGCCGACGAGGTCGCGAAGGGACAGCACGACGAGCACTTCCCGATCGACGTCTTCCAGACGGGTTCGGGCACCTCGACGAACATGAACGTCAACGAGGTGGTCGCCCGGCTCGCGCACCTGCAGAGCGACCTGCAGGTCCACCCGAACGACCACGTCAACATGGGCCAGTCGAGCAACGACACCTTCCCCAGCGCGCTGCGGATCGCCGCGACCCAGGCGGCTCTCGGCGATCTCGTGCCGGCTCTCGAGCATCTCGCTGCGTCCCTGGGCCGCAAGGCGACCGAGTTCGTCGACGTCGTCAAGTCCGGCCGCACCCACCTCATGGACGCCGTGCCGGTGACCGTCGGGCAGGAGCTCGGCGGCTACCAGCGCCAGGTCGAGCTCGGGCGGGCGCGAGTGGCCCGCGCCGCCGAGGCGACGAGCGAGCTGCCGCTCGGCGGGACTGCCGCGGGGACCGGGCTCAACGCGGCTCCGGGTTTCGCAGCCGCGGTCATCGCCAAGGTCGCCGAGGCGAGCGGGATCTCCTTCGTCGAGGCGCAGGACCACTTCGAGGCCCAGTCGGCCCAGGACGCGGTCGTCGAGCTGTCCGGGGCCGTCAAGGTCGTCGCCGTCAGCCTGACGAAGATCTGCAACGACCTGCGGTGGATGTCCTCGGGCCCGCGCACCGGCCTCGGTGAGATCCACCTGCCGGACCTGCAGCCCGGCTCGAGCATCATGCCGGGCAAGGTCAACCCGGTCATCTGTGAGGCGACCCTGATGGCCTGTGCGCAGGTGATCGGCAACGACGTGACGGTCACGACGGCGGGCGCGGCAGGCAACTTCGAGCTGAACGTCATGCTGCCCGTGCTCGCGAAGAACATCCTCGAGTCGATCCGCCTGCTCGCCGCTACGTCGCGGCTGCTCGCCGACCGGTGCGTCGACGGGATCACCGCCGAGGTCGAGCACGCCCGCGAGCTCGCCGAGAGCTCACCGTCGATCGTGACGCCGCTCAACCGCTACATCGGCTACGAGGCGGCGGCTGCCGTCGTCAAGCGAGCCATCAAGGAACGCAAGACGATCCGTGAGGTTGTCCTCGAAGATGGTCACGTCGCCGACGGCAAGCTCACGGAGGCGCAGCTCGACGAGGCGCTCGACGTCCTCGCGATGACCCGCCCGCCCGCGCGCTGAGCAGTCCACTGTGCAGCACCGGGGGCCACCCGCACGGCGCTGGCCCCCGGGTTCCACCGGCCATCGTGGACCGACCCACGAGAAGCGACATCGAACGCAGTTCTCGAGGGATTCCGGCCTGAACCACCACGAGAACTGACGACGAGGGCAGTTGTCGCGGCGCTGTCGCCACGTCGCGGCGCCCGGCCACCCAGAGGGGGAGGGGTCAGCCGACGAGAGGGGAGGGGTCAGCCGACGCGGTCGACGACGCTCATCGGAAGGGCCTGCAGGGCCGCCTTGGCAGAGCTGTCCGGCAGCGGGTCGAGCAGGCGCTGGGCGTCCCGAGCCACGGCAAAGGTCTCCTCGCGGGCCATCACCAGTCCGGGGTGCACCCGCAGCAGGGCGAGCGCCTCCTCGACGGCGGCGTCGTCGCGCGACAGGTCCCGAGCGAGCAGGTCGTGCAGGCGGGCGTCGGCCGGGTCGCGGGAGCCGCGAGCCCGGATCACGGCGAGGGTGTCGACCCCCTCGCGCAGGTCCGTGCCGGGGGTCTTGCCCGACTCCCCCGACTCCGAGGCGATGTCGATGACGTCGTCGGCGAGCTGGAAGGCGATCCCGATCTTCTCGCCGTAGGAGCGCATGATCTCCACGAGCGCGGGTGAGCCGCCGCTGAACATCACCCCGTAGCGCCCTGCGGTCGCGATCAGGGCGCCGGTCTTGTCGGCGAGCACCGACAGGTAGTAGTCCACCGGGTCCACCCCGGGCGGGCAGGGCCGGTCGTCACGGATCTGGCCGGCGCACAGCCGGATGAAGGTGCGTGCCTGGATGAGGACGGCTTCCGCACCGAGGTGCGCGATGATCTCGGAGGCCTTGCCGAACAGCAGGTCGCCGACGAGGATCGCGGTGGAGTTGTCGAACGCGGCGTTGACCGACGGCACGCCCCGGCGCACGTCGGCCTGGTCCATGACGTCGTCGTGGTAGAGCGACGCGAGGTGGGTCAGCTCCACACCGGCGGCTGCCCTGACGACCGCGTCGTTGATGCCGCCCGCGAGCTCGGCGGCAAGGAGGGTCAGCAACGGCCGGAACCGTTTGCCGCCGGCGGCCGCGAGGTGTCCAGACGCTTGGGCGATGAAGGGGTCGTCGTGGTCGACGACCTCCTCGAGGAAGGCGTCCACTCGGCTCAGCCCATCCTCGAGGCGCGCCGTGAGCCCCGGCGTCGCCCCGGGGATGGACAGCATGGGCGGGGTGGTCTGCGTCGTCATGGACACCTCTCGAACACTCGATCAACGCACGAACTGCGACGCACGGTCGGCCAGGTCGAGCAGCGACGCTGGAACGATACCGAGCGCGAGCGTGACGAGTGTGCCGATCGCGATCGAGAACGTCATCGCGGCCGACGGGATCACTACCTCGACCGAGTCGTCGGCCGGCTCGCTGAAGAACATCAACACGATCACACGCGCATAGACGAAGACGGTGATCGCGCTGCAGGCAGCCCCGATGATCACCAACGCGAGACCGGTCGAGCCACCCGCGTGGATCGCGGCGGCGAACACGGCGAACTTGGCGACGAAACCGGAGGTCAACGGGATACCGGCGAAGGCGAGCATGAGGAAGGCCATGGTGCCGGCGACGATGGGGTGCTTCTTGCCGAGCCCGGCCCACTGGGACAGGTGCGTCGCCTCGCCGCCGTCCTGCCGGACGAGCGTGACCAGTGCGAACGCGGCGATGATCGAGAAGCCGTAGGTCACGACGTAGAACAGGACGGAGCTGACGCCGCTGCGGTCGAACGAGAGGACGCCGACGAGAATGAAGCCGGCGTGCGCGATGGACGAGTACGCGAGCAGGCGCTTCATGTCGGTCTGGGCCACGGACAGGACCGAACCGACGATCATGGTCAGCACCGCGACGATGATGACACCGTTCTGCCACTGCCAGGCCGCCGTGTCGAGGCCGACGTAGGCCAACCGGAGGATCGCGCCGAACGCGGCTGCCTTGGTGCACGCCGCCATGAAGCCGGTGACCGGGGACGGAGCGCCCTGGTAGACGTCAGGTGTCCACCCGTGGAACGGCACCGAGTTGACCTTGAACAGCAGCCCGACGAAGACGAGGAACGCGCCGCCCAGGAGCAGCGGGTTGAGCCCGAGCTGGTTCTGCGTGATCGCGGCGCTCAGGTCGGGGAAGTACACGGACCCGGCGTAGCCGTAGAGCAGGGCCGTACCGAAGAGGAAGAACGCCGAGCTGAAGGCGCCGAGGAGGAAGTACTTCAGCGCCGCCTCCTGGGAGAGCAGCCGGCGCCTGCGCGCGAGACCCGAGAGGATGTAGAGCGGCAGGGAGAGCACCTCGAGGGCGACGAACATCCCGATGAGGTCGTTGACCGTGGGGAAGAGCATCATCCCGCCGATGGCGAAGATCGTCAGCGGGAAGACCTCGGAGGTGATGAGGCCCGCGCGTGTCGAGGCGGCCTCGATGGCCGAGCCCGGCGTGGAGGCGCCACTCGGGGTGAACGCGTCCGAACCGACACCGCCGAACCGTTCGGCCATGGTCAGGATGCCGAGGATCCCCAACAGGACGATCGAGCCCTGCATGAACAGGGCGGGTCCGTCGATCGCCAGGGAGAACAGGCGCCGCCCCGTCGCCCCGTCCGCGAAACCCATCGTCAGGCCCTGGTGCCCGGTGGCGATGATGACGCCCACGAAGCCGAGCACGAGCCCGACGACGGCGATGGTCGCCTGGACGGTATGCCGGTGCGTGCGCGGCATGAACGCCTCGACGAGCACCCCGACGAGCGCCGTGCCGAACACGATGAGCAGCGGCAGCACTGCCAGGTAGTCGATGTTCGCCTGCTGGAAGGCGGCCGGAGCCAGGGCGGTCACTTGGTGCTCCCTTCGGCCAGGGTGGCGGGATTGGCCTGGACGTACGACAGCGTCTTGTCAACGGCCGGGTTGATCACGTCGAGGGCCGGCTTCGGGAAGAGTCCGAAGACCACGAAGAAGCCGATGAGCGGAGCCGCTACCCACTTCTCCCGGACCGACCAGTCCTTGATGTGCGACAGCCCCTCCGGCTTGGGGCCGGTCATGACCCGCTTGTACCAAAGCAGGATGTACATGGACGCCAGGATGATCACGAGACACGCGATGACGGTCCCGGCCGGGAAGACCCCGAACGCGCCGACCATGACGAGGAACTCCGAGACGAAGCTCGACAGCCCGGGCAGGGCCAAGGTGGACAGTCCGGCGACGAGGAACGCGCCGGCGATACCGGGGGTGACCCGCTGCCACCCGCCGAAGTCCGGGATCCGCTTGCTGCCGCGCCGCTTGATGAACATCGCGGCGAAGAGGAACAGGCCGGCGGTCGCGAACCCATGGTTCAACATGTAGAGCGCGGCCCCCGCGGTGCTCGTGTTGGTGAGGGCGAAGATTCCCAGCACGATGAACCCGAAGTGGCTGATCGACGTGAACGCGATCAGGCGCATCATGTCCGTCTGCCCGATCGCGAGCAGTGCCCCGTAGATCACCGAGATCACGGCGAGGACGACAACCACGGGGGTAGCCCACGCGTTGGCCTCGGGGAAGAGCTGCAGACAGAACCGGATCATCCCGAACGTGCCGACCTTGTCGAGCACCCCGACGAGCAGGGTGGCCGTCGCCGGAGTCGCCTCGGTGGCCGCGTCGGGCAACCAGGTGTGCACCGGCACCATCGGGGCCTTGATCGCGAACGCGACGAAGAAGCCGAGCCAGAGCAGCCGTTCGGTCGTCGGGTCGATGGACAGGCCGGTCAGCTTCGAGATGAGGAAGCCGTCCGTGCCGCCCGGGCCCTGCAGGTACAGGGCGATCACGGCGACGAGCATGACGAGCCCGCCGGCGAGGCCGAAGAGCAGGAACTTCATCGACGCGTACTGCCTGCGCGGGCCGCCGAACCGCCCGATGAGAAAGTAGATCGGGACCAGCATGGCCTCGAACAGGATGTAGAAGAGGAAGACGTCCGTCGCCGAGAAGACCCCGACCATGAACGGGACGAGCGAGAGGAGCAGGCCGTAGTAGGCCTTGACCCGGCGGCCGCCGTCACCCTCGTCCTCCACGTCGTGCCAGGCGGCGAGCAGGCACACCGGTGTCAGCACGAGCGACATGAGGATCAGGATGAGCGCGATGCCGTCGACCCCGAGCGCGTAGTTCACCCCGAACTGCGGGATCCACGCATGCTGCTCGGCCAGCTGGAACTGCGCCGGCGAGCTCCTGTCGAACTGGGTCGCCGCCACGATGCCCACCGCGAGGGTGACCAGCGAGACGCCGAACGCGAGGCGCTTGGCCTGCTCGGCCGGCCCGGGGAGGACGGCGACGAGCAGCGACCCCACGGCTGGGATGACGATCAGCAGCGTCAGCCACGGAACACTGGACATCTGCGACATCACTGGATCACCCACAATGCTCCGAGGATGGCGACGATGCCGGCAAGCATCGTCAGGGCGTAGGACCGGACGAAACCGTTCTGGACCTTGCGCATCCGAGCCGCCCAGCCGCCGATGAAAGCCGCGAGGCCGCCTGCTGCGCCGTCGATTCCCTCGCCGTCGGCGAAGACGAGCGACCGGGTCAGGTGGATGCCGGGGCGCATGAGGAGGGCCTCGTTGACGTGGTCCTGGTAGAGGTCCAGCCGCGCCGCCTTGGTCAGCTGGTTGCCGGCCGGCGCGGTCAGCGGGACGTCGTCTCGCAGGTAGCGCATCCACGCGAGACCGCCTCCGACGAGCACGAACACGAGGGTCACGGCGATGATCACCGGCACGGGGATCACCGGATGGTGTTCCTCGACGGCTCCGGTGACCGGCTCGAGCCACGTCGAGAACGCACCGGTCGGCCCGAGGATCAGGCCCATGAAGGCCGAGCCGATCGCAAGCACGATCATCGGGATGGTCATCGTGGCCGGCGACTCGTGCGGGTGCACATCCTCGGTCCACCGCCGCTTCCCGTGGAACGTCATGAAGAACAGGCGGGTCATGTAGAAGGCGGTGATCCCGGCGCCGATGAGCGCCGCGAGCCCGAACACCCACGGCCGCCAGCCTTCGCCGACGAAGGCCGACTCGATGATCTTGTCCTTGCTCCAGAAGCCGGCGAACGGCGGGATGCCGATGATCGCCAGCCAGCCGGCGCCGAAGGTCAGCCAGGTGATCTTCATGACCGTGGCCAGGCCCCCGAACCGCCGCATGTCGACCTGGTCGTTCATCGCGTGCATGACCGAGCCGGAGCCGAGGAACATGCCGGCCTTGAAGAAGCCGTGCGTGATCAGGTGGAAGATCGCGAACGCGTAGCCGATCGGGCCGAGCCCGGCGGCGAGCATCATGTAGCCGATCTGCGACATCGTCGAGGCGGCGAGCGCCTTCTTGATGTCGTCCTTGGCGCACCCGACGATCGCCCCGAACAGCAGCGTGATCGCGCCGACGATGGCCACGATGAGCTGAGCAGTCGGAGACGCCTCGAAGATCGTCCCGGAGCGCACGATGAGGTAGACGCCGGCGGTCACCATCGTCGCGGCGTGGATCAGTGCCGAGACCGGGGTCGGGCCGGCCATCGCGTCACCGAGCCAGCTCTGCAGGGGGAACTGCGCCGACTTGCCGCAGGCCGCGAGGAGCAGCATCAGCCCCATGGCTGTCATGAAGCCCTGGTTGGCGCCCTGCAGCCCGGCCACCCCGACGTTGACGTCCGCGAAGTTCACCGAGCCGAAGTGGAAGAACATGATGAACATCGCGACGGACAGGCCGAAGTCACCGACCCGGTTGGCGAAGAACGCCTTGTTGGCGGCGGTCGCATAGGCGGGGTTCATGTTCCAGAACCCGATGAGCAGCCACGAGGCGAGACCGACACCCTCCCAGCCCATGTAGAGGGCGAGGTAGTTGTCGGCGAGCACGAGCAGCAGCATCGAGGCGACGAAGAAGTTGAGGTAGGCGAAGAAGCGCCGCCGGTCGGGGTCGTGCTTCATGTACCCGATCGAGTACACGTGGATGAGCGACCCGACGAAGGTGATGAGCAGGACGAACGCCAACGAGAGGGGGTCGACGAGCAGGTTGACGTCGGCAGTGAACGAGCCGCCGGTCACCCACTCGTAGACGTGCACGCTCCAAGCCCGGTCTTCCGACGGCTGGCCGAACATGACGAAGAAGAGGATGAGCCCGACGACGAAGGATGCCCAGGAGAGCAGGGTCGCCGCGACCGGTCCCCAGCGGTCCGTGCGTCGCCCGCCGAGCAGGAGGACCGCGGTGCCGAGCAGCGGGAAGGCGATGAGTAGCCACGCGTATGACGCGAAGCCCGTCGCCGCGTGCGCCTCGCCGTCGTGCGTGGCGAGCCCGGCGGCATACGTGCTGGCGGAACTGAGCAGGCTCGGGAGAGCAGTTGGCATCCCTGGGGCTCCTTACAGCTTCAGCAGGTTGGCGTCGTCGACCGAAGCCGACCGGCGGGCACGGAAGATCGCCATGATGATGCCGAGCCCGACGACGACCTCGGCGGCGGCGACGACCATGACGAACAGGGCCATGACCTGCCCGTCGAGGTCGCCGTGCATCCGCGAGAAGGTGACGAGCGACAGGTTCGCGGCGTTGAGCATGAGCTCGACGCCCATGAAGACGATGATCGCGTTGCGCCGCACGAGCACGGTGGCGCCGCCGATCGCGAACAGGATCACGGACAGGTAGATGTAGTGGACCGGGCTCATCTGTCGCCTCCCTGCTCGATCTCCCGCTCGATGTGGCGTTCCACGTCGCGGAAGCCGTCCGCCCGGGCGACCTGCTCGCGGGCGACGAGCACCCTCGAGACGGACTTGCGCTCCGGTTGCCCGTCGGGCAGCAGAGCAGGGGTGTCGACGGCGTTGTGCCGAGCGTAGACACCGGGCGCGGGCAGCCCGGCGACGGCCTCGTTCTGCCTGACCCGACGAGCCGCCCATTCCGCCTGCCCCTGCCTGGGCAGGATCCGCTCCCGGTGCGCGAGGACCATCGCCCCGAGCGCAGCCGTGATGAGCAGCGCCGAGGTGAGCTCGAAGATCCAGACGTACTGGCCGAAGATCTTCTCAGCGAGGCCGGTGACGTTGCCGGTCGCGTTGTTGTTCGCGACGAGCCGGTCCATGCCCGCCTGGACGGACGACTGGTCGAAGGAGACCTGGGCGAGCGTGAAGATGAGCAGGCCGGCCAGCCCGACGGAGAAGATGAACGACCACCAGCGCTGGCCCTTGATCGTCTCGACGAGCGAGTCGGCGGAGTCGACCCCGATGAGCATGATGACGAACAGGAAGATCATCATGACCGCGCCGGTGTAGACGAAGATCTGGATGACGCCGAGGAAGTCCGCCTTCTGGATGAGGTAGATCACCCCGAGCGTGACCATGGTCAGCGCCATACCGAGCGCGGCATGGACCGCCTTGCGCGCGAAGATCAGCCCAAGGGCGCCGAAAACGGCGACGGTTGCGAGGATCCAGAAGGCGACGGCTTCAGCAGTACTGGTCACTGGCTCATCTCCTCTTCGATGCGCGCGTCACGGATCTCGACGTAGGCACGCTGCGCGTCCGTCGGTCCGGTGACCTTGCCGCGGTAGTAGTCCTTGTCCTCCATGCCCTCGGCCATCGGGAACGGCGGCTGGAGCATGCCCTCGTGAACCGGCGCGAGCAGCTCGTCCTTGGTGAAGATCAGCTTGGCGCGGTCGTCGTCGGCTAGCTCGTAGAAGTTCGTCATCGTCAGAGCCCGGGTCGGGCACGCCTCGATGCAGTAGCCGCAGAAGATGCAGCGCAGATAGTTGATCTGGTAGACCCGGCCGTAGCGCTCGCCGGGAGAGAAGCGACCCTGGCCGTCCGGGTTGTCGTCGTTGTCGGCACCCTCGACCAGGATGGCGTCAGCCGGGCAGGCCCAGGCGCACAGCTCACAGCCGATGCACTTCTCGAGCCCGTCCGGGTGGCGGTTGAGCTGGTGCCGCCCGTGGAAGCGCGGCGCCGTGGGGCGCGGCTTCTCCGGGTACTCCTCGGTCGCGACCTTGCGGAACATCGTCGAGAACGACACGCCGAAGCCCGCGACGGGGGCGAGCAGGTCGGCCCAGAAGGCCGACGGCCTGCCGAACTCGTTGTCCGAGCCGCTGGGCAGTGCCTTGGCGCTGCCGTCCTGCGGCAGCCCACCGGGGTTGGTCTCGTCAGTCATGGTCATCCTCCTTGACGGCGGTGACGGTCCCGCCCGTCACGACGGACTGGCCGCTCGAGCCGCCCGCGGTGAGAGCCACGCTCGGCTCTCGCAGACGCTGCCCGGGCAGGGGCGGGACGGGGTATCCCCCGGCGAACGGGTCGATCTCCTCGGGCGGAGCGGCCTGTTCGGCCGCGAGACGGGCCTCCCTGCGCCCGTCCCAGACCCAGGCGACGGCCAGGGCGATGACGGCGACGACGGCGATGATGACGAGCGTCGCGGTGTTGAAGCCGAGCGGGCCGATGGAGACCGTACCCTCGCCGAGGAAGCCGAGCTGCGCGCCGCGGATGAAGGCCACGGCGACGACCCACGCGAGGGTGATCGGGATGAGGAACTTCCAGCCGAACCGCATGAACTGGTCGTACCGGGTGCGCGGCAGCGACCCGCGCAGCCACACGTAGCCATAGATGAAGAGCCACATCTTGAGGGTGATCCAGAAGATGCCCCACCAGCCGTGGTTGAACATCCCGTCGTTGATGGCGGAGATGAACGGCGGCGCCTGCCAGCCACCGAGGAACATCGTCGTGGCGAGCGCCGAGACGGTGAACATGTTGATGTACTCGCCGAGGAAGAACATCGCGAACCGCATCGAGGAGTACTCGGTGTGGAAGCCACCGGTCAGCTCGCCCTCGCCCTCGGCGAGGTCGAACGGCAACCGGTTGGTCTCGCCGACCATGGTGATGACGTATACGGCGAAGCTGAAGAACGCCGGCAGGATGTACCACAGGGAGCTCTGGGCCGAGACGATCTGCGAGGTCGACATCGACCCGCTGAAGAGGAAGACGACGACGAGCGACAGGCCCATGGCGATCTCGTAGGAGATGACCTGGGCGGTCGAGCGCAGTCCGCCGATCAGCGGGTAGGTGGACCCGGAGGACCATCCGGCCAGGATGATCCCGTAGACGCCGACGGAGGCGATCGCGAGCACGAGCAGGACCGCCACCGGCACGTCGGTCACCTGCAGCGGGGTGCGGTGGCCGAACATCCAGACCTCGGGCCCGAACGGGATCACCGCGAAGGCGACGAAGGCCATCGTCCCGGCGATGATCGGGGCGAGCATGTAGACGACCTTGTCGGCCTTCTCAGGGGTGATGTCCTCCTTGAGCATGAGCTTGGCACCGTCGGCGAGCGTCTGGAGCAGCCCGAAGGGGCCGTTGCGGTTCGGGCCGGGACGCTGCTGCATCCGCCCGATGACACGCCGCTCGAACCAGATGACGATCAGGGTCGACAGGAGCAGGTAGACGAAGACGACCACGGCCTTGACGAGAGCCAGCCACCACGGCGTGTCGCTGAAGTCCGCGGAAGGGTTCTCCGTCGCGGGCACGGCACTGAGCAGTCCGTATGCCGCTGAGCTGAGTGTCATGCGAGACCACCCTTCGTGACGTTGACGTGGTCGCCGGCCCGCGCACCGAGGTCGCGGTACACGGAGCAGCCCGGGGAGTTGGTGGGCAGCCACACGACACCGTCGACCATGTCGCCCGCGATGACGGCCGGCACGGTGACCGCTCCACCCGGGCCGGTCACCGTGACGGTGTCGTCCTCACCGACCCCGAGCCAGGTGGCCGCTCTGGGCGACACCCGGGCGACCGTGCGCGGCGCGGTGCCCGCGAGGAACGGCTCGCCGTCCTGCATCCGACCCGCATCGAGCAGCGTGGCCCACGTGGCGAGGACGAACTCGCCCGCCCCCGTCGAGACGACCGGGGTGGCCGGGGTGGCTGTGGCAGCGGCGCGCTGCCCGCTCCACGGCCCCAGCGCCTCGAACTGAGCCTGGATCTCGGCCTGTGTGCGGGTCTCGATGAAGTGGCCCATCTCGCTGGCGAGCATGTCGATCGCGCGGTAGTCGCTGACGGCGTTGGAGCTCAAGGCCCGCTCGAACGGTCGGACGCGACCCTCCCAGTCGACGAAGCTGCCCGCCTTGTGGGCGTGCGGTGCCACGGGCAGGACCACGTCGGCGACCGCGGTGACCGCGGACTCGCGCAGCTCGAACGAGACGACGAACGCCCGCTCGAGCGCGGCGGCTGCCTCGGGCAGCGCGAGGTCGAGCGGGTCGACCCCGCCCACGACGAGTGCGTCGAGGGTGCCGTCGGCCGCTGCGGCGATGATGCTTGCGGAGTCGCGCCCGGGGGTCTGCGGCAGCGACCCGCTCTCCCAGACCGCGGCGACCTCGGCACGGGCGGCCGGATCGGTGACCGGGCGGCCACCCGGCAGCAGGTGGCCTATCGCTCCGGCCTCCAGAGCGCCGCGCTCGCCGGCCCGGCGCGGCACCCAGGCGAGCCGGGCACCCTTGGCGGCCGCGAGCCCGGCCGCCGCGGTCAGGGCGCCGGGGGTCTGGGCGAGGCGCTCACCGACCAGGACGATGCCGCCATCGGTGAGGGCCTCGTCGGCCAGACGACCGGTCTTGGACCCGGCCAAGGCCCGTAGCGTCTCCGCCTCGTGTCCTGGAGCGGTCGGCACGAGGGTGCCGCCCATCTTCTTCAGGCCGCGGGAGGTGAACGGTGCGACCGAGAAGACGCGGGTCCCGTGCTTGCGGAACGCCTTGCGCAGCCGCAGGAAGACGATCGGCGACTCGTCCTCGGGCTCGAAGCCGACGAGCAGGACCGCTTTCGCCTGCTCGAGGTCGGCGTAGGAGACACCGGTGCCACCGCCGGTCCCTTCGGCGGCACCCTCCGAGACCCCACGAGCACCCTCTGAGAACCCGGCGGCCTCCGGGACCCCGGTGCCGACGACGTGCCGGGCGAGGAAGTCCGCCTCCTCAGCGGTGTGCGGGCGGGCGCGGAAGTCGACGTCGTTGGTGCCGAGCACGGTCCGGGCGAACTTGCCGTAGGCGTAGGCGTCCTCGGCGCTGACCCGGCCACCGACGAGGACGCCCGCCCGTGAACCTGCGAGCCCCTTGGCGGCCACGGCGAGGGCCTCCGGCCAGCCGACGACGCGCAGGTCACCGTCGTCGCCACGGACCATCGGCAGCTCGATACGGTCGGGCTGGGTGGCGTAGGTGAAGGCCCAGCGGCCCTTGTCGCAGTTCCACTCGGCATTCACCTCGGGGGTGTTCAGGCCCATGCGGCGCAGCACGACCCCGCGTCGGTGGTCGGTGCGGATGCCGCATCCGCTCGCACAGTGCTCGCACACGCTCGAGGTCGACACGAGGTCGAAGGGGCGCGACCGGAAGCGATAGGCCGCCCCGGTCAGGGCGCCCACCGGGCAGATCTGGACGGTGTTGCCGGAGAAGTAGCTGTCGAAGGGCTTCTCCTCGTAGATGCTGACCTGCTGGAGCCCGCCCCGCTCGGCCAGGACGAGGTACGGGTCGCCGGCGATCTCGTCCGCGAAGCGGGTGCACCGGGTGCAGAGGATGCAGCGGTCGCGGTCGAGCAGGATCTGCGCGGAGACGTTGATCGGCTTCGGGTAGGTCCGCTTGACGTCCTCGTAGCGGGAGTCGGGGCGGCCGTTGGACATCGACTGGTTCTGCAGCGGGCACTCGCCGCCCTTGTCGCAGACAGGACAGTCGAGCGGGTGGTTGACCAGGAGGAACTCGATGATGCCGTGCTGCGCCTTGTCGGCGACTGCGGAGGTGTTCTGGGTGTTGACGACCATCCCCTCCGAGGCGACCATCGTGCACGACGCCTGCGGTTTCGGCATCGGCCGGGGGGTGCCCTCCTTGTCGGGCAGTGCGACATCGACCAGGCACTGTCGGCAGGCGCCGATCGGGTCGAGCAGCGGGTGGTCGCAGAAGCGGGGGATCTCGATCCCGATCCGCTCGGCGGCCCGGATGACGAGCGTCCCCTTCGGCACGTTCACGGGCACGCCGTCGATCGTCACGGTGACCTCGTTGGGGCCCTTCGGCACCTGCGCGTCGCCGCCCTCGCTGACCGAGTTGCCGCCGGCCCCGGGTGAGGTGGTGGTGGTCATGTGGTCACCATCCCGCTCGACTCCTTCGTGTCGCTGACCTCGAAGAGGGCAGAGTTCGCCAGTGGGAACAGAACGTCGGCAGGCGTGTGCATCCCCGCCTCGAACTCCTCCCGGAAGTGCTTGATCCCCGACGTGACAGGCATGGTCGCCGCGTCGCCGAGGGCGCAGAACGCCCGGCCGAGGATGTTCTCACACATGTCGAGCAGCTTGTCGACGTCGTCCTGCGACCCCTTGCCGTGCTCGAGGCGCGTCATGACCTGCCGGAGCCAGTAGGTGCCCTCGCGGCATGGAGTGCACTTGCCGCACGACTCGTGCTGGTAGAACTCCGTCCAGCGGGCGACGGCCCGCACGACGGAGACGGTCTCGTCGAAGACCTGCAGGGCCCGGGTGCCGAGCATGGAGCCGGCCGCCGCGACCGAGTCGAAGTCGAGCGGGACGTCGAGGTAGTCCTCGGTCAGGATCGGGGTCGACGACCCGCCGGGCGTCCAGAACTTCAGCCGGTGGCCCTGGCGGATCCCGCCCGCGAGGTCGAGCAGCTCGCGCATCGTGATGCCGAGCGGTGCCTCGAACTGGCCGGGGTGGGCCACGTGGCCGGACAGGCTGAAGATGCCGAAGCCGGTGGACTTCTCCGTGCCCATGCTCTTGAACCAGTCGGCGCCGTGCCGGAGGATGCCGGCCACCGACGCGATCGACTCGACGTTGTTGACCGATGTCGGCCGGGCATACAGGCCTTGCGCACCGGGGAACGGCGGCTTGCTGCGTGGCTGCCCGCGACGGCCCTCGAGCGAGTCGAGCAGCGCGGTCTCCTCGCCGCACTCGTAGGCGCCGGCGCCCGCGTGCACGACGATGTCGAGCGTCGCGCCGCTGCCCAGGACGTCGCGCCCGAGATACCCGGCGGCTCGGGCCTCGGCCACGGCCGACAGGAGCCGACGGTAGACGTGCACGACCTCGCCGCGCAGGTAGATGAACGCCTTCTCGCACCCGATGGCGTACGAGGCGATGGCGGCCCCCTCGACGAGCTCGTGCGGGTTGGCCATCATGAGCGGGATGTCCTTGCACGTGCCCGGCTCCGACTCGTCGGCGTTGACGACGAGATAGCGCGGCCCACCGTCGGGCGGGGACATGAACGACCACTTCAGGCCGGTCGGGAAGCCGGCGCCGCCACGGCCGCGGATGCTCGAGTCCTTGACCTCGGCAAGCACCTCTTCGGGCTTCATCGTCAGGGCCTTGCGCAGGGCGCGGTATCCGTCGTGCCGCTCGTATGTCGCGAGCTTCCACGACTCGGGGACATCCCAGAAGCGGGTGAGGACAGGGGTCAGCGTGTCGGTCACTTGGGCTCCTCCTTGCCAGTGGGGCCAGGCGGCGTGCCGGGTTGGGTCGACCGCATACCCGTGGGCCCGGCCTTGCTCGGGCTGTCGATCGAGGTCTGCTCGGGGTGGACCTGAGGCTGAACGGGAGCACCCGATCCGCCTGCGTCGTCGCCCGGCGCACGCCATCCCTGCTCCTTGGCGATCTGCAGGCCGAGCAGCGAGGCCGGCCCGGCTCCGACGCCCTCGTCGGCACGCCCGTCGTTGAACCCGGCCAGGACCCTGGAGATCTCCTTGAAGGTACAGACGCGATGCGCCCCACGGGTCGGCGCGACGTCCTTGCCAGCCCTCAGGTCGTCGACGAGCCGAGTCGCAGACTCGGGCGTCTGGTTGTCGAAGAACTCCCAGTTCGTCATGACTACGGGGGCGTAGTCGCAGCCTGCGTTGCACTCGATCCGCTCGAGCGTGATCTTGCCGTCCGGTGTCGTCTCGTCGTTGCCGACCCCGAGGTGCTCGGAGAGCCGGTCGAAGATGAGGTCGCCGCCCATGATCGCGCACAGGGTGTTGGTGCAGACCCCGACGGTGTAGTCGCCGTTGGGGTGGCGTTTGTACTGGGTGTAGTAGGTCGCGACCGCGCTGACCTCGGCGGCGGTCAGGTCGAGCAGCTCGGCGCACAGCTTGAGGCCACGACCGGTGACATACCCGTCGACCGACTGGACCAGGTGCAGCAGGGGCAGCAGGGCCGAGCGCTTGCCGGGGTATCGGGCGATCACCACCTCGGCGTCCGCACGCAGCCGCTCGAGGACGTCGGCGGCATACGGCGCCTTGCTCTCGGCGTCGACGTGCAGGTAGGCGGCCTCCTGCGTCATGTGCAGGGACCAGGTCTCTCCGGAACCGTGCCCGCTCATGGTTGCTCCTTTCGGGCGACGACGGTCGCTCCGGTCCTCGCTCGCTGGCGCTCGCTGCGATCCTCACTCCCTGTCGCCCTCACGCCCTCTGTTCGGGCGACGACGGTCGCTCCGGTCCTCGCTCGCTGGCGCTCGCTGCGATCCTCACTCCCTGTCGCCCTCACCGGTCGACTCCTCCCATCACCGGGTCCAGCGACGCGACAGCGACGATGACGTCGGCGACCTGGCCGCCCTCGCACATCGCGGCCACCGCCTGCAGGTTGTTGAAGCTCGGGTCACGGAAATGGGCCCGGTAGGGGCGGGTGCCGCCCTGCGAGACGACGTGGCAGCCCAGCTCGCCCTTGGCGGACTCGACGGCCTGGTACGCCTGTCCCGGCGGGACACGGAAACCCTCGGTGACGAGCTTGAAGTGGTGGATCAGCGCCTCCATCGAGTCGCCCATGATCTCGCGGATGTGGTCGAGGCTGTTGCCGTAGCCGTCCGGACCGAGAGCGAGCTGTGCGGGCCAGCCGATCTTCTTGTCGGCCACCATGACCGGGCCCGGGTTGTCCTGCAGGCGGTCGGCGCACTGGGCGATGATCCGCAGCGACTCGTACATCTCGTCGAAGCGGACCCGCAGCCGCCCGTAGGCGTCGGCACTGGTGCGGGTGATGACGTCGAAGTCGTAGGTCTCGTAGCCACAGTAGGGCGCGCTCTTGCGCAGGTCGTGCGGCAGGCCCGTGGAGCGCAGCACCGGCCCGGTCATCCCGAGGGCCATGCAGCCGGCCAGGTCGAGCACACCGACGCCGACCATGCGGCCCTTGACGATCGGGTTCTCGTTGAGCAGGTCCTCGAGCTCCTTGATGCCCTGACGGATCTGCGGGATCATCTCGCGGATCGCGTCGATCGTGCCCGGCGGCAGGTCGACGACCACCCCACCGGGACGGATGTAGGCGTTGTTCATCCGCAGGCCGGTGACCATCTCGATGATGCGCATCAGCCGCTCGCGCTCCCGGAAGCCGATCGTCATGACGGTCGTGGCGCCCATCTCCATGCCGCCCGTGCCGACCCCGACCAGGTGCGAGCTGATCCGGGTCATCTCCATCATCAGGACGCGGATGACGCTGGCCCGCTCCGGGATGTCGTCGGTGACCCCCAGCAGCTTCTCGATCCCGAGGCAGAAGGCCGCCTCCTGGAACATCGGGGTCAGGTAGTCCATCCGGGTGCAGAACGTCACGCCCTGCGTCCAGGTGCGGAACTCCATGTTCTTCTCGATGCCGGTGTGCAGGTAGCCGATGCCCGCCCGGGCCTCGGTCACCGTCTCGCCGTCGAGCTCCAGGATGAGCCGGAGCACGCCGTGGGTCGACGGGTGCTGTGGCCCCATGTTGACGACGATGCGCTCCTCGTGCAGCGAGGTGGCCTCGTCGACGAGATCGTCCCAGTCGCCGCCCTCGACGTTGAAGACGTGCGCGCCCTCGGCCATCTCCTCGTCGAGCGGGCTGGTCGCGTAGGGGTCGGTGGTGTGGGTGCTCATCAGTTGTACGACCTCCGCTCGTCCGGCGCCGGGACGGTCGCGCCCTTGTACTCGACGGGGATGCCGCCGAGCGGGTAGTCCTTGCGCTGGGGGTGGCCCGGCCAGTCGTCGGGCATCAGGATGCGGGTCAGCGACGGGTGACCGTCGAAGATGATGCCGAACATGTCCCACGTCTCGCGCTCGTGCCAGTCGTTGCTGGGGTATACCGAGACGATGGAGGGGATGTGCGGGTCGGCGTCGGGGCAGCTGACCTCGACGCGGACACGCCTCGAGCCGTGGGTGATCGAGACGAGATGGTAGACGGCGTGCAGCTCCTCGCCGGGCATGTCCAGGTAGTGCACGCCCGACACACCGGCGCAGAACTCGAAGCGCAGTGCCGGGTCGTCCCGCAGCGCCCGGGCGACCGCGAGCAGGTGCTCGCGACGGACGTGCAGGGTCAGCTCGCCTCGGTCCACGACGACCTTCTCGATCGCCTCGTCGAACGACGCGCTGCCGCCGACGAGGGCCCGCTCGAGCTCGTCGGCGACCTCGTCGAAGTACTCGCCGTACGGGCGAGCCGCGGCTCCCGGGAAGAGAATCGGCTTCTCGAGGCCGCCGTAGCCGGAGGTGTCTCCGCCGAGCGAGGGGCCCCACATGCCGCTGCGGACCCCGACGGTCACGGGCTCGCCCGCCTCGCCGGCACGGGCCCGGTCGAGCGCGCCGATGTCGGTGGCGGTCAGGCCGGTGCCGGCCGTGCCCTCCGCCCGCTGGGACGACTCCGGAGGCTTCGGAGTCTTGGGAGGCTGACTGTCACTCACGCTGTGCCTCCCCGCACGACTCCCACCGTGCTCGCCACGAACTGAGTCTCGTACTGCGTCGTCGTCGGCGTCGTCATGCGAGCAACCCCTTCATCTCGTGCGTCGGCGTCGCCCGGAGCGCCGCCTCCTCCGCGGCCCGCGCCGCAGCCTCTCGCTGGACCCCGAGGTGCGAGCTCTGGATCTGCTTGTGCAGCTCGATGATCGAGTTGAGCAGCATCTGCGGGCGCGGCGGGCATCCGGGCAGGTAGATGTCGACCGGGACGATGTGGTCGACGCCCTGGACGATCGCGTAGTTGTTGAACATCCCGCCCGAGCTGGCGCAGACACCCATCGCGATGACCCACTTGGGGTTGGACATCTGGTCGTAGACCTGGCGCAGCACGGGAGCCATCTTCTGGCTGACCCGGCCGGCGACGATCATCAGGTCGGCCTGACGCGGCGTGGCAGAGAATTTCTCCATTCCGAAGCGGGCGATGTCGTAGTCGGGCGTGCCGACGGCCATCATCTCGATGGCGCAGCAGGCCAGGCCGAACGTCGCCGGCCACATCGACGCCTTGCGGACCCAGCCGGCGGCGAGCTCGACGGTCGTGAGCATGAACCCCGCCGGCAGCTTCTCTTCAAGACCCATGGTTTCTCCTTCAGTCCCAGTCCAGTCCGCCGCGGCGCCACACGTAGGCGTAGGCGATGAACACGGTGAGGATGAACAGGACCACCTCGACCAGGGCGAACAGGCCCAGCTTGTTGAACGCCACCGCGAACGGATAGAGGAACACCGACTCGATGTCGAACACGATGAACAGCATCGCGGTCAGGTAGTACTTGATCGGCACGCGTCCGCCGCCGGCAGCCTGTGGCGAGGGCTGGATGCCACACTCGTAGGCCTCGAGCTTGGCGCGGTTGTAGCGCTTCGGCCCGACGACGAGCGAGGTGAACACCGACAGGGCTGCGAATCCGAACCCGAGTGCCAGCATGAACAGCACGGGAACATACGGGGCGGTGCTCATCCTTCGTCACTTCCCTTTCGGTCGGCCATGAGGCGCGGCGCCCCCATCCTAGGGGTGGCCTCGGCGTACGTCTCGACGGGCATGAGCGTGTCTCTCATGCATCCGGTGCGAGCCGCGAGAGCGTGTTGATGATCCGGTCGCTGGCGGCCTTGCCGCCGGGCTCGGAAAGGTTGGCCATGATCTTCAGCAGGAACCTCATCAGTGTCGTGCGGGGCAGCCCGTACTTGGTCGCGAGGCGCATGACCTCGGGCTTGCCGATGAGCGAGGCGAAGTGGCGCCCGAGCGTGTAGTAGCCACCGAGCCCCTGCTTCATCCGGGTGTTGTATGACTCCAGGACACGCTCGCGGCCGGCATCGCTGGTGCGGGCGAACGCCTGAGCGACGATCTCCGCGGCGACCCGGCCCGACTCCATGGCGTAGGCGATGCCCTCGCCGTTGAACGGGTTGACCATGCCGCCGGAGTCGCCGACGAGCAGCAGCCCGTCGGCGTAGTGCGGTTGCCGGTTGAACCCCATCGGCAGCGCCGCGCCGCGGATCGGCTGCGTCATCGTGTCGGCGCCCATCGTCCAGTCGCCCGGCATCGCCGCCACCCAGCGGCGCAGGACGTCCTTGTAGTCGACGTTGCCGAACGCCGTGGACGTGTTCAGGATGCCGAGCCCAACGTTGGACGTGCCGTCGCCGACGCCGAAGATCCAGCCGTAACCGGGTAGCAGGATGTCTCGGCCGGACGGGTCCTTGGCCCACAGCTCGAGCCACGACTCGAGATAGTCGTCGTTCGTCCGCGGACTCGTGTAGTACGTGCGGACCGCGACGCCCATGGGACGGTCGTCGCGCTTCTCGCGGCCCATCGCGAGGGAGAGCCGCGAGCTGTTGCCGTCGGCCGCGATGACGAGCGGCGCCCGGAACTCGCACGTCTGGCCGGTCGGCCGTCCGCGCTCGTCGACGAGCTTGGCAGTGACGCCGACGATCCTGCCGATGGCGTCGGTGACCGACCCGGTGACGTTGCAGCCCTCGACGAGGCGGGCACCGTTCTTGACCGCGTGCTGGGCGAGGATCTCGTCGAAGTCCGCACGAGTCCGCACGAGTCCGTACGGCGGGAAGGCGCTGTTCTCCGGCCAGTCCAACTGCAGCCGCATGCCGGCGCCGATGATGCGCAGACCCTTGTTGCGGACCCAGCCCTCCTCCTCGGGTGTCGGGATGCCGAGGGTGATCAGCTCACGGACCGCACGCGGGGTCAGGCCGTCGCCGCAGACCTTCTCGCGGGGAAAGTGGGTCTTCTCGAGGAGCAGGACGTCGATGCCCGCCATCCCCAGGTATGCCGCGGTCGCCGAGCCCCCGGGGCCCGCGCCGACGACGATGACATCGGCTGTGGTCGAGGCGGCGCCCGACACGCTCATGCTGGTAGCTCCTGGACTCGAGTGACTTTGTGAAGTCCTTCACGAACTATCGGGCCCGAGCCTACCCCCGCGCATCGGGCTGCGTCAGGCAAGGGGACCCTAACCTGCGGGCGGGCGACTCGACACCTCCGGGACGCGAGCGCTCCCGCGTGGGGGTCGTGGGCGGCATACCGACGATCACCCGGGCTTGACGGCGGTGTGGAGCGCGACGATCCCGCCGGAGAGGTTGCGCCACCCGACGCCTGACCAGCCGGCTTGCTCGACCATCGCGCCGAGGGCCGCCTGGTCCGGCCAGGCCCGGATCGACTCCGCGAGATAGACGTACGACTCGGGGTTCGAGGAGGTGCGGCGTGCGATGGATGGCAGCAGGCGCATGAGGTACTCGGTGTAGACCGTCCGGAAGGCGCGGCCGGCCGGCTGGCTGAACTCGCACACGACGAGCCGGCCACCCTGCTTGGTGACGCGCAGGAACTCGCGCAGCGCCGCGTCGGTGTCGTGAACGTTGCGCAGTCCGAAGCTCATCGTGACGACGTCGAAGCTCGCATCGGCGAACGGCAGGGCAAGCGCGTCCGCGGCGGTGAAGGCCAGGTCGGGGCGACGGCGGCGCCCGACCCGCAGCATGCCGAGGGAGAAGTCAGCAGGGACGACCTCGATCTCCTGGTCGGCCCACGGCTCGCTCGACGTGCCGGTACCGGCGGCGATGTCGAGGATGCGCTCACCCCGCTGCGCGGCGACGGTCCTGACGACGGCCCGCCGCCAGCGGCGGTCCTGCCCGAGCGAGAGGACGTCGTTGGTCACGTCGTACTTCTCGGCGACGGTGTCGAACATCGACGCGACGTCGAGCGCCTTCTTGTCGAGGTGGGCACGGGTCATGCGGCCATCCTTGCATCACGCTCGGGGCTCACGTCCGTACGGGGCAACGGCGAGTGCGCCGACTGCAACCGTGGAGGTTTCCGGTTGTTCGGTGCGTCGCAAGGCAGGCTCACGATGGTGCGCATCGTAGAGTTTGGGTCGATGTCCACCCTTCCCACTCCGGCCGCCTTGCCGACCCTCGTCGTGCGGACCGTCGCCATCGACACCGACGAGCCGCTGCTGCACCTGATCCCGGCCGGGCTCCCCGTCGAGCAGTGCGCCTCGTGGGTCCGGCACGGCGAAGGCATCGTCGGCTGGGGCTGCGCGCTGCGCTGCGAGACACGTGGTGCGACCCGGTTCGAGGACGCCCAGGCCTGGTGGGCCTCGGTCGCCGCGCACGCCGTGGTCCGCGACGAGGTCGGCGCGTCCGGGAGCGGGCTCGTGTGCTTCGGGTCCTTCCCGTTCGCGGACGACTCCGCCGAGGCAGCCTGCCTCGTCGTGCCAGAGGTCGTTGTGGGACGCGCCGACGGCCGCACCTTCGTCACCTGGATCACGACCCGCCCCGAGCTGGTCCCGCTCACGACGCCGGTACCGGCCGAGGTGCCTGCGGCCCCGCGGGGCGTCGCCTTCTCCGACGGGGCGCTGTCCCCGACCGACTATGCGGCGGCCGTCGAAGAGGCGGTCGATCGGATCAACACCGGCGAGGTCGACAAGGTCGTGCTCGCGCGTGACCTCGTCGTCACCGCGGCCGACCCGGTCGATCCCCGCTGGCTGCTGCGCCGCCTCGCCGACGGCTACGAGAACACCTGGGTCTTCGCCGTCGACGGCCTCACCGGCGCCACCCCGGAGCTGCTCGTCCGGCGTGACCATGGCCTCGTGACGAGCCGTGTCCTCGCCGGGACGATCCGCCGCACCGGCGACGACGAGCACGACCTCGCCCTCGCGGCCTCCCTGGCCCGGTCGTCGAAGGATCTGGAGGAGCACGAGTACGCGGTCCGATCCGTCGCGGAGGCTCTCGCCCCGCACTGCTCGTCGATGAACGTGCCCGAGTCGCCCTTCGTCCTGCACCTGCCCAACGTCATGCACCTGGCGACCGACCTCGCGGCCGTGGCCGCGAACGGTGCGACCTCCCTGGCGCTCGCGGCGGCGCTGCACCCGTCGGCGGCGGTCGGAGGGACCCCCACGCCCGACGCGGTCCGGATCATCGGCGAGCTCGAGCAGATGGACCGGGGCTGCTACGCGGGCCCGGTCGGCTGGATGGACGCCACGGGAGACGGTGCGTGGGGGATCGCCTTGCGCTGCGGTGCCATCGACGTGGACGACCCGCGCCAGCTGCGCATCTTCGCCGGGTGCGGGATCGTCGCGGGCTCCGACCCGGAGGCCGAGGTCGCCGAGTCCGTCGCGAAGCTCGTGCCGATGCGCGACGCCCTGACAGGCAGTTGACATGAGTGCCCGGCCGACGGCGGCCCGACTCGCCCGGGCCGTGCTCCATGCGCTGTGGCTCGGCGGGGTACGGGAGTTCGCGCTGTCCCCCGGCTCCCGCTCCGCTCCCCTCGCCATCGCCCTGTATGCCGCTGAGCGGGCCGGGGACGTGCGCCTGCACGTGCGCGTCGACGAGCGGTCCGCGGGATTCCTCGCGCTCGGCCTCGCAATCGGGTCCGGGGTTCCGGTGGCTGTGGTGACGACCTCTGGCACGGCCGTGGCCAACCTGCTGCCGGCCGTCATGGAGGCGCAGCACTCCGGCCGGCGGGTCATCGTGCTGAGCGCGGACCGTCCGGAGCGGCTGCGCGGCACCGGGGCGAACCAGACGACCCGGCAGGCGGGGATCTTCGGCTCCTTCGCCCCGTGTCACGACCTGGCCCAGGACGCGTCCGGCTCGGACGTCGCGCAGGCGGTCGCGGCTGCGGTGCGGGCGCCTGGACCGACCCAGCTCAACCTGCAGTTCGACGGCGACCTGTTGCCGCCCAACGCCGAGCCCGACACGTGGTGGACCCGCCCCTCCTCCCCATCGAGTGTGCAGTCCTCCCGATCGAGTGTGCAGTTGTCCCGATCGAGTGTGCAGCTCTCCCGATCGAGTGTGCAGCTCTCCCGATCGAGTGTGCAGCTCTCCCAAGCCGAGCATGATTCCCCCCGCCAAACGTCATACCCCATGGCCGGTGCCGAGCCCCTGACTGCTGGGCCACGCACCGTCGTCGTCGCCGGCGACGACGCCGGCCCGTCGGCACGCCTGCTGGCCGAGGCAGGCAACTGGCCGCTGCTGGCCGCGCCGACGTCCGGGGCCCGCCCCCGCCGGCCGGCACTGAGCCGCCGCTGTCGCAGACGCCCGCGCAGATCCTCACCGGATCGGTGCTGCCGCCGGAGCTGAACATCGGCCGCTGGTTCACAGAGTGGAACTTCGACCTGGCCTGGATCGTCTTCTGCGGATTCGCGCTCTTCTTCTACCTGGCCGGGGTGCGTCGGCTGCACCAGCGGGGCGACAAGTGGCCGATCTATCG
>NZ_JAKDLO010000242.1 GCF_030452765.1 Intrasporangium sp.
ATGGGGGTCGCCGACGCGATCGGCGGTCGGGGCGTGCGGGGCCGGGAGGGCAGGAAGATCCTCGAGGAGATCCAGCCGGGGATCGGCGTCTTCGCGTGCATGCTGGGCGGCGCTGACGGGCGGACCCTCTACGTGTGCGCGGCGCCGGATTTCCAGGAGGAGGCACGCAAGGCGGCCCGCGAGGCGAGCCTGCTCGCCGTGCGGGTCGACGTGCCCCACGCCGGTCGGCCCTGACGGTGGCACCGATCGCGCGAGGTCAGCCGGCCCCGCGCACCGGAGTCACTGCTTCGCCGTGACACCTTCGGGCAGGTCGACCTTGAACGGGTTCGGCTCCTGACGAGGATCGGGCCGGATCACCCCTTCGTGAAGGATCGCCGGAGCCACCTTGTCCTTGCCAGACGCCTTGACGTGCTGTACCACGTGCACGACTCTGCTGTGCAGTGTCAGGAAGGTCGGCAGGCTCGCGTCCCAGGGAGCCGGCACCAGGGTGAGCGGCTTCTTGGACCGGTCGTCGATGATCGAGCAGCACGAGTAGCCGGCAACCTTCTTCCCCTCGAGCACCAGGGAGAGCTTGTACTGGGCCAGGACGGCCTGGTCCAGTCCCGTGATCTGCCCGTGCCGCATCCCCACGGCACCGCTACGACCCACCGGCAGCTCGCCTGCGACCTGCACGGTCCCGGGGACGACATCGAGCACGGCGATGAGCTTCGGCCACAGCGCCTCGTCGCGCGGCGGGTAGATCGTGACGAACTTGTTCGTCTTGGTGAAGACGTCCGGGTCGGTGTCGACCTTGTGCTGCACGCCGAGTGCTTTCAGGACGGGCAGGGCGGCCGCGAGCACCTGGAACGCCGTCTGCCGGCTCGCCCCGAGGTGGGCTTTCCACGCCACGTGAGGCAGCGGGTAGGTGAACTCCGGCCCGTCGGCGACCAGGAAGGTGCGGTCAGGGTGGTAGTGGGAGTGCTGGTTGAGGAGGCCGGCGAGGCTCGCCGGCCACTGCTTCCGGAAAACTCCGTCAATCTGACCTCGGATCCCGCCGAGCCAACCGCCCAGCGTGCCGTCGTCGGTGCTCTGGGTGATCAGCTGCTGGATCTGGTCCACCTTCGAGTGCAGGCCGGACACGGCAAGCGGATCGGTGAGCTGCACCAGTTGCTGTGTCACCTGTGTCACCTGATGGCGGAGGACGTCGATCTGGCAGTCCACCTCCAGCCTGGTCAAGGCCGTCACGATGGTGGCGGCGGTGGCGTTGCCCACCTTCTTCTTCTTCTTGTCGGCGGAGAACGTCTCGCGTGCCTTCCTGCTGGCCTGGCGGATGGCCGTGAGGGTGTTGTTGTCGCCGTTCTGCTTGTAGCCGCCGAGCTGCACCAGCAGGGCGGCCCAGCTGCCCTTGTTGAACTTTCCACCCTTGTATCCGGTGTCCTTCACGAGCTGCTCGGCGCTCGGAACCGGATAGCGCTGCACCGCCAGCGAGCCGACCAGCCCGGTCACCGTGCGGTTGCCGGCCAGCTGCTGCAACGAGCGGAGGTCGCGAAGCTCCGCCGCCTGGCGGGGTGACGAGGGGCGCCGGCGGTCAGGGCCGCGGTCATCCCTTCGAGGCTCCAGCCGGGCACCCGAGAACGCACGCACCCTTTCAGTCTGGTCGTCGCGCCGGCCGGATCGGCTGCCCTCTTGGCCCGAGAACGGGGCATCCTCGTGATACCGGAAGGGCACCCGGGGGGATGCAGCCTTGACATGAGGCGGCACCAGTGGTGAGCCACACGGTGGCATACGGTATGGCGGTGAACCTGACCGAGCGCATCCCGCCAGACCCCGACGCGGACGCGCTCTACGAGACGTTCACCGACTGGGTGTCCGAGCGGGGGCTCACCCTCTACCCGCACCAGGACGAGGCGTTCCTCGAGGTCCTGTCCGGCAGCAACGTCATCCTCTCGACCCCGACCGGATCGGGCAAGTCGCTCGTGGCCACGGCCGCGCACTTCACCGCCCTCGCGCAGGACCGCGTCTCGTTCTACACGGCGCCCATCAAGGCGCTGGTCTCGGAGAAGTTCTTCGCCCTGTGCGAGACCTTCGGTGCGGACAACGTCGGCATGATCACCGGCGACGCGTCGGTCAACGCCGATGCGCCGGTCATCTGTTGCACGGCCGAGATCCTGGCCAACCTGGCCCTGCGAGAGGGGACCTCGGCCGACGTCGGGCTCGTCATCATGGACGAGTTCCACTTCTACAGCGAGCCGGACCGCGGGTGGGCCTGGCAGGTGCCGATCCTCGAGCTGCCGCAGGCGCAGTTCATCCTCATGTCGGCGACGCTCGGCGACGTGACGAGGTTCCGCGACGACCTGACCCGCCGGACCGGGCGGCAGACCGCGGTCATCACGGGCACCGACCGACCCGTCCCGCTCGAGTTCGGGTATGCCGTGACCCCGATCCACGAGACCATCGAGGAGCTGCTGGGCCGCGACCGGGCGCCGGTGTACGTCGTGCACTTCACCCAGGCGGCGGCCCTCGAGCGGGCACAGTCGCTCGTCGGCATGAAGGTCACGACCCGGCAGGAGCGACAGGCGATCGCCGAGCGGATCGGGGGGTTCCGCTTCGGGACCGGCTTCGGGCGGACCCTGTCGCGGCTCGTCCGGCAGGGTGTCGGCGTGCACCACGCCGGGATGCTGCCCAAGTACCGGCGGCTTGTCGAACAGCTCGCCCAGGACGGACTGCTCAAGGTCATCTGCGGCACCGACACCCTCGGCGTCGGGATCAACGTGCCGATCCGCACCGTCCTGCTCACCGGACTGACGAAGTTCGACGGGACCAGACAGCGGCTGCTCAAGGCGCGCGAGTTCCACCAGATCGTCGGCCGCGCAGGGCGGGCCGGGTTCGACTCCCGAGGCTGGGTCGTCGCGCAGGCGCCGGAGCACATCGTCGAGAACCTCCGCGCCGAGGCAAAGGCCGGTGACGACCCGAAGAAGCGGCGCAAGATCCAGCGCAAGAAGGCCCCCGAGGGCTTCATCGGCTGGAGCGAGGAGACCTTCGACAAGCTCGTCGCCTCGCAGCCCGAGGCGTTGCGGCCGCGACTTCGGGTGTCACACTCGATGCTCATCAACATCCTTGCCCGGGAGGGGAATCCGGTGGCGCACGCGGCGCGGCTGCTAACGGACAACCACGAGGACGCGACCCGACAGCGGCGCCTGCACCGACACGCGCTGGTCCTCGCCAAGGAGCTGCTCAGCTCCGGGGTGATGCAGCGGCTGCCGGAGCCGGAGCCCAGCGGGCGCCGCTACGCCCTGACGATCGACCTGCAGCGCGACTTCGCCCTCAACCAGCCGCTCGCGCCGTTCGCCCTCGCCGTCGTCGAGACCCTGGACCCCGAGTCCGAGACGTACTCGCGAGACCTCGTCTCGATCATCGAGTCGATCCTCGAGGACCCGCGCCAGGTCCTCTGGGCACAGGAGCACCGGGCTCGCGGCGAGGCCATCGCTGCCATGAAGCTCGACGGCATCGAGTACGACGAGCGGATGGAGCGGCTCGAGGAGGTCACCTGGCCCAAGCCGTTGGCCGACCTGCTCGAGGTCGCCCTCACCGCCTACCGCCAGTCGCACCCGTGGATCTCACCCGACGCCCTCTCGCCGAAGTCCGTGGTGCGCGAGATGTACGAGCGCGGTATGACGTTCACCGAGTACGTCTCGGACTACGGCCTCTCGCGGTCGGAGGGGTTACTGCTGCGCTACCTCTCGGACGCCTACCGAGCCCTGCGCCATACGGTCCCCGAGTCGGCGCGCAACGAGCAGTTCGAGGAGACCATCGAGTGGCTCGGCGAGATGATCCGCCAGACCGACTCGAGCCTGCTCGACGAGTGGGAGGACCTCGTCAACCCGGGCGCGGTCGGTCCCGGTCGGGCCGAGGTCGCGCCACCGGTCCGACCCCTCACGGCGAACGAGCGCGCCTTCAACGTGCTGCTCCGCAATGCCATGTTCCACCGGGTCGAGCTCGCCGCCCGCGACCAGTGGGAGGCACTCGGCGAGCTCGAGGCTCGGGTCGCCGAGCTGACCGACCCGCCGCAGCGCGTGCGGCTGGATGCCGACGCCTGGAACGACGCGCTCGGGGCCTACTACGACGATCACGACTCGATCGCGACCGACCAGGCCGCCCGCTCCCCCGCGCTGCTGCAGGTCACCCGTGAGCCGGGTCGCTGGCTGCTGCGGCAGGTCGTCGTGGATCCTGCGGGCGACCTCGACTGGGGCATCACCGCCGAGGTTGACCTCGCCGCCAGCGACGAGGTGGGGGCAGCCGTCCTGACCGTGACCGGTTTCGAGCGGCTGGATGCATGACAGCGCCGACGCTGACCCACCAGAACCTCGCCGCACCGCAGGAGCCCGATGGGACGGGCGCCCTCGTCTTGTCCAGATCGAGTGGCCGGGTCGAGGTCGGCCGGGCGGATCCACTTGCGGCAGAGGGTGTTCACGCGCTCACCTACCTGTCGGTTCAGCGGCGGGGGCGGCAGACCTCGGCAACGACCGGCTCGGCTACGTCGGTGTCGGTGACGTTCACCGGGTTGACGATGAGGGCCAACTTCGACGGCTCACCGGCTGGCGTGGTCACGTCCTGATCCTCGGCTGCACCGGTAGCCTGCGCGCGTGGGCAGAATCCGTGTCAGGCTCAGCCTCGCCCTGCTCGTCGGCATCGTCGTCGGACTGCTCCGCTGGATCGTCCCGGTCGGCCCGCCCCGGGAACCGCTCGCGAACGTCCTGCTCGCGTTCATCATCGCCGGCCTCGCCTTCTCGCTGACGCTGCTGCGCACCCTCCTGCGGATGGATGCGGCCGCCACCCGCAGCCACGTCGACGGGGAGGACCCGGGAGCAGCCATCTCGGACGTCATCGTCATCGTGGTCGGGCTGCTCGGTCTCTGCGCCGTCGCGGTCCTGCTCATCGGCACCTCGAGCACCGGAACCGAGCAGGTCGTCGACGCCCTGATCGGGGTGGTGGCGATCGCCGTGGGGTGGCTGCTGGTCCACACGGTCTACCTGCTGCGTTACGCGCGGATCTACTACTCGAGTCCCGTGCCGCCGATCGACTTCAAGCAGGACGCCGACCCGCAGTTCTCGGACTTCGCCTACTTCGCGTTCAACAACGGCATGGCCTACCAGGTCTCCGACACGGATCTGAAGGACTCGGCGATCCGCCGGGTCGTGCTAGGCCAGTGCCTGCTCGGGTACGTCTACGGCACGGTCATCATCGCCGCCACGATCAACCTCATCTCAGGTCTGGCCGGTCGCGGCGGCTGACCCCGCCCCTCCCGGCGCGCCGCCCCCCCCCCGGGCAGAGGGGGGCCCATCACGGGCGGTGGGGTTTACACCTATGACGCGG
>NZ_JAKDLO010000066.1 GCF_030452765.1 Intrasporangium sp.
CCTGTCCTTGCCCAGGGCCAGCAGCAGTGTGGGCAGCCGAGGGCCCGTGTCCGTGCCGACGAGCAGTCGGTAGACGAGGACGAAGAAGGCTCGCTGCGCCTTCGACAGCTCCGGGTCCTTGACCTTCGCCGCGGGGTCGATCCCCCGCTGGATCTTCGGCACGGCATAGACCAGATGGGTCAGACGGTCCAGCGACCAGTGCGTGTCGAGCCCGTCGACGAGCAGTCGGAGGGACTCGCGCTGCTGGTCGTCGAGCTCGCCGAGTCGGGCCCGGTCGGCGGCGCTGCGCACGACCGTCCGGTCCTGCTCGGGGACATAGCCGAGCATCCACCGGCGGGCACAGTCGAGGCGTGGCCGGAGCTCGTCGACCGAGGTCACGGGCTCGTCCGGGTCGAGGTCGGTCAGGATCCGCACCGTCTGCGCGTCGTCGCCCTGGGTGATGTCGACGACCGACGCGATCGTCCGGAACGGCATCGGGTGCGGTGTCTCGGGCAGCACCCACGTCGCCGTCGACGTCGCCCGCAGGTGGGCCGCGAGGTCACCGGCCTGGGCCCTGCCCTCGCCGACCTTGCGGACGAGGGCGTCCCACTCGTCGTAGAGACGCTGCAGATCCTGGCCGAAGGAGATGTCGAAGCTCTGGTTCGGCTTGCGCCGGGCATAGAGCCAGCGCAGCACCTGCGGCTCCATGACCTCGAGGGCGTCGCTCGGGATCGGCACACCACCGCGGGACGAGCTCATCTTGGCCATCCCGGCGATCCCGACGAACGCATACATCGGCCCGATCGGGCGCTGCCACCCGAAGATCGGCGCGAGGTCCTTGCCGACGACGAACGAGGACCCCGGCGACTGGTGGTCGACACCGGACGGCTCGAACACGACGCGCTCGTAGCCCCAGCGCATCGGCCAGTCGACCTTCCAGACGAGCTTGCCGCTGCGGAAGCTCGCGAGGTCGACGGTCTCCTCGTGGCCGCACTTCGAGCAGCGGTAGGTGAGTGCGTGCGTCTCGTCCTCGTAGGTCGTCACCGTCGTGAAGTCGGTGTTGCACGAGGTGCAGTAGGGCCGATACGGGTAGTAGCCGGCGCTGCCCCCGCTGCCGTCGTCCTCGCTCGCCGCGCCCGAGCCCCGCTCGGCCTCGGTCTGGGCCTCCTGCTGCTCGGGGGTGAGCACGACGGGCCTGCCCGTCTTGCCGGGCCTGCCGGGCTTGCCTGCCTTGCCGAGCTGGTCTCCCGTGCCTGCCTGGTCCTTGGCCCGACCGGTCTCCCGCTGCTTCGCCTCGGCCGCAGCCTCGAGCGTTCGGTAGCGGCCGAGCACCTCGTCGATCGCGACCCGCTCGCGCATCGCGAGAAGCACCTGCTCGACGTAGGCGCCACTGGTGTACATCTCGGTCTGGCTGATCTCGCGGACCGCGATGCCCAGGTGCCCCATCGCCTCGACGAGCGGCGCCTTGTAGTGCTCCGCCCAGTTCACGTGCGGGGAGCCCGCGGGCGCGGGGACGGAGGTGAGCGGCATACCGATGTACTGCTCCCACGACGCGTCGATACCGGGCTGGCCGTGCGGGACTCGGCGGAAGCGGTCGTAGTCGTCCCAGGACAGGATGTGCTCGCAGGCCAGCCCGCGCCGTGCGATCTCGTCGGCGACCAGGTGCGGCGTGATGAGCTCGCGGAAGTTGCCGAGGTGGATGGGCCCTGACGGACTGATACCGGACGCGCAGACGATGACGCCCCCACTGAGCTCTCTGCGCTGCGCGTCGGCGATGACCTCGTCGGCGAGCCTGGTGACCCAGTCCTGTCCGACTACCTGCTCACTCATGGATTTCCTCATGACTCGCTCCGTGCCATGTCACCCGGCAACACACCGAGCAACGGACAACCTCGATGGTTGCAGCCGTCGAGGTTGTCGACTACTCGGCGTGTTGCGCCCGCTCGGGCCTGAGAGGGAAGCGCTCGATGATCTCGTCGCGTCCGGGGCCCACTCCGATGGCGGAGACCCGGGCGCCGACCAGCTGCTCGACTCGCAGGACGTAGGCCTGGGCGTTCGCGGGCAGGTTCTCGAAGCGACGGCACCCGGTGATGTCCTCGGTCCAGCCGTCGAGATGTTCGTAGATGGGCTGCGCATGGTGGAAGTCGGTCTGGTTCACCGGCATCTCGTCGTGCCGGACCCCGTCGACGTCGTAGGCGACACAGATCGGCACCTTGTCCAGGCCAGTAAGGATGTCGAGCTTGGTCATCACGAAGTCGGTGACGCCGTTGACCCGTGTCGCGTAGCGTCCGATGACGGTGTCGAGCCAACCGCAGCGGCGCGGTCGCCCGGTCGTCACGCCGTACTCGGCGCCCGTCTTGCGGAGGAACTCGCCCGACTCGTCGTGCAGCTCGGTGGGGAACGGGCCCTCCCCGACCCGCGTCGTATAGGCCTTGAGGATCGCGATGACCGAGTCGACCCGGGTCGGCGGGACTCCGGAGCCGGTGCAGGCGCCGCCCGAGGTGGCATTGCTCGAGGTGACGTATGGGTAGGTGCCGTGGTCGACGTCGAGCAGCGTCGCCTGGCCGGCCTCGAACAGGACGGTCTGGCCGCGGTCGAGCGCCTGCGTCAGGACGAGCGAGGTGTCGGCGACCATCGGCGCGAGCCGGTCGGCGTGCTCGAGCAGCTCGGTGACGACCTCGTCCACGTCGATGGACCTGCGGTTGTAGATCTTGACGAGCACCTGGTTCTTGAACTGCAGGGCGGCCTCGACCTTGTGGCGCAGGATCTTCTCGTCGTAGAGGTCCTGGATGCGGACGCCGGTGCGGTTCATCTTGTCGGCGTAGGTCGGGCCGATGCCCCGGCCGGTCGTGCCGATCCGGCGGCTGCCGAGGAACCGCTCGGTGACCTTGTCGAGCGTGCGGTTGTACGACGGGATGATGTGTGCGTTGGCCGAGACGAGCAGTCGGCTCGTGTCGACGCCCCGGGCATCGAGCCCGTCGAGCTCCTCGAAGAGGACGGCGAGATCGATGACGACACCGTTGCCGATGACGGGTATGCAGTTGGGCGAGAGGATGCCCGAGGGGAGCAGGTGCAGGGCGTACTTCTCGCGCTTGCCGTTCTGCTCGATGACGACCGTGTGACCCGCGTTGTTGCCACCGTTGAACTTCACGACGTAGTCGACGCTGCTGCCGAGCAGGTCGGTCGCCTTGCCCTTGCCCTCGTCGCCCCACTGCGCCCCGACGAGCACGATTGCCGGCATCAGTCCGCCCTCCCAGGGTAGTTGCGGCCCTCGCGGTCGGAGCCCCGGGCAAGGCTATCGGTTGGGCGGTGGGCTCCCGGCGGGGTGGCCACGTGATCGGTGGGGAATCACCCGGTGACGCGACGCATTCCGGCGGGCAGGTCGTCGAAGGTGCTGGACGGCAACTCGCCTTTGGGGAGCTTGACCGCGAGGACCGGGACTGGGCTGTCGAACAGCAGCCGCTGACTGAGGCTGCCCAGGATTGCCTTGCCGACTGGTGTCCGGCGCCTGACGCCGATGACGAGGCGCGTCGCCTGACGCGCGGCGATCTCGTCGATCACCGCGCCGGCGGAGTGCTCTTTGTCCTTGCCTCTGCGGTCGACGACGGAGACCGTGACAGCGTCGGTGTCCAGGTCGGTCACATCCACTTGTTCATGTCCGAGATTGACGACGACCAGGTCGGTGCCCAGCTGTCTGGCCTCGGCGACGGCCGCGACCAGTGCGAGGCGGCCTTCCCGGCTGTGGTTGACGGCGGCGATAATGGTCATGGTTGTGGTTGTCTCCTCACCGTAGCTGTTGGCATTCTGTCGTCTGGCCCCACCTTGCCGGGATCAGTTGCGGCCATAGAGGAAGCCTGCGAAGGGCAGTCGTCGCGGCAGCGATTTGTAGATCTCACCGGTAGTGAGTTCCTCCTCCAGCGCTTCCAGCGACCGGCCGCGGGTTTCGGGGACCTCGTGCCAGAGGAAGCCGAGCATGATGACCCCGAGCACCGCGAACACGAAGAACGTGCCGGTCCCGAGAGCGTCGAGCAGAGTCGGAACGTACAGCGCGAGGACGCCGTTGACGGTCCAGCCGAAGAACACCGAGGCGCCGATCGCCAGGCCGCGGATGGACAACGGGAAGATCTCTGCGAGCCACACCCATACGGCGATGTTGAGGAAGGACTGCATCGACAGCACGAACAGCGTGACCAGCGTCGCGACGATGTACGGGAACGCGGGGCTGTCATGCGGGAACACGAGTCCGGCGACGCCGACGAGGCAGTGGCAGGTTGTCGTGAGGAACAGACCGAGGAAGAACGTCTTACGACGGTCGAGCCGGTCCATGTTGCGCAGCGCGATCACCCCGCCAACCACGGCCGCCAAACCGAAGACAGTCGCCGCGGTCAATGCCTTCGACTCACTGAACCCGGACTGCTCCAGGACCCCGGGCACGCACGAAGGGGTGTCTATTCGGTGGCATCAGCGATGGGTCGGCACGTGGTGTACCGATGACCATGAGGCATCCTTGGGGCGCGGCGGTGCGGATTCGCGGATTCCTCGGAGAGGCTAGCAATGACCGACTCATCCGGCAAATGATCACAATGTGGATAGCGGGCGTGTCGGCAACCGGCGACGCTGCGGCTTGGCCCGCCTCGTTCACCCCGTCAGTCGGGCTCAGATTCTGCGGACACGCCAGTCGGCGCGCCGCAGAATGAGGCCGACGCCGTGGGCGCGGCACCCGTCGAGGCCGGGTCGGGCACGTCGCTCGCACACCCGGCCAGCACGGAACTGAGCACGACAACGAGCCCGACCTCAGCGGCATACTGCATCGCTCTGCGACGCAACGTCACGACGGACCCGCCTTCACTGCGCGGCGAACCGCACGGACAACCCGACGGCGTGCCATACCGGGCACTCGGTGGGCCAGGCCTGTCCACAGGCGCTGCAGTCAGCCGGCGCGGATCGCGGCGACCGTGTCGGCGAGTCCCTCGTCGAGCGGCCGGGCATGCCAGCCGAGGTCATGCTCCGCCTTCTGCCGGGTGCCGAGGTAGGAGGCGAGCGCGGACCGTAGCGTCTCGGGGTGGTAGAGCGGCGGCACCGGCACGACCTTGGACACCTGGGCCATGACCTTCTCGCCCGCACGCAGCAGCGCGGTCGGCACGAGCACCGGGCCCTTGGTGCCCGCGATCCGGGCGGTGCGCTCAAGCAGGTCGGCCAAGGTGCCGCGATCGCCGGCGAGCATGTACGACTCGCCCGGGACCCCGCGCTCCATGGCGAGGATGTGCCCGCGGGCGACATCAGAGACGTGCGCCCACACCAGCTCGCCCCCGCCGTTCGGCGCCTGCACGCGGCGACCCGCCACGACCTGTGCGATCAGCTCGCCGACCTGGGACGTGTCGCCCGGGCCGTAGATGCCGCCGGGCATGACGATGACGACCGGCAGCCCCGCGGCGGCGAACTCTCTGGCGACAGCGTGCGCCTCAGCCTTCGTGCGGTCGTACTCGGACAGATGCGGCCCGCTGTAGTGGTAGGTCTCGTCGAGGATCCGCCCGTTCGTGTCGGAGTTGACCGCAAGGGTGCTCGTGTAGACGACCTTCGGTGTGCCCGCCCGGCGTGCCGCCTCGAGCACGTGCCGGGTGCCCTCGACGTTGACCCGCTGGCCGGGCGTCGGGTCCCGCTGGCCGAGCTTGTACCACCCTGCGACGTGGAACAGCCCGTCGGCGCCATCCAGCAGCCGGTCGAGGGCGGTGCCGTCGTCGAGGTCGCCCGGCACGAGGTCGACCGCGAGGGCCTCGAGATCGGCGGCCTTGCCGGGTGAGCGGACGAGGGCGACGACCTCATGGCCGTCTGATACGAGCTGGCGGGCGAGCTCGCCGCCGACGAACCCGGTGGCTCCGGTCAGTGCATAGCGCATCCCCCATTGTGGTCCCGTGCGCTGTCGGTCAGCAGGGCGGCTGCCCGGCGGGACCCCTCAGGACTGCTCCGGAGCCGTCACCTGCCCCGCTCATCGGGCCAGATACCCGCCGTCGATGTAAAGCTCGGACCCGGTGACGAAGGCCGCGTCATCACTGGCGAGGTAGGCGACGCCCGCCGCGACGTCCTCCGGCCGGCCGAGGTGGCCCATCGGGGTCAACGCCGTCATCGCGTCCCAGAACCCGGTGCCCTTGGCCGAGTCGAGGATCGGTGTGTCGATGAAGCCGGGGTGGATCGAGTTGACCCGGATGACGGTGTCGGCCCAGTGCAGCGCCGCGTTCTTGGTCAGAGTGCGGACCGCCCCCTTGGCGGCGTGGTAGGCCGGGGAGGTCCCGAACCCCCCGCTCGTGCCGAAGATCGAGCTGATGTTGACGATCGAGGCGTGTCCGGACCTGCGCAGGTGTGGGGCGGCGACCTTCATGCCGAGGAAGACGCCCGTCTGGTCGATGGCGATCGTGTGGTTCCACTCGTCGAGGCTCGTGTCCTCGATCGCCTTCAGGTCACCCATTCCGGCGTTGTTGACGAGGATGTCGAGGCCCCCGAGCTGCTCGACGGCAGCGGCGCACGCCGCCTCCCAGTCGGCCTCGCTGGTGACGTCGTGTCGGACGAACTTGGCTGTGCCGCCTGCCGTGGAGATCTCCTTGACCACCACCTCACCCGGTTCGACCTGGACGTCGGTGACGAGCACGGCAGCGCCTTCGTCGGCGAGCCGGAGCGCCGTCGCCCTGCCGATCCCGCTCGCTGCACCGGTGACGAGCGCGACGCGCCCCTCGAGCCTGTTCATGTCCACTCCTTGGATTCGTTTCCTGCCGCGCGGGCGGCGCGACAGGGGGTGATGCCTCGACCCTGCGGTGCCGTCGTGCCATCCGGTAGGGACTGAGGTCCCGCCTGCCGAACGACACAGTATGTCGCTGTGCCGGGTCCCGCCGTCTCGTGGCCAAAGCAGAGCGAGCCACCACGCCAACCCACCGCAACTGCAGTTCTCGTGGCGCCGCACGGTGGCGCCCGCAGGGCTCGGGGCGAGGTGCCCCCGCAGGGTGGGCTCCCACGGCGGGTCTCGGTTCATGCGGCACACTCGTGCACGTGCGCGTCACCATCGTCGGCAACCCCGTCGGTGACCCGGCCGGGGTCGCCGTGACCGCAGTCGTGGCCGGTTGCCGGTCCCGGGGCTGGCAGCACGTCATCCTCGAGTGGACGACGATGGCCGAGCCGGGCGGCCCGCAGGCCCGCAAGGCCGTCGCGGACGGCGCCGAACTCGTCGTCGTGTGCGGGGGCGACGGCACGGTCCGAGAGGTCGCCGGCGCGCTGGCGGGCACGGACGTCGCGCTGGGGATCATCCCGCGCGGCACGGCGAACCTCTTTGCACGCAACCTGCGACTCCCACACCGCTCGCTGGCTCGCTCCATCGAGGTCGCCCTCGACGGGCAGGCGCACGAGGTGGACCTCGGGCGGGCCAGGTGGGGCGGCCCCGACCGCCCCGACGGCCAAGGCGCCTTCGTCGTCATGACCGGCGTCGGTCACGACGCCGACACGATCGAGCTCGTTCGGCCGGCCCTGAAGAAGCGCATCCAGTGGAGGGCCTACTTCGTGCCGGCGGTGGCCACGCTCGGCGAACCGCTGATCCCGATGCGGGTGCGGCTCGATGACGGCCCTGCCGAGGAACGGGCTCTGTGGTGCCTGCTCGCCGGCAGCGTCGGGCGGATCCCGCTCGGCATCGACATCCTGCCCGGAGCAACGGTCGATGACGGCCTAATCCACGTCGCCGCTGTCGGCCCGGCCCACGTCGTCGGCTGGGTGCCGATCGCCCTCAAGGGCCTGGTCCATTGGAAGGGCGACGTGCCGGGGCTCGAGTACCGCACGGCCAGGCTCGTCCGGGTCGAGACGCAGGAGCCGGTGACGATCCATGTCGACGGGGACGAGCATCCCGGGGTCGAGTGGCTCGAGGCGCGGATCGAGCCGCAGGCGCTGCACATCCACCTGCCGCCCACCCAGGGGGGGGCAACCGCTCAGTGAGCCACGGGGTCGTCGACGAGTGTCGAGGCCCAGTCCGGGACGTACTTCGAGACGGCGATCGGCGGACGCCGGTAACCCGTGCTCGGCAGCCGCTCGGGCAGCTTCACCTCGGGATGCCCGGCGGCTGAGTCGTCATACGGGAGCGACGAGAGCAGGTGGTGGATCATGTTGAGCCGAGCCTGCTTCTTCGAGTCGGACGCGACATGGTGCCACGGCGCCACCGGGGTGTCGGTGTGCACCATCATCTCGTCCTTGGCCCGGGAGAACTCCTCCCACCGGGTGATCGACTCGAGGTCGATCGGGGAGAGCTTCCACTGCCGCAGCGGGTCGTGCAGGCGCTTGTTGAACCGGGTCAGCTGCACGTCGTCGGACACCGAGAACCAGTACTTGCGCAGGTGGATCCCGTCGTCGACGAGCATCTGCTCGAAGATGGGGCACTGCCGCATGAAGAGCTGGTACTGCTCGCGCGTGCAGAAGCCCATGACCTTCTCGACGCCGGCGCGGTTGTACCAGGACCGGTCGAACATGACCATCTCGCCGACAGCAGGCAGGTGCTCGATGTAGCGCTGGAAGTACCACTGCGTCTTCTCCCGCTCGGTCGGAGCCGGCAGCGCCGCGATCCGGACCGCGCGAGGCGACAGGTACTCGGTGATCCGCTTGATCGTCCCACCCTTACCCGCCGCGTCGCGTCCCTCGAACACGACGACGACCCGCGCACCGGTGTCCTTGATCCACGTCTGGAGCTTGCCCAGCTCGCCTTGCAGCCGGTAGAGCTCGGCGGTGTAGATCTTGTCGGGGATCTTCGTGGTCCGAAAGCCCGTTGCCTCCGACTCGGTCTCGCCTCTCGACGCCATGCCGTCAGGCTAGTGGCTACCCTCGGCGTCGCGCGCCCTGCGGCATACCGACGGCGAGGTATGCCGCTGAGCGCGGTCGCACCCCGGCCGCTCGGCTCACGGTTTGCTACCGCAGTCAGAGTCCGAGCTCGCGGGCCGCCTGCGTCGAGCTGGCCCGGAGGAACTCGGTGCACCGGGCTTCCTCGTCGGACTCGCCGATCGCCCGGGCCGCCCGGGCCAGCGCCGCGAGCGCCCGCAACCAGCCACGGTTCGGCTCGTGCGACCACGGAACCGGACCCTGGCCGCGCCAGCCGGCCCGGCGCAGGGCGTCAAGGCCCCGGTGGTAGCCGGTCCGGGCGTAGGCATAGGCCTCGACGTCCCGGCCACCGTCGGCGAGCGCATCCTCGGCGAGGACCGCCCAGGCGAGCGAGGACTCCGGATGTCCCGCCGCCACCTGTGCCGGGTCGACGCCGGCCGCGAGCCGCTGGCCCGCCGGGTCCGGCGGGAGCCGTGTCTCGGGGATGCCGAGCAGGTCCGAGCTCACGAGATCCCCCAGCTGAGCGGCATACCGGAATCGCTTGTCACTGATGGGTGCCCGCCGCGCGGAGGTGCTCGCACGCCTCGACGACGCGGGCCGCCATGCCGGCCTCGGCCGCCTTGCCCCACGCGCGGGGGTCGTACTGCTTCTTGTTGCCGACCTCTCCGTCGATCTTGAGGACGCCGTGGTAGTTCGACAGCATCCAGTCTGCGACCGGCCGGGTGTAGGCGTACTGCGTGTCGGTGTCGACGTTCATCTTGATCACGCCGTAGTCGACCGCCGCCGAGATCTCCTCCTCGAGCGAGCCCGACCCGCCGTGGAAGACGAGGTCGAACGGCCGCGCGTCGTCCCCGAGCCCGAGCTGTTTGGCCGCGGCCTGCTGGGCCTGCAGGAGGATCTCCGGGCGCAGCTTGACGTTGCCCGGCTTGTAGACGCCGTGGACGTTGCCGAAGGTCAGGGCGGTCAGGTAGCGCCCCTTGTCCCCCGCGCCGAGGGCCTTGACCGTGGCGACCGCGTCGTCGGGCGTCGTGTAGAGCTTCTCGTTGATCTCGTGGGCGACCCCGTCCTCCTCACCGCCGACGACCCCGACCTCGATCTCGAGGATGACGCGCGCCGCGGCCGCCTTGGCGAGCAGCTCCTCGGCGATCTGGAGGTTCTCCTCGAGCGGCACGGCCGAGCCGTCCCACATGTGCGACTGGAAATAGGGAAGCCCGCCGTCTGGCCCCTTCGACCTGACCCGCTCGGTCGACGCCGCGAGCAGCGGCCGGACGAAGCCGTCGAGCTTGTCCTCGGGGCAGTGGTCGGTGTGCAACGCGATGTTGACGGGGTAGTTCTTGGCGACCTCGTGCGCGTAGGCGGCGAAGGCGAGCGAGCCGGTCACCATGTTCTTGACCGTCGGGCCGGAGAGGTACTCGGCGCCGCCGGTCGAGATCTGGATGATGCCGTCGGACCCGGCGTCGGCGAAGCCCTTGAGTGCGGCGTTGAGCGTCTGGCTGCTCGACACGTTGATGGCGGGGTACGCGAAGGACCCGGCCTTCGCGCGGTCGAGCATCTCGGCGTACACCTCGGGGGTGGCGATGGGCATTGCGGTCCTCCTGCGCGTGACGGGGGTGGTGGCTCCGCCTCGATCCTGCCATGTATGCCGCCCGGCGGGCACCGGCGCCCGAGCGCGCACCCGCTCGTGGAACCGGCCGGAGGTCAGATGACGAGGAGATCGTGCGGTCGGGTGTTGAACCGCTCGACGCCGGTGTCGGTCACTGCGACGATGTCCTCGATCCTGGCCCCCCACTCCCCCGGCAGGTAGACGCCGGGTTCGATGCTGAAGGTCATGCCGGGCTCGACCGGCAGGTCGTTGCCGGCCACGATGTAGGGCTCCTCGTGCACGTCGAGACCGATGCCGTGGCCGGTCCGGTGGATGAAGTACTGGTCGAGTCCGGCCTCACGAAGCACCGCTCGGGCCGCCTCGTCGATCGCCTCGCAGGTCACGCCGGGACGCACCACGTCGACGGCCGCCTGCTGGGCAGCCTGCAACGCGGCGTACACCGAGGCCACCTCGCTGCTGGGAGCAAGCCCAGCGGCATACGTCCTGGTGCTGTCGGAGTTGTAGCCGGAGAGCAGCGGACCGCCGATGTCGACGACGACGAGCTCGCCGCGCCCGATGACCCGGTCGGAGAGCGAGTGGTGCGGGCTCGCGGCGTTCGGACCGGAGCCGACGATGACGAATTCGGCCACCGCGTGGCCCTCCTGCACGATGGCGGCCGCGATGTCGGCACCGACCTCGGCCTCGGTGCGGCCGGGCCGCAGCCACTGCCCGACCCGCGCGTGGACCCGGTCGATGGCCGCGCCGGCGAGGCGCAGCTGCTCGAGCTCGGCGGGGTCCTTGCGCATCCGCAGGTCGCGCAGCACCGGCCCGGCGAGAACCTGGTGGGCGGCGCCCGCAGCCCGCAGCCGGAAGGCGTGCAGCACGGGGGTGAGGTCCGATACGGCGACCCGACCCGTGTCGGTGCCGGCGAGCGCGAGCTCGTACGGGTCCTCGCCGTCGACCCACGTCCGGACGTCGAGGCCCAGGTCGCCGAGCCCCAGCCCGGCCAGGCCGGCATACTCGAGGGCCGGCGCCACGAAGACCGGGGGTGCCCCGTCGGTCGGCACGACGAGGCAGGTGAGCCGCTCGAACGACGAGCCGCCCACGCCGAGCAGGTAGCGCAGGTCGGAGCCCGGGCTCACGACCACGGCGGAGACCCCCGCCCGGTCGGCGGCGGTCCTGAGCCGGGCCAGTCGGTCCTGCGCGAGAGCCGCATCGAGAGCGGCGGCCGAGGTTCCCATGGGCTGGACCCTACTGCGCCTCGGGGGCCTGGCGGCCTTGCGAGGACGAGCACCGTTTGCCACGATCCGCGTATGGAACAGGTGGTGCGGATCACGACGGGTCAGGTGCGCGGCGACCAGCACGAGCGGGTCAGCCGGTTCCTCGGCATCCCGTATGCCGCTCCTGCCATTGGGCACGCACGGTTCGAGGTGCCACGGCCGGCCCCTGCCTGGGACGGGGTGCGCGACGCGACGCGGCACGGCCCGACCGCGCTGCAGGCCCCGTACGCCGCACCGGTCGACACGCTGCTGCCGAGCTCGGTCGATGACGGCCCCGACTACCTCAACGTCGGCGTCTGGACCCCCGATCCCGGCGGGTCCGGGTTGCCGGTCATCGTGTGGTTCCCCGGGGGCGCCTTCGTCCGGGGGGCGAACTCCATTGCCACCTACGACGGCACGGCCTTCGCGCGCGACGGCGTGGTCATGGTCGGGGTGAACTACCGGCTCGGGGTCGCCGGCTTCCCGGTGCTGCCGGATGCGCCGACCAACCTCGGGATCCGCGACCAGATCCTCGCCCTGCAGTGGGTGCAGGAGAACGTCGCGGCCTTCGGTGGGGACCCGGGCAACGTGACGATCATGGGCGAGTCCGCGGGTGGGATGAGCGTGGCGACCCTCATGGCCGCCCCACCGGCCCGCGGCCTGTTCCGCAGGGCGATCGTGCAGAGCGGTGGCGGGTCGACGGTCGGCGACCCTGACGACCTGCGCAGGGTGGTCGAGGAGGTCGCCGCCAGGCTGGGCGTGCCCACCACTGCCGAGGCACTCGGCCAGGTGGCCCCCGAGGCCCTGCTGGAGGCGCAGACCGCTGTCGGCCTGGAGCTGGCGCTCGGCCCGGACCCGGCGCGGTGGGGCGCGACGACGATCCGTGCCGGCCTCGGGATCACCGGGTTCTTCCCGTGCGTGGACGGGGAGGTCGTCCTTGGTCCGCCTTCGGAGGTCATCACCGGGGGCTCCACGGTCCCGGTCCCCCTTCTGACCGGCACGACGGCCGAGGAGTTCCGCCTCTTCGTCGTGCCCACCGGAGTCGCCGCCGCGGTGACCCCCGAGGCGATGCCGCTCCTCGCTGCGCGCTACGGCTGGCCGGCGGAGCTCGTCGAACGCTACTCGGCGAACCGACCGGACGCGCCACCGGGCGACGTCGTCGCCGCGATCCTCACGGATGGCGCGTTCCGGCTGCCGACCGTCCAGCTCGCCGAGGCCGCCGGCGCCGCGGGCTCGACCGCCCACGTCTACGAGTTCGCTTGGCGCACCGACCTGGTGGCCGAGCTCGGCGCCTGCCATGCCCTCGAGCTGGGTTTCGTGTTCGACACCCTCGGCCGGGAGCCCGGACCGACCCTGGTCGGGCCGGGCGCGCCGCAGTCGCTCGCGACCGAGATGCACTCGGCGTGGGTGAGCTTCGCGTCGACCGGTGACCCCGGCTGGGCGGCATACACGCCTGATCGGCGAGCGGTGATGACGTTCGGCGTGCCGTCCGAGGTGGTCGTGGACCCGCGCGGCGACGAACGGCGGGCCTGGGCACCCCTGCTCGCCGGACGCAGCTGAGCCGGTGGCTACTCTTCGATGCGGAAGCCGAGCTTGAGCGTGACCTGGTAGTGCGCGACCCGGCCGTCGATGATGTGGCCACGGACGTGCTGCACCTCGAACCAGTCGAGGTTGCGCACGGTGGTGTTCGCGCGGGCGACGGCCCCCGCGATGGCGTCGTCGAGGGACGTGTCCGATGTCCCGACGATCTCGCTGATCCCGTACGTGTTGGCTGCCATGGGCCCATGCTCCCACGCCCGCCCGGCGCAGGTGTACTTGCGACAGAGCCTCCCCGATCCCACCCCTGATCTCATCGAAAGTGCAGCAGTTCTCATCGAGAGTGCGCGTGTCCTGATCGAGAGTTCACTTGTGCTGATCGAGAGTGCAGCAGTTCTCATCGAAAGTGCAGCAGTTCTCATCGAGAGTTCACTTGTGCTGATCGAGAGTGCGGTTTCGTTGCTCACGGCTGCTGGTCGAAGACGTGCCGTCGCACCCAGGCGTGCATCGCGATCGCGGCCGCGGCGCCGGCGTTGACCGATCTGGTCGACCCGAACTGCTCGATGTGCAGCACCACGTCGCACACGTGGCGCATCGGCTCGGAGAGCCCTGGCCCTTCCTGCCCGAAGACGAGCACGCAGCGTCGCGGCAGGTCGTAGGTCTCGATCGGCAGCGAGCCCGGCAGGTTGTCGATGCCCACGAGGGCCAGCCCCTCCTGCATCGCCCACGTCGCGAGCGACCCGGCGTCGGGATGGTGGTGCTCGTGCTGATAACGGTCAGTCACCATCGCCCCACGACGGTTCCAGCGACGCCTCCCGACGATGTGGAACGCATTGGCGCCCATGGCATTCGCGGTGCGGATCACCGAGCCGATGTTGAAGTCGTGACCCCAGTTCTCGACGGCGACATGGAAGTCGTGTCGTCGCGCGTCGAGGTCGGCGACGATCGCCTCGTGCCGCCAGTAGCGATACCGGTCTACGACGTTGCGTCGGTCACCCTCACGCAGCAGTTCGGGATCCCATGTGTCGCCCTCGGGCCAGGCGCCGGTCCACGGACCGACGCCGATGTCAGTATGCCGCTGAGCTGCCTCCTGCACTCGCTCGCGGGTCGCGGGCTGGTGAGTAGTGCACTCTCGATCCGAAGAAGTGCACTGTCGATGAGGACTGCTGCACTGTCGATGAGGACTGCTGCACTGTCGATGAGGACTGCTGCACTCTCGATTGGGAGGGGCGGTCATGAGACGAGCCGAGAGAGGAACTGGCGCGTGCGCGGCTCGCGCGGCGCAGCGAGTACCTCACTCGGGGGACCCTGCTCGAGGATCCGACCCGCGTCGAGGAAGCACACCGTGTCGGCGACGTCGCGGGCGAAGCCCATCTCGTGGGTCGACAGGATCATCGTCATCCCCTCCGCGCGCAGCTCACCGAGGAGCGCGAGGACCTCGCCGACGAGCTCCGGGTCGAGCGCCGAGGTCACCTCGTCGAGCAGGAGCAGCTCGGGCGAGTTGACCATGGCCCGGGCGATCGCCACGCGCTGCTGCTGGCCTCCGGACAGATCGTCCGGCCGGGAAGGCGCCTTGTCAGCCAACCCGACCCGGTCGAGCATCGCGAGCGCGGCACGCTCGGCGTCGGCGCGCGAGCGCCCGTGCACCCGTCGCGGCGCGAGGGTCACGTTGTCGAGGACCGTGAGATGCGGGAACAAGTTGTAGGCCTGGAAGACGATCCCGGTGCGCGCGCGCACCGCATCCGCATTCGCGCGCGGGTCGGTGATGTCCTGGCCGGCCAAGGTGATGACGCCGTCATCGACCTGTTCGAGCAGGTTGATGCACCGCAGCAGGGTCGACTTGCCCGAGCCCGATGCGCCGATGAGCACGACGCACTCCCCCGGTGCCACGTCGAGGTCGACACCATGCAGGACAACATTGCGCCCGAAGGACTTGCGCAGCCCGCGTACCCGAAGCAGAACCTCGTCCGGCTGCACTCTCGATGAGGTTTTCTGCACTCTCGACGAGGTTTCGTGCACTCTCGATGGGGTGGGGGCCGGGCTCTGGTCCTTGTTCCGGTCCTTGTTCTGGTCCGTCACAGCGTGCCTCCCGAGCCGTGCCAGCCCTGCCTCTTCGCGACATGGTCGGTGAACCGCGCCATCGGGATGGTCAGGCAGATGAACAGGAAGCCCGCGACGACGTAGGGCGTGTAGTTGAAGTCCGTCGCAGACTCGATCTGCGCCGCCCGGATCGCGTCGACGACACCGAGGACGGCGATGAGCCCGGAGTCCTTCTGCAGCGAGACGAGGTCGTTCATCAGCGGCGGCATGACCCGGCGCACCGCCTGGGGGACGACGACATGCCGCAGGGTCTGGCCGTGGCTGAGCCCGAGCGCGCGGGAGGCGGCCCGTTGGGACGGGTGGACCGACTCGATGCCGGCCCGGAACACCTCGGCGACGTACGCCGAGTACGACAGCGTGATCGCTACCCCGCCCCACAGGGCCAGCGAGCTGGGGACGTTCGGCAGCCGCAGCGCCGGCACCCCGAACCCGAGCAGGTAGATCACGAGCAGCAGCGGCAGCCCGCGGAACAGGTCGACGTAGGCGGTCGCGAAGAGCCGCAGCGGGAAGAAGATCGGCCCGCGCAGGGTCCGCATGATCGCCAGCGTCATCCCGATGATCGCGATCGCGATGCCACAGATCACCATGATCCGGATGTTGAGCCAGATCCCGGTCAGCACGGCCGGGAACGAGTCGACCGCCTTGTCCCAGCTGAAGAACGTCTCCTGGACCCGCGGCCAGCCCTCGGACCGGGTGACGAGCCAGCCGACGAGTGCACCGACGACGATCGTCGAGGTGGCCGACACGAGCGCCGACCGGGTCGTCCGGGCCCGCCGGTAGGCTCGCCGTTCGAGCTCTGTGGGAGAGGGACGCCACGGGTCGGTCAGGGACGCGCCGTCCGGGCGCAGCGGCATACCCGATGCTCTCGTCGTCACTTCAGCTCAGGTGCTCCCGCGTTGGTGAGCCACTGCTCCTGCAGCTTCTCGAGCGTGCCGTCCGCGCGGAGGGCGTCGACGGCCTTGGTCACGCACGGCGTGAGCGGGGAGTGCAGGTCGAGCACCGCGCCGAACTGCTCGGGCTGACCCACCATGGGCAGCTGACCCACGATGACGCCGTCGTCGAGCTGCGCCGCCACCATGTAGAACGCGGTCGGCACGTCGACGACGACCCCGTCGATCTGTTTGTTCTTCAGGGCCTGCACGGCCAGGTCGTTCGTGTCGAAGACCTTCGGGTCCTGGGTCGGCTCGATCTGGTCGACGATGGCCGTGTACGACGTCGTGCCGACCTGTGCCGCAAGCGCCGCGCCCTTGAGGTCGGCGATGGCGGTCTTGCCGTCGATCGGGCTGCCCTTGTAGGTGACGACGGCCTGGCGCACGTCGTAGTAGCCGGACGAGAAGTCGACCGCCTTGCGCCGCTGCTCCGAGATCGAGATCTGGTTGACGTCGAAGTCGAAGTTCTTCGGCGCCGGCGCGATGGCGTTGTTGAACGGCACGACCTGCCAGGTCACCTCGTCCTTGGGGAAGCCGAGCTTGTCTGCGATCGCGTAGGCGACGGCCGACTCGAAGCCCTTGCCGTTGCTCGGGTCGTTGTCGACGAACCACGGCTCGTAGGCCGGGCTGTCCGTGCCGACCGTCAGCTTGCCGGGCGTGACGAGCTTGAGTCCGTCCTTGCTGCACGAGGCCACGGTCTGGCCCGCGCCGTCCGTCGCCGAGCCGGGCGAAGGGGCGCTCGGGGACCCACATGCGCCGAGCGCGGCGACCCCCAGGGCGGCGATGGCGACGGCAAGACGACTGCGGGTCATGTGTGCTCCTGGGTGCGGCGGGAGGGTCCGGCGTCGAGTCTAGAACCAGAGGGTATGCTGCTCAGCCGCGTCCGCGGGGCACCCGTCCTTCCCGCGTGGCGAGGCTGCGCCGCACGCGCGGATTCTTCGTGACCCGCGCTTCGCACCTACCCTTGAGACCATGCACGCGCTCGCCACCCTCGGCCCTGACTGGATGGACCCTGCCTATCTCCTGCAGCAGTACGGGGGCGCGTTCTTCTGGATCTCCCTGGCCATCGTCTTCGTCGAGTGCGGGCTGCTCTTCCCGATCCTGCCCGGCGACTCGCTGCTGTTCGCGATGGGCCTGTTCATCGCGACCGGCCAGGTGCAGATGAACATCGGGGTGGCGATCCTGCTCCTCTGCCTCGCGGCGTTCCTCGGCAACGTCAGCGGCTACGAGATCGGCCGCGCCCTCGGGACCCCCCTCTATGAGCGTGACGGGCGGTTCGTCAACAAGAAGAACTTCGACAAGACCCGCGACTTCTTCGACCACCACGGCAACAAGGCGCTCGTCATCGGTCGTTTCGTGCCGATCGTGCGCACCTACATCACCGTCGTCGCCGGCGTCTCGAGGATGGACCGGAGGCGGTTCTTCACATGGAGCGCGGTGGGCGCGGTCGCCTGGGTGGTGGGCGTCATCCTGCTCGGCTTCCTGCTCGGCCAGGCGTTCCCGGCCCTGCAACACAACATCGAGGCGATCATCCTGCTCATCGTCGCCTTCTCGGTGATCCCGATGGCGTTCGAGTGGTGGCGGCACAAGAAGAAGGCCGCCGCGCTCGCGGCCGAGCTCGGCGAAGCAGCGGCGGACATCGCCGACCACCGCTCGAGCGGCCACTGAGCCACCCGAACACCCTCGTGCGGCTCAGCTGGTCAGTCGTTCGGCGACGTGCGGTCGACGTTGGGGTTCGGCAGGGGCTGCCCCGGCGCATCCTCGTGACCGGACGTCACGAGCGGATCGGACCCGCCCGCGCGCCACGGCACGTCCTGCCCGGCGATGCTGCCGGGCTGGGTCGAGGGACCAGCCACGCCCCCGGCGACGGTCGAGGGGCCGGCGACTGCACCGGGTGCGGTCAACGGCCCGACCGCACCGGCAGGACCGCCGGCGGTTCCGGCGCCGCCCGTGCCGAAGCTGACGTTCGGGGCGACGGCCTCGGCGGCTGGGGTCTCGAAGTACTCGGCCCGCTTGATGCCCGTCATGTCCGCGACGAACTTCGAGGGCACCGACTCGACCTTCGTGTTGAGGTCGCGAACGAGCGCGTTGTAGTAGCGGCGCGAGCTCGCGATGCGGTCCTCGGTGCTCGTCAACTCCCTCTGCAGGGCGAGGAAGTTCTCGTTCGCCTTGAGCTCCGGGTAGGCCTCGGAGACCATGATGAGACGGCCCAGCGCCTGGCTCAGCTCGCCCTCGGCCTGCGCAGCCTGGGCCGGAGACTGGCCACCGGCCATGGCGGCTGACCGGGCGCGCATGACGTCCTCGAGCGTGCCGCGTTCGTGCTGGGCGTAGCCCTGGACGGTCTCGACAAGGTTGGGGATGAGGTCGTGACGGCGCTTCAGCTCGACGTCGATCTGACGCCACCCCTCCTCGACCTTGTTGCGTTGACCGATGAGGCCGTTGTAGCTGCTGACGGCCCAGATGGCGATCAGCGCGATGACGCCAAGGATGATCCAGACGGCGATCATGGTGCTCCTCCGGTGAGTTGTCCAAACCATCGTAGGGTGCCACTCCTACGCCTCGGAGGCTTCCGAGGTCTCTGGGTGGCGCGCCCCCGTACGGTGGCGTCATGCCATCAGGATCGATGGGATCGATGGAGGCGCCGCAGATCCCCGCACAGAATCGCGTCACCCCGCTGGGCGAGGTCGTCGCGGCGGCAGGTCGGTGCGCCTGGATGGGCAACCGTGGACGGCTGCACGAGGGCTCCGGGTCCCGGGTGGTCCTGCGTCACCACCAGTCGCGGGCCTGGATCACCTGTGTCCTCTCGTTCCACGGCCGCGACGCCGAGCAGTGGGATCCGCACCACTACACGCCGCTCTTCTTCCTCGACGAAGCGGTCGCCTTCGCTGCCGGGCATCGGCCGTGCGCGGAGTGCCGCCGCGCTGCGTATCGCGAGTTCGCCGCAGCGACGGCGCGGCTTCTCCGTGTCACCCGCCTCGGTGCCCCCGAGCTCGACCGACACCTGCACGAGGAGCGCTGGGACCCGCCTCGCCGGACCCGACGCCTCCATCGGGTGCCCTGGTCTGAGCTGCCGAACGGGTCCTTCGTCCGGCTCGAGGTCGGTCCGGCTCTCGTGCAAGCCGACCACGTGACGCTGTGGCGCCCGGACAACACCTACGGCGACCGCCTCGAGCGGCCCCGGTTGGGCCTGGCGACGGTGATCACGCCGCCGTCGACCTTGGCAGTTCTCCGCAGCGGCTATGCGGTCCACATCGGTGACCACGCGACGCCGTCGCTCGCTGTGACCGACCCCGTCAGCCCCACACGGTCATCGCCCGGGCTACGGGCTGATGCGGTCGCCCCCTGGCCGGGTACGACTCCATCCAAGGAATCGAACGCTGCCGAGACTTTGAGTTCAGGAGAAGAGTATGGCGCACGCTGGTGAGTCGATCCGGGAATGGCTGACTCACCCATCGACGATTGTCGCGGTCGCCCTGCTCGTGCTCGGGCTCCTGGTCGTGGGCCTCGAGGTCCAGTCACCGAACTGGGTCTACTACGCCGGCGAGCAGGTAACCGGCACCGTCGAGGGCGGGATCGTCTACTACACGGTGGGCGGGGAGGACTATACCAAGGACGACACGCGAGCCACGCAGTCCCCGGACGGTACGAAGGTCACTGTCTACTACTGGGCGGACCATCCAGAGACCGCGCAGCTGGATGGGCCGGTCCGCTGGATCGAGGGGGTGGTGATGCTCATCTGGTTCGTGGCTGCGGGGCTTCTGCTCGTGGTATCCGCTGCCCGACGCTCACGGAGGGCACGTCACCGCCCGCCTCAGACGCAGCACGGGTACTGGTAGCGAACACTGGTAGCGAACGCAGCAGGCGGCCGGGCCGGGTGTGTCTCGTCGGCGACACCGTGCAGGATGAGTGACTGCTTGGTCGAGGGCAGCGGGCTCGGCACGGGCCTGCTGCAGGTTGTCTTCGCTCGAATCGTCGAACTGTCGGAGGCCATCGGCTGCCGGGGCCACAGGCCGATCCCCGTACGCGCGGTCGGCCAGGTTTGGAGAGGCGGGAGCCGCCAGGCGCAGCTCGCACGGCTGCTCGGGGCGCGCGACGTCGCTGTCGAGCCGCTGACCGACGCCGCGGCGGATCGTTCTGCGGCGCTGGTTCACTCGTCGGGCTCGGCGATGTTCACGATCCCGGAGGCTCCCCTGCGCAAACGCTCATCCGTGGTGAGCAGGGTCGCGTCGAGCGACACCGCCAGCGCCACGTACAGGGCGTCGCGAACCGCGATACGGTCCGTCAGCGCCCACGCCGCCGACAACAGTGGCGGCAGCGGCCATCGCTTGGCACCGAGAGTTCCGAGCGCCCGGACGCGCTGCGCCCCATGGGTCAACTGGCCGGCACGCTTGAGGCGACCGAGCGCCGAGAGGACCTCCGCATCGAGGTGGGCGGGCGCCGCAACCGCATCAACCGCAGCAAGGTGGCCGCGGAACGGATCAGCGGCGGGCAGGCCACAGATCAGGTCGACGACCATCGCGGCGTCGACGACAGCGATGGTCAACGGCCCACCATCGCGTCATCCTCGGCGCGCGCAGCGGTGACAAGCTCCGCGCCGGATGGTGTGGCCACATGGTTCGGACCGAGCTCGTGCAGATGTTCGAGCCACTGCTCCATGGACGGAACGGCCACGTGATCCGTCAGAACCTCACGCAAGTAGGCGCGGAGGCTCTTGTCCTCGGCGGCGGCGCGACGAGTGAGCTCCGCATGGACCTCGGCCGGCAAGTCCCTGATCAACACGTCCATGTGGTCACGATATCACTTTGATAGTCACCTCGGGATGCACTGATCCCGCACGGCCTCGCTCGTTCCTCGCTCGGGTCCTCACGACCTACGCCAGGCCATGCCTTCG
>NZ_JAKDLO010000243.1 GCF_030452765.1 Intrasporangium sp.
GCAGGCCGCGCCTGCCCCCGAGGCCCAGCCTGAGTCGGCACCCGCCCCCGCCGCGTCCACCCCGGCGACGAAGGACGAACCGAGCCTGATCGAGAAGGTCGTCGAGTCCCAGGGGTTCCGGTCGATGCTCCGCTCGGCGGGAACCGTCATCGGACGGGAGATCACCCGGAGCATCTTCGGCACGTCGCGCCGCAGACGCTGAGGCGGGCAGGTCACGCCGGCGACGCAGGCTCACTCAGCGGCATACGGCGATGTCGTATGCCGCTGTGGCGCCTCCCCGCGGAAGGCCGGCTGCCGCTTGGCGAGGAAGGCCGCCACCCCTTCGCCGAAGTCGTCGCTGCCGTAGGCGTGTTCCAGCCTCGCGTCGTCGGCCTCGGCGTCATAGCCGACCCGCCCGTCCCGCAGCTGCTCCTTCGTGGTCCGGATCGTCAGCGGCGCGGCGTGCAGGACCCCCGCTGCGACACCCCACACCTCCGCCTCGAGCCGCTCGGGCGCGACGACCTCCATGACGGCTCCGACGGCGGCGGCCCGGCGCCCGTCGACCATCCGCGAGGCGAGGAGCATCTCGCGGGTCAGCGGGTCGCCGAAGACCTCCGCGCAGCGCAGCACGATCGGCGCGGACAGGGCATTGCCGAGGGTGCGCGCGATCGGGAAGCCGAAGCGGGCCGTCGGGGTGGCGATGCGCAGGTCGCAGGCGTTCGCAACCGCGAGCCCGCCGCCGACACAGTGCCCCTCGACGGCCGCAATGGTCAGCTGGGGCATCCCGGCGATGCCGTCGAGCACCCCTCGGATCCGCGACTCGTAGGCGACCCCGTCCGCTCCACTGGAGACATCCGTGAACGACGAGATGTCGTTGCCCGCGGCGAAGGCCCGGCCACCCGCGCCCCGGAACACGACGACCCGCAAGGCCGGTGTGGTGGCAGCGAGCTCGCAGATCCGCTCGAGCTCGGCGTACATCGCCGTCGTGAAGGCGTTGTGCTTCTCCGGCCGGTTGAAGGTCACCTCGATGGCGCCCAGCTGGCTGCGCAGGTGCAGCTGCCCACCGGCTCGCTCCGACACAGGACCCCAAACAGGCGTGGCGCTCATACGCCTGAGCGTAGTCAGGCGCGGGTCACTTCCTCAGCGGACCTCGCCGCCCTCGTCGTGCGGCGCGGGGTCCTCGGGCATGTCTCGTTTACTGGTGCGGGCCGCCTTGGCCCGGTCGGCATCCTTGACGCTGACGACGCTGTTGCGCCCGAGCCCGAGAGCGGCGAAGAAGACGATGACAACCCCGAGCCCGACGAAGAAGCCGAGCTCCTCGATCGCTGCTTGCGTCGCCGCGGCACCCGCGGGCGTGCCGGCCGCCGGAACGCCGCCGTTGAACAGCGGGCTCAGGATCGGTCCGACCGCGAACCAGGCACCGGCGACCGCGGCGAGCCATCCGCCGAAGATCGTGATGCGCCGGTCGGCGCTCGTCAGCAGCATGAGGCCGCCGAGGATCGTCGCGACCGCAGGCAGGATCTCCAGCCAGAGCCGGCCCATCGTGTACTGCCACGCCGTGTCCGGCGTATAGGCGTAGCCGAAGATCGGCCCGACGAAGGGAATGATGCCGCCCCAGATGCCCAGCAGGACGAGCAACGCCCCACTGACGGCACCGCGGCTACGCGTGACATGGATCCGGCTTGAGAACCGGCGGGGGTGTGCGGAGGGTGTAGCAGTTGTCATGGTGGATCACCTCGTGTATTGAGGACCCGAGGTACCTGCCGAGGCCCTCTTTGTCGATCAGTTCTCGCTTACCCAGCCCAATCGAACTCGAACGGGTGCCCTACGTGGACACGACGACCGGCTGTGCGTGAGGCTGGGGTATGACGTCCCGCCGGCTGCTCGTGAGGGTGCGGCGTGCCAGGGGGGGTCAGTCTCGTGGTACCGGGCGGCTGTGCGCCGCGGGGCTGCTGGCGCAGGCCGGGCTGCTCGGCAAGCTGGCCCGCACGTCGGGGCTCGGCGTCGCGGGCGGGCTGGTCGGCGGCATCAGCGGCCTGGCCGTCAACGTGGCCGTGGCGCGCGGGCTGCGGGATGGCAGCCCGGGTGCGGCCGACGTCGTGACCCTCGCCCGGGCCACGGTGGCTTGCGCGGTGGCCGGCCTCGTCACCGACGCGGCTTGGGGTCGCGCCGAGTCGCCGGCCCTGGTCCCCCTGGCCGCCGCTGCACTGGTGTTGGACGCGGTCGACGGGGCGGTCGCGCGCCGCACCCGGTCCGCTTCGGAATTCGGTGCCCGGTTCGACGGCGAGGTCGACGCCTTGCTGATCCTCGCCCTGAGCGCGCACGCCGCGCGGCCCTACGGGTGGTGGGTGCTCACCGGGGGTCTGGCGAGGTACCTCTTCGCTGCCGCTGGGTGGGCGTGGCCGTGGATGGGTCGAGGCCTACCGCCGCGCTACTGGCGCAAGGTGGCGACCGCGGCGGAGGGGATCGTGCTCGTCGTCGCCGCGGCCCGGGTCCTGCCGCGGCCGGCCACGCGCGTGGGCCTGGCCGGGGGCCTGTCGCTGATCGGCGAGTCGTTCGGCCGGGACGTGCTCTGGCTGTGGCACCGCCGGGACCTGCCGGTATGACGCCCAGCGAGCGCGGGCGGGTCGACCGGGTCCTGCACGACGCCAGGGTCGCGGCATACCCTCCGGGCGAGTACATCGGTCAGGAGAGCTTCATGACCGCCGGCGGCATCCTGGCCCTCGGTCGGCGGGCCGGTGTCGGCCCGGCCGTCCACGTGCTCGACCTGTGCTGCGGTCTCGCCGGGCCCGGCCGCTACCTCACCCGGGAGCTGGGCTGCCGTTACCTCGGCGTCGATCAGGACCCGTCGGCCATCGACCTCGCCCGGCAGCGCTCGGCCGGCCTGCCGTGCCGGTTCGTCACCGCGATCGTGCCGCCAGTGCCGCCCGGCGACCGCGACGTCGTGCTCCTGCTCGAGACACTGCTGGCGTTCCGGGACAAGCGCGCGCTCGTCTCGCAGATCGCGGCTGTGCTGCGCCCCGGCGGACGGTTCGCCTGCACCGTCGAGGATGGTATGCCGCTGACCGCGCGGGAACGCGCGGCAATGCCGCAGGCGGACACGGTGTGGCCGATCCCGTTGCCCGAGCTCGAGTCCCTGCTTGCCGAGGCCGGGCTCACGGTCACGTGGCGGCACGACGACAGCGCCTCGCACCTGGCCGTCGTCGACGCGCTCGTCGACGCGTTCACCACGCACCTGGCGCGGATCGCCGCCGAGCTGGGGGCGTCTGCGATCGACGAGCTGCTCGCCGGACACCGGCTCTGGAGCTCGTGGCTGCGATCCGGCCGGGTCCGCAAGGTCGCGCTCGTCGCGCAGCGCCGCTGAGGACGCAAGCGTCGGGGTGCGACACCGTCGCAACGGAGGGCGAGCAGCCGAACAGTGCGCAGCCTGTCCGTAAGAACACAACAAGTCCGCCTGGGACCTCCTCGCCACGCGTGGCCCGGTGGCCCTCACCCGACTTGTTGTGTTCTTACGACCGCGTTCGACGTCAGACTGCCGTCGGGTGGCAGTCCCAACAGGTCCACGTGGCCGACGACAGCCTCGAGCCTGCCGTGCCGCGCCGCTTGGAGCCGGTCGGCGAGCCAGCCCTCGATCCGGGCCGCGTCCCGGGGTCGCTGCTCGGTCGCGGCCTCGGCTCGCCCGCGCAGCCAGGCATCGGTGAGCTCCCGGTCCGGCCCGCGCAGGCGCCACGGCGTAGCGGCAGCCGTGACGGTGTAACCCTGGTCGCGAAGAGTCTCGGCGGCGAGATCGCCCGCGGCCGGGCCGAGCCGGCCGGCACGCCGCTGGTGCGCGTTGAAGGCCTCGCCGACCAGCTCGTCCGCTGGGTGCCCGGGCTGCAGGTCCACCCATCCGGTCACGGTGAGGCCGGCCAGGACCGCGGCGCGGTGCGCGACCGCCGGCTCGAGCAGGGCGCGACACTCGCCGGCCGTGAGCAGGTCGAGCAGCGCCTGGCAGGTCACCGCATCTGTGGGCTCCTCGGCCAGCAGGCCGGCCAGTCGGGTGAGGTCTGCGATCTCCGGGGTGGCCCATGCCTGGCTGACCGGCTGGGCGCGCACGAGCAGGTCGGGGTCGTGGTCGACGAGCCGCCAGTTCTGCCGAGCCGGGGGGAGCAGGTGCGCGAGGTGGTGCCGGAGCCACGTCGCCCCGGCACCGGTTCCGGCGCCGACGTCCACCAACCGGACCGGTCCGGCGGGTCGCCGACGGTGCAGCCATCGAGCGAGCTCGTCGGCCAGGCCGGTCGCCGAGTCGGTGCGGGCGCGCACGTCGGCCGGGCCGCGCAGGTCGAGCCAGTGCGGGTCGACCCGGGTCACGTCGACCTCGCGCGGCTATCGAAACGGTCGGAGAGCGCATAGGTCAGGAACGCGACGTCGTCGATCTGTTGCACGTCGGCCAGCCTGCCGCGCCGGGCCGGATGCCACGGGAACCGGCCGTCGCCGACGAACCGCCGGGCTCGGGCGTCCCCCACGAAGATCGGCGCGACGACCAGGTGCAGCTCGTCGGCGATGTCCTCGACGAGGAACTGGGTGAGGATCCGGCCGCCGCCCTCGACGAGCAAGGTGCGCACCCCTCGTTGGAACAGGTCGGCGCTCAGCGCTCGCATCCGGATCCGGGGTCCCCCGTCGACGACCGTGGCCAGGGCGCCGTACCTCGCGGACGCGTCGGCGAAGGCCCCGGAGGGGCAGTAGACGAGCTTGGCCGCACCGGTGGTGAAGAAGGCCGCGTCGTAGGCGAGCTCCTCGCCGTGGGTCACGGTGACCTTGGTCGGTGTCTCGGGCAACCCCCGCGCACGCCGCGCTGCCCGACGGGCCGGGCTGCGCACGAGCAGGCGCGGGTTGTCGCTGCGGATCGTCTGTGCGCCCACGAGGATCGCGTCGCAGCCGGCCCGGACGGCGTCGACCCGGTCGAAGTCGGCGGTGTTGGACAGGACCAGCCGGCCCCCGGACGCACTGCCGATGTAGCCGTCCAGCGACACACAGCAGCTGAGCACGGTGTAGGGCAGCGCCTCGGTGCCGGGGGCTTCTGCGGTGCGCGCGGGCAGGTGGTGCGGCCGGGCCCGCTCTCCCGCGCCGTCCCGCTCCTGCGCGCCGTCCCGCTCCTGCGCGCCGTCCCGCTCCTGCGTGCCGTCCCGCTCCTGCGTGCCGCTCTGATCCCGTGTACCGTCCTGCTCCCCCACGTCGCCGCGCTCACCCATGCCGGGCTCCCCGGCGCCGGGCGGCCAGCAGGACCAGTGCCCCTGGCAGGGTGCCGACGAGCGCCAGCACGCCATACAGCACCGAGACGGACAGCCCCTGGGCTCCGCCGAGCCCGGCCAG
>NZ_JAKDLO010000244.1 GCF_030452765.1 Intrasporangium sp.
GGGCACCAAGGATCAGTCGAGTGGGCACCCCTGAGTAGTCGAGCGGGCAGTTGGTGCCCGGTCGACTTGGGGAGCCGGCGGCCTACGTCTCATTTCTGCCCACGCCGATGAATTGTGTCGGGGACGTGCTCTAGGTTCGTGGGCAGCCCCCCATCCGAAGGAGCCATCGTGCAGATCGGTGTCCCCCGTGAGACCCACCCGCATGAGACGCGCGTGGCCGCGACACCCAAGACCGTGGGTCAGCTCGTCGGCCTCGGCTATGACGTCGTCATCGAGTCCGGTGCCGGGCAGGCGGCCAGCTTCGACGATGCGGCGTATGTCGCTGCCGGTGCCCGGGTCGTGGACCGTGACACGGCCTGGTCCTCCGAGATCGTCCACGCGATCAACCCGCCGGCCGACGACGAGATCGCGCTGCTGCGGCCCGGTACGGTCCTCGTCGGCCTCATGGCGCCGGCCCTCGACCCCGAGCTGGTCGAGAAGCTGCGTGCGGCGAGCGTCACCGCGATGGCGATGGACGCGGTGCCGCGGATCAGCCGCGCCCAGTCCCTCGACGTCCTCTCGTCGATGGCCAACATCGCCGGCTACCGCGCCGTCGTCGAGGCGGCGCACGAGTTCGGGTCGTTCTTCACCGGGCAGGTCACGGCCGCCGGCAAGGTGCCGCCGGCGAAGGTCCTCGTCGTCGGGGCGGGCGTGGCGGGGCTCGCCGCGATCGGCACGGCCCGCTCGCTCGGGGCGATCGTGCGCGCCACCGACGCGCGGCCCGAGGTCGCCGAGCAGGTCGAGTCGATGGGCGCCGAGTTCCTCGCGGTCGAGATGCCGGAGGCCGAGGCGGGACCGAGCGCGACCGGCTACGCCAAGGAGATGGGCGAGGAGTACAACCAGCGAGCCGCCGAGATGTATGCCGCCCAGGTCCCGGAGATCGACATCATCGTCACGACGGCCCTGATCCCGGGCAAGCCGGCGCCGCGGCTGATCACCGGCGAGATGGTCCGCTCGATGAAGGCCGGCTCGGTCATCGTCGACATGGCCGCCGCCACCGGCGGCAACGTCGAGGGCGCGGTCGCCGACGAGCTCACCGTGACCGACAGCGGCGTCAAGATCATCGGCTACACCGACCTCGCGGCGCGGCTGCCGACCCAGGCCAGCCAGCTCTACGGCACCAACCTGGTCAACCTCATGAAGCTGCTCACCCCGGGCAAGGACGGGCAGCTCGTGCTCGACTTCGACGACCCGGTGCAGCGCAACATGACGGTCGCGCGTGACGGCGAGCTGCTGTGGCCCCCACCGCCGCTGCCGGTCAGCGCGACGCCCGCCCCTGCGGCACCGGCGGCGCACAAGGAGGTGGCCAAGGCCGAGCCCGCAGGCCCACGCAGCCTGACTCGGCGGCATACCGGCATGGCGATAGCCGCGCTCGTGTTCATCGTCATCACGGCCCTGTCGAAAGGGACGTTCCTCGCCCCGTTCACCGTCTTCGCGCTCGCGGTCGTCATCGGGTTCTACGTCATCGGCAACGTCGCGCACTCGCTGCACACCCCGCTGATGTCGGTGACGAACGCGATCAGCGGCATCATCATCGTCGGTGCGCTGCTACAGCTCGGGACCTCGGGAACCTCGTCGGTCGCGGCCGTGGCGGTCATCGGGTTCGTCGCGACGCTGGTCGCGAGCATCAACATCTTCGGTGGCTTCACTGTGACCCAACGCATGCTGACGATGTTCCGGAAGGGCTGACCCATGACGACCGACCTCGCCATCGTCGGCGCCGCCTACCTCGTCGCCGCGATCCTGTTCATCCTCAGCCTCGCCGGGCTCTCGAGGCACGAGAGCTCCAAGCGGGGCAACACCTACGGCATCATCGGCATGGTCATCGCGCTCGTCGCGACCCTGTGGATCGCCGGGAAGTCCGCGGGGCTGCCCCAATGGGTCGCGATCATCGTCGCCATGGCGATCGGGGCCGCGATCGGCGTCCGGCTCGCCGTCCGCGTCGGGATGACCGAGATGCCCGAGCTCATCGCGATGCTGCACAGCTTCGTCGGCCTCGCCGCGGTGCTCGTCGGGTACAACACGTACCTCGTGTCGACCGAGACGCACCCGGTGGCCGAGCTCGCCGTCGGTGCGACGCCGGGCGGCACCGACGCCGTGCACCTCGTCGAGATCTTCCTCGGGGTCTTCATCGGGGCGGTGACCTTCACCGGCTCGATCGTGGCCTTCCTCAAGCTGTCGGCCAAGATTTCGAGCCGTCCGCTCATGCTCCCCGCGCGGCACTGGCTCAACCTCGCCGCGGTGGTGGTCTCGCTCGCGCTGATGGTGTGGTTCGTCGTGTCGCCGGCGATCCTGCCGCTCGGGATCATGACGGTGATCGCGCTGGCGTTCGGCTGGCACCTGGTCGCCTCAATCGGCGGCGGTGACATGCCGGTCGTCATCTCGATGCTCAACAGCTACTCGGGATGGGCCGCGGCCGCTGCGGGCTTCATGCTGGACAACGATCTGCTCATCGTCACCGGCGCGCTCGTCGGCTCCTCCGGTGCCTACCTGTCCTACATCATGTGCAAGGCGATGAACCGGTCGTTCGTCTCCGTGATCGCCGGCGGCTTCGGGTCCGACGGGACGGTGACCGGCGAGGAGGTCGACTACGGAGACCACCGGGACACGACGGTCGCCGAGGTCGCCGAACTGCTCAAGAGCGCCCACTCGGTCGTCATCACGCCCGGCTACGGCATGGCGGTCGCCCAGGCGCAGTACCCGGTCGCCGACCTCACCGCCAAGCTGCGCGAGCGCGGGATCGACGTCCGGTTCGGGATCCACCCGGTGGCCGGCCGCCTGCCCGGGCACATGAACGTCCTGCTCGCCGAGGCGAAGGTGCCCTACGACATCGTCCTCGAGATGGACGAGGTCAACGACGACTTCCCCGACACCGACGTGGTGCTCGTCATCGGCGCCAACGACACGGTCAACCCGGCCGCGGCCGAGGACCCGTCCTCGCCGATCGCCGGGATGCCCGTGCTCGAGGTGTGGAAGGCCCGCGACGTCATCGTCTTCAAGCGGTCGATGGCCGCGGGCTATGCCGGGGTGCAGAACCCGCTCTTCTTCCGCGACAACACGGCGATGCTCTTCGGCGACGCGAAGGACCGGGTCGAGGACATCATCAAGGCTTTGTGACCGTTCCGCCCGACGACCACTACTCGACCGGTCGGTGAGCGCTCGTGCTGGGTGAGCACGGCCGAGCAGAATGATGGTCGTTCCACGGCACGCGGGTATGCCGCTGACTCGGCGTGAGCGCGACCGCGCGGTCACGCGGTCTCGCTGCTGCGAGGCCCAGCGGTCCGCGCGTGGGTCGGGCGGGCGGCATACCCGCGTGCGTGTTGTGCCGCTGGACGAGCACTATTCATCCGGCGTCGGTCGGCTCCACGCTCACCCCGAAGCGCCGGCCCGAAATGGGGTCGTGCGGCGGTACTCGACCGCGCGCTCGCACGCGGAACGTACCCATCCGTGCCGGTGCATCGCCTGCTGGTGCGAGACCCGGAGCACGAGCCAACCGCCCAGGCCGAGCTCCGTATAGCGGTGACAGTCGATGTCGATCTGCTGGCGGGTGGTGTGGTACTCGTAGCTGTCCGCTTCGACCGCGATGCCGAGGTCCCTGTCGGCGAGGTCGGGATGGATGACCCGACCCGCCGACCGCAGCGAGACCTGCGGCTGCAGCCTCAGGCCGGCGACGTCGAGGCTGATGGCCCGGACGACGGACTCGAACGGGTTCTCCGCGCGTCGGTCGGCATGATGCGCGACACGCAGGGCTCGCTGACGTCCGGCACGCTTCACATCCTGCGCGGCATCGAGCAGCTGCCCAGGGCTCACGCTGCCGCTGCGCAGAGCCGAGTCGGCGATCGCGAGCGCCTCGTCGAAGGGGAGCGCGACCGCACAGTCGACGACAGTCCGCACCGGAGTCGTGACGTGGGCTCCCAGCAGCGCGGCAGGGGGCAGCGTCCGCCAGCTGACCGCATAGCGCTGCCGGTCGATCGCACTCACCTTGCGACCGCGTGGCACAGCGACCTCGGGTCGTGGCGGCTGGGTCTTGAGGCGCCAGCCGTAGAACGCGGCGGCGCTGCGAGTCACCACGACGGCTCGCAACCGTCGCGCCGCCCGCAGCCCTTCGTCTGCCGAGGCGAGCGCATAGTGCCCCCGGGCGTCTCGCAGGATGTGGCCGTCGACGACGGCTTGGCGGATCTGGCGGGCGCTGTACCAGCGACGAAGTTCGGCGCTGCTGGCGACTCCGCCACGGGCATCGAGGGTGCCTGCGATCGGGTGCTGGGGCATGGCGACAACCATCGCGGATCCAGCGTGGCCGTCCTCGGAGTTATCCACAGGTACCGCCGGACGATCACTATTCGTCTAGACGGAGTGGACTCATGCTCAGGAGGCACGGCGGCCACGAATAGTGGTCGTTCCGCGGCACAGCCCGTATGCCGCTCAGCCGCCCGCCGCTTCGCCTGCCCCGGGCCAGTAGGCGTTCGGGTCGAGCCGCGCGCCGAAGATGGCCTGCCCGACGCGGACGACCGTGGCGCCATACTCGATGGCGAGCTCGAAGTCTCCGGACATGCCCATCGACAGCTCCTCCCAGCCCTCGCCGACCGTGACGTCGTCTGCCTGGCGCAGCCGCTCACGCACGTCGACCATCCGCTGGAAGCACTGCGCGACTCTGGTCTGCTCCGACGAGAACACGGCGAGCGTCATCAGGCCCCGGACCCGCAGCGCGTCGAACGCGGCGAGCTCCCGAGCGAAGCCGACGACGGCCTCGGGGGCCAGCCCGAACTTGCTCTCCTCACCGGACGAGTTGACCTGGACGAGCACGTCGAGCCGGCGACCCTGCGCCTGGAGGCGCTTGTCGAGCTCCTTGGCGAGCCTGAGCGAGTCGAGGGCCTCGAACTCGCTGGCGAACTGCGCGACGAGCCGGGCCTTGTTGCGCTGCAGATGCCCGATGACGGCCCACTCGAGGCCGTCGACATCGCTCAGGCGCTCCCACTTGTCGTGGGCCTCCTGGACCTTGTTCTCCCCGAAGCGGCGGTAGCCGGCGTCGTAGGCCGCCATGATCTTGTCGGTCGACATCGTCTTGCTCACCGGCAGCAGCCGGACACTCGACGGGTCTTGCTCCACCTTGCGGCAGGCGGCGGCGATCCGGTCCTCGATGGTGCGCAGGTTGGTGGCGATGTCGTCCATGGCGTCAGCCAAGCACACCGCGGGTGCGCGTCGGGCCCCGCGCTCGACGGTCGAACCGGACGTTCGTGACCGAACACCGGCGTCTACCGGCCCGCCCGACCCCGAACGGACCGTTCGGCAT
>NZ_JAKDLO010000245.1 GCF_030452765.1 Intrasporangium sp.
CCACTCCGGACACGGAGCCGGCTTGGGCCCGGTTAGGCTGGGTGACACATTCCCAGCAACAAGCAAGAGGTGGACTGTGCCCACTGGCAAGGTCAGGTTCTACGATGCCGACAAGGGCTTCGGCTTCATCGCCGAGGACGAGGGCACCGATGTGTTCCTGCACGCGAGCGCCCTACCCGAGGGCGTCACGACCCTGAAGAAGGGCGCCCGGGTCGAGTTCGGGATCGTCGAGGGGCGCCGGGGGGCGCAGGCCCTGTCGGTCCGGGTCCTCGGACCGGCCCAGTCCGTCGCCGCGAACCGTCGTGAGCGCGACCGCAAGCCGACCGAGGAGATGGTCGTCATCATCGAGGACCTCATGCAGCTGCTCGACGGGGTCAGCACCGGCCTGCGCAACGGGCGCTACCCCGAGCGCAAGGTCGGCGCCAAGGTCGCCCAGGTGCTGCGCCACGTCGCCGACGACCTGGAGGGATGACGTGACCCCCGCGGCGGTGACGACGAAGCGAGACGCCATCCTCGCCGAGGCAGTCCCGCTCGCCCGCGCCGAGGTCGACAAGGTGGCCGAGCCGGGCACCGTCGGGGAGTACCTCGGCATGGACATGCTCGGTGGGCGCCTCGCCATGCACTGGTTCGAGTGCCTCTCGCCCGGCTACCGCGGTTGGCGCTGGGGAGCCAGCGTCGCGCGGGTCTCCCGTTCCCGCACCGCGACGGTCTGCGAGACGAACCTCTTGCCCGGCCCCGACGCGATCCTCGCACCGGACTGGGTGCCGTACGCCGACCGGATCGCCCCCGGCGATCTCGGTGCCGGCGACGTGCTGCCCTACCGGCTCGACGACCCCAACCTCGAGGCAGGCTTCGAGGCGACCGGTGACGAGGATGTCGACCAGATGGCGATCTGGGAGCTCGGTCTGGGACGCCACCGGGTCCTGTCCGCTCAGGGCCGTGGCACCGCCGCAACGCGGTGGTACGAGGGGGACCCCGGACCGACGTGCGAGATTGCGCAGCAGGCCTCGGCGCCCTGCTCCACGTGTGGCTACTTCGTCCCGATGGCCGGCGCGCTCCGGACCGTGTTCGGCGTGTGCGCCAACGAGTGGTCCCCCTCTGACGGGCGCGTCGTGTCCCTCGACCATGGGTGCGGCGCCCACTCCGAGGTGGATGTCAGGCGGCCACGGCCGGCATCGGTGCAAGACCCGGTCCTTGACGAGCTCGCCGTCGACATCGAGGTCCACGAGACGACGGAAGGCGGCGCCTCCCAGGGTGACCCCTCGACGGGTGAGGGCGATGCAGAGCGCGACGCGCCGGGGCGCCACCCGGACGAAGCGACCACGCACGAGTCCCCGGATGAGCCGCCGACGGACTGAGCGGCATACGGACCGGGGCCAACTGGCGCATCCGCGGCGGCTCAGGCGTCGGCCGCGTTGCCGCGTCCCCGCCTGACGTAGAACAGGCTGACTACGCCGAGACCGAGCCCGGCCACGCAGCACCACGGCCACCACGACCGGTCGCCGGCGTGCAGAGCGGGTACGAGCAGGACGACGACGAGCGCGACGAGCCACCCGAGCATCCCCATCTCGACGATCCGGGTCATCCGCACATGCACCGGTGTCACGACGTCGTCGTCCGGGGCGCCCGCGCCGCTGGTCCGGGTCTCATCGGTCGCCACGCGTCCAGCCTAGAGTGTCCCCGCGCGACCATCGTGACGCCACTGGCTAGGGTGTGCGCCATGTCGACCGAGACCACGACCCGCCCGCAGGGCTCCAGGCTTGACATGTACTTCAAGCTCAGTGAGCGCGGCTCGAACGTCTCCCGGGAGGTGCGGGGTGGCTTCGTCACGTTCTTCACGATGGTGTACATCGTCGTGCTCAACCCGATCATCCTGTCGGGCATCCAGGATGGCTCCGGCGACTTCATCGGGGGCACGGGCGACCTGAACCACAGCAAGCTGCTCGTCGCCGTCGGCACGGCCTTCGTCGCAGGGATCATGTCCATCCTCATGGGCCTCGTGGCGAACTTCCCCATCTCGCTCGCCGCGGGTCTGGGCATCAACGGCCTGATCGCCGCTGCAGTCGTGGCCCACGCAGCGACCGAGAAGATCACCTTTGCCGACATGATGGGCCTCGTCGTCATCGAGGGGGTCATCATCCTCGTACTCGTCCTGACGGGCTTCCGTACCGCGGTGTTCCGCGCCATCCCGAGGCCGCTCAAGGTTGCGATCTCGGTCGGCATCGGCCTGTTCATCGCCTACATCGGCATCATCGACGCGGGCTTTGCCCGGCCGCCGATGAACGGAACGGTCCCGAGCGAGCTCGGCATCGGGGGTAGCCTCGACGGCTGGCCGACCGTCGTCTTCGTCGTCGGGGTGCTCCTGATGGCGGTCCTCGTCATCCGCAAGGTCAAGGGCGCGATCCTGATCGGCATCATCGTCGCCACGGCGCTCGCGATGATCTTCGAGGCGCTGTTCCACATCGGAGCACGAGTCTACAAGGACGGCACGCTGACCAATCCCGAGGCGTGGGCCCTGAGCGTGCCGCAGTGGCCGTCACACCCGACGAACACCCCCGACTTCGGCATCCTCGGCCAGTTCAGCCTGCTCGGCTCATTCGAGAAGCTCGGCATCGTCACCGCCGCGATGTTCGTCTTCACCCTCCTGCTCGCCGACTTCTTCGACACCATGGGCACGATCGTGGCGATCGGGGCCGAGGCCGGTCTGCTCGACGAGGAAGGCAACCCGCCACGGACGGACCGGATCCTCGTCGTCGACTCGATCGCCGCGGCAGCCGGCGGCGCCGGCGGGATCAGCAGCAACACGTCGTATGTCGAGTCGGCCTCCGGTGTCGGCGAGGGCGCGCGAACCGGACTCGCGTCAGTGGTCACGGGAGTTCTCTTCCTCCTGGCGACCTTCCTTGCCCCCGTGTTCGCCATCGTGCCCTCGGAGGCGGCAGCACCCGCCCTCGTCATCGTCGGGTTCCTCATGATGCAGCAGGTGACCGGGATCGACTGGCGCGACATGGAGGTCGCGATCCCGGCTTTCCTCACCATCGTGCTCATGCCGTTCACGTACAACATCACCGTCGGGATGGGTGCCGGCTTCATCGCCTGGGTGGTGATCAAGATCGCCAAGGGGCACGCGCGCCGGATCCATCCGCTCCTGTGGGTCATCGCGGCGGCGTTCGTCATCTTCTTCGCCAAGGCGCCGATCGAGTCGCTGCTGCTCGGCTGACCGGTAGGTGGCCTCTCGCGCGCCCGACGCACGACCCTCGGAATGGTTAGCCCGGCTAATGAGTTATGCTAACGAGTGGTCGATGAGAGTGGAGCATGAGTAGGCAGGCGACAGGCAGGCACATGGTGGACGAGGCGGGCGGTGTTGCGCCGCTGAGCCGCACGGAGCTTGCGCGGCTGGCGAGCGACCTACGCCTCGCCTGCATGCGGATCTCCCGGCGGGTGCGTTACGAGTCCGACCTGCTCCTGCCGCCGCACCAGTTCTCGGTGCTGTCCCGGCTCGAGTCGGCCCCACGCACCAACAGCGAGCTCGCCGACATCGAGCGGGTCTCCGCGCCGAGCATGAAGCGCACGACCAACTGCCTCGTCGAGGCGGGCTACGTCTCGCGCGCCGACGACCCCCAGGACCGCCGGCAGGTCATCCTCTCGCTGACCCCGCAGGGACTGAAGACACTCAAGCGGATCCGCCGCCACCGGGACGAGTGGATGCTCCAGCGCTTCGATGGCCTCAGCGAGCAGGAGCATGCATTGCTCGCCTCGGTGCGCGACGTCCTGCTCAAGGTGGCCAGCGAGTGAGCCCGACCTTCCACTCTCTCGGGATCCGGAACTACCGGATCTACGCGAGCGGCGCCATCGTGTCGAACACCGGCACCTGGATGGGCCGCGTCGCCCAGGACTGGCTCGTCCTGACCGTCCTGACGGCCGGGTCGGCCTCGGCCCTCGGCATCGTGACCGGGCTGCAGTTCCTGCCCTTCCTGATCCTCGCGCCGTGGGCCGGCCTGGTCGCCGACCGTGTCCCGAACCGCCGCCTGCTCGTCATGACCCAGTCGGCGCTGCTGCTCACAGCGCTCGTGCTCGCCGTCGTCACGGCCCTCGGGGTCGTGCAGCTGTGGCACGTCTACCTCATCGCGTTCGCCCAAGGGGTCGCGACAGCCTTCGACAACCCGGCGAGGCAGACGTTCGTCTCCGAGATGGTCGACCGCGACCACCTCGCCAACGCGGTCGCCCTCAACAGTGCCTCGTTCAACCTCGGCCGGCTCATCGGCCCGGGAGTCGCCGGCCTGGTCATCGCCATGGTCGGGATCGCGCCCGCGCTCTTCGTCAACGCCGCGAGCTTCGTCTTCGTCCTCGTCGCGCTGGCCCGGATGAACGCCGCCGAGCTGGTGCCGATGCCCAAGTCGCGTGGCAAGGGCCAGATTCGTGAGGGGCTGCGCTATGTCAGGGGACGTCGCGACATCCAGCTGGTGATGTTCCTCGTGTTCATCCTCGGCACGTTCGGGATGAACTTCCAGATGACGACGGCCCTGATGGCCACGCAGGTGTTCCACAAGGGCGCCGGGGAGTACGGCCTGCTCGGCTCGATCATGGCGATCGGCTCGCTGGGTGGGGCCCTCATCGCCGCCCGCCGCAACCACCCCCGGCTGCGGGTCCTGCTGGTCGCGCTGGCCGGCTTCACGGCCGCGACGTTGCTGTTGTCGATCGCTCCGAACTATGCCCTGTTCGCCGTCTTCCTCGTGCCCACCGGGCTCGCGTCGCTGACCGCGCTCACCACCGCCAACGCCACGGTGCAGCTCGCGGTCGACCCCGCGATGCGCGGGCGCGTCATGGCCCTCTACATGGCGATCTTCTTCGGCGGCACGCCCCTCGGGGCGCCGGTCATCGGTTGGATCGGCGATGCGTTCGGGGCCCGGTGGACCATCGCGATCGGCACCATCATGGTCGGTCTGTCCCTGCTCGTCGTGGCCGTCTGGACCGCACGGACGCACAATGTGGCGGTGCGCTTCCAAGCCCAAGGCCACCCCCGGTTCAGCCTCGCCGTGAACCGTCCGGTGGTCCCCACCCCGAGCGAGCCTGCCCCCGAGGCAGTCAAGTGAACTTCAAGTTCCGGCACCGGATCACCGTCGCGGCGCTCGTGCTGTTCATCGCGATCGCCGTCATCGCCGCCGTCGTGAACCGCTGAGCGCCAGTACGTCCCCAGCCGTCGAGGACCACACGTCGGTCACCATCTGCTCCACGAGAACTGGACACGGGTCCAGTCTTGGCGGCGTCCGGGCGTCAGATGCCGCGCCAAGTGGACTGGTGTCTCGTCTGGGTGTTCTCAGGTCAGCT